>DASZWJ010000028.1 GCA_035546635.1 Gammaproteobacteria bacterium
TGTCGCCCACAACCTTACCCACACTTCGCCCACAGATAATATTGATAATATTACTATAAAATTTTTACTTATTTGGGTTAGGTGATTTCTGAGTCAACGTTGGAGCCTCCTAAAGTTAGGTAAAATGATGAGGCAACGCGACATTAATTGCCGATAGGGTTTGATATGGGATTAAAATACGTTTTGGAAGTCGCACAAAACGGCCAGATATTTCCAAGGTCACCCCTAAAAATTTAGGGAAAAGCGCAGCATACACAGTATGTGAGCATTTTTACTAAATTTTTAGGGGTGAGATTGGGAGAATATGGGCGTTTCAATCCTGTGGTGAATAGTTACTTCTTAATTTTGACAAGGGTCTAAATTAAGACTATATTTAGTCTAACATTGCAGGAGATCATTATGAAATTTTCAGAGCAAGTTCAACCTATTAGTTATCTCAAATCCCACTGTGCTGAAGTCGTCAAAAATTTGCAGGAACAGCAAGAACCCCTGATTATTACTCAGAATGGCAAAGCGGTTATGGTTATTCAGGATATAGAAAGCTATGAGAAAACTAAAGAAACATTGGCATTATTAAAAATTTTAGCTTTGGGCAATCGCCAGATTGAAGAGGGTAAAGTTCAGGTGGCTACTGAAGCATTAAATAAGTTACGTAGTGGCAAAACGAGCGGCTAATGTCTTATCGAGTATTAATTACTGATAGCGCTGCAATGGATTTAGAGGATATTTATAACTATATCGCCATGCATGATGCGCCTCGAAAGGCTGATTACATATTAGGAAAAATTGAAGATGCTTTCCAGAGCTTATCTGAGTTTCCAGATCGTGGGTCTTATCCCAAAGAATTATCAGCTATTGGGATATATGAATATCGAGAAATATATTTCAAACCTTATCGCATTATCTACAAAAGAGTTGAGAAAATAGTTTACATCTCTTTGATTGTCGATGGTCGACGTAGTTTCCAAACAATATTAAATCGCAGGCTATTTGAGGTTTGACTAATCTTACTGGATTCAACTTTTCTTCTGCATTTTCCGCTGTCGCAGCATATTTAAGACCTCAACCAGCAAAGAAAAGCATATCGAGCAATAAATGTAAGCTCTGGGTATATGATAGTGGAATCCGTCAGCGACCAGCACCACGCCTATCAACAGTAAGAAACTTAAGGCCAGCATACGCACAGTAGGGTGGGCATTAATAAAGCGGCTTAAAGGTTCGCTGCATATTATCATTAAAATAATAGCGATAATAATAGCAGTTGCCATAACAAAATAATGCTGCGTTAGGCCGATGGCGGTTAATATAGAATCCAGAGAAAAAATGATGTCTAAAATGACGATTTGCGTTACTACGGCTAGAAAACTTGAATATTTGGCTTGGGTTTTCTCAGGGGTGCTGGATTCAAACTCGTGGTGAATTTCTACGGTGGCTTTGTAGAGCAAAAACAGTCCGCCCAAAATCAAAAACAAGTCTCTTACTGAAAAGGACTGTTGCATAATGGTAAACAGTGGCTTGGTTAAACCGATAATCCAAACCACGGAAGCCAAAAAAATCAGGCGTGTAAATAATGCGAACAATAATCCTAGTCGACGGGCAGTTTTTTGTTGTGCAAGCGGCAGACGACTGCTGGTAATTGAAAGAAAAACCAGGTTGTCAACTCCAAGAATGACTTCAAGTATAGTCAGGGTAAATAGGCTAACTAGTATATTTGTAAAATCCATAATTTTTTATTTAAATGAGTTGGTTGATATTTATACCCATTACACCTCTAGAGGTGTAATGGGTATATCATTGTGTCAGTCAAAAACGGGTTCATTATTTAGATTCTTGCTGTGGACGGTAAATCACGCTAACATGACCAATAGAGTCGATCAGGGCAGCATCATGGTATTCGCAGATCAAAAGAACGGCCTGTTTATGGAAAGCGCGGTCTTTGCTATGGAAACGGATTTTAATCAGCTCATGGGCAGTTAGTGCTTGGGCTATTTCTTTTTGCACAGCCTCCGTTAAGCCTTTATTTCCTATCAGTATTACAGGATTTAATCTTGTAGCCTGGATTTTTAGCTGTTTTTTTAATTTTGGAGTGATAGAAAGCAACATTTGACTCACTGGATGTTTATTGGATGGATCCCAGCAGTTTCTGGGAGGCAGAAGATTACCATTTGCCGAGTGATTTTAAATCTAATCCATAGTAAATGAAAGAGCTATGCGCCGAACCAACAGCAGTGCCCGCTGGCTAGATGAACACTTCAATGATCCTTATGTTAAACGTGCCCAAAAGGCGGGTTATCGATCCAGAGCAGCGTTTAAGCTTTTAGAGATTCAGGAGCGCGATAAACTGCTCCGTTCTGGAATGACTATAATCGATTTGGGTGCGGCGCCTGGAGGATGGGCGGCAGTAGCCAAGCAGTTGGTGGGCGAAGGGGGCAGAGTCATTGCCCTAGATATATTGCCTATGCCCGCATTAGCTGGGGTTGAGTTTATCCAGGGTGACTTCAACGAGGAAGCAGTAGAAGCCAGGTTGTTGACACACATTGACAATTGCCCAGTTGACCTTGTAATGTCTGATATGGCACCCAATATGAGTGGTATAGGCGACGTAGATCAATCACGCTCCATGCTGCTTGCGGAACAGGCCTTAGCTTTTGCGGAAAAGGTACTAAAGCCAGGGGGTTGTTTATTGGTTAAAGTTTTTCAGGGAGCTGGATTTGATGAGTTTTTGCGGGATATGCGGGTAGGTTTTTCACAGGTGAAAATCCGCAAACCCAAAGCATCGCGTGCACGTTCAAATGAAATTTATCTACTAGGGTTTGGCTATAAACGAAGTAGGAACAGCTGATAGGTAACTATTCAGCATATTGAAGGTAACCGTTCAGGACCCTACTAAACTAGGCATAAACGGTCAGAATTTTCCAAGGCTGCCCCTAAAAATTTGGGAAAAAGCGCAGCATACGTGGTTGGTATGCGAGTATTTTCCAAAATTTTTAGGGGTGAGATTGGGAAAATCTGACCGTTTCCATCTAGGGGCTGAATGCTTATGAAGTTACATTACCATCACAACGGGTTTAAGGGGCATGGCTAAAAATTTATTATTATGGCTCATCGTAGGCATAATCCTTATCACAGTGTTCAGTAATTTTGGGCCACGTCGTGAGACCGGCCAAAGACTGACCTACTCACAATTCTTACAGGCTGTAGATCAAGGTAATGTGACCAGCGTCACTATCGAAAACCAGTCAATCACGGGTACTACGCGTAGCAATACCACTTTTACCACCTATATGCCGATACAAGATCAGTATCTCTTAGGTGAGCTGATGAAAAAGGGCGTCAATGTTGAAGGCAAGCCTCCAGAACAAGAAAGCCTCTTGATGCATATATTTATTAACTGGTTCCCAATGTTGTTACTGATAGGGGTCTGGGTATTTTTCATGCGTCAGATGCAAGGTGGGGGCAGTGGTCGAGGTGGTCCGATGTCATTTGGGCGTAGTCGCGCCAGAATGTTGACTGAAGACCAGGTCAAAGTCACCTTTACTGATGTAGCCGGTTGTGACGAGGCCAAAGAAGAGGTACAAGAATTAGTCGAATTTTTGAAAGATCCCACTAAATTCCAGAAGTTGGGCGGTAAAATCCCTTGTGGTGTTTTATTAGTAGGCGCACCTGGTACGGGTAAAACCCTGCTGGCAAAAGCGGTGGCGGGGGAGGCCAAAGTGCCATTTTTCACCATCTCAGGTTCGGATTTTGTGGAAATGTTTGTAGGTGTCGGCGCCTCAAGGGTGCGTGACATGTTCGATCAGGCCAAAAAACATGCGCCATGCATTATTTTTATTGATGAAATCGACGCAGTAGGCCGTCATCGCGGTGCTGGTTTAGGCGGCGGACATGATGAGCGTGAGCAGACATTAAACCAGTTGCTGGTGGAGATGGATGGTTTTGAAGGTAAGGAAGGCGTCATTGTGATGGCAGCAACCAATCGACCGGATGTGTTGGATCCTGCACTATTACGTCCTGGACGTTTTGATCGTCAAGTGGTGGTGCCGTTGCCGGATATCCGTGGACGTGAGCAGATACTGACGGTACATATGCGTAAAGTGCCATTAGCCAATGATGTGAAACCTGCAGCGATTGCGCGCGGTACACCTGGGTTCTCTGGCGCTGATTTGGCTAACCTGGTTAACGAAGCGGCTTTATTTGCTGCACGTTCCAATCGCCGTCTGGTAGGTATGGAAGAGTTTGAAAAAGCCAAAGATAAACTAATGATGGGCGCTGAACGTCGTTCCATGGTAATGAGTGAAGAGCAGAAAAAACTCACGGCCTATCATGAAGCCGGTCATGCCGTAGTTGGTTTATCTGTGCCCGATCATGATCCAGTTTATAAAGTCAGTATTATTCCCCGTGGTCGTGCATTGGGAGTGACCATGTTTTTGCCGGAGGAAGACCGCTATAGTTATTCCAAACGGCGTTTAGAAAGTCAGATTTCCGGTCTATTTGGTGGGCGTTTAGCGGAAGAATTATTCTTTGGTTTAGATCATGTGACCACTGGCGCATCAAATGATATTGAACGTGCGACTGAGATTGCTCGCAATATGGTTACGAAATGGGGATTATCTGATAAGTTGGGTCCGTTAACTTATGGTGAAGAAGAAGGTGAGGTGTTTTTAGGTCGCTCTATGACTAAACGTCGCGAGGTTTCCGATGCGACTGCTGAAACAATAGATGCTGAAGTACGTCTTATCATCGATCGTAATTATCAGCGGGCTAAATCGATTATTATTGAAAAAACCCCGATAATGCATTTGATGGCTGCAGCTTTGATAAAATATGAAACGATAGATGAAGATCAAATTAAAGACGTGATGTCAGGTAAGCCAGCGCGTGCACCCAAGGATTGGGACGATTTGCATCTGGAGCCAGTTAAGGAAACTACTGAGACAAGCGGTTCAACAGGAACAAATACAACGGATCAGGAAGGGGTGAAGTAGTAGGTTAATTTTTAATTTCTCATACAGCTGTAGCTTTTTTCCTTCTCCCCTTGTGGGAGAAGGAAAAAAGCTACAGCTGTAAGAAGTTGTGCCACAAACTGGTGTTGAGACTACTTGCTTTGATAATAAAAATATAAAAATAATAAATTTCCCAGCGCAAATTGCATCACTTTCAACGTTCTCCAACCTAGTATAAACATAGAACAGACTAATGACATCTTTAAGCTGCGCCGGAAAATATCTCGATTTATCTATGCCTTGCGTCATGGGCATTCTCAACATCACTCCCAATTCTTTCTCTGCCGTTGGACGCTTTCAATCTGTAGATCAAGCGGTAAACCATGCCAAACAAATGGTTGCCGATGGCGCCGCTATTATTGATGTAGGTGGTGAACCCACAAATCCAGGGGTACATCCAGTAGTTTCCTTGCAGGAGGAGTTGGAGCGTGTTATTCCCGTTATCACGGCATTGGCGCGTGAATTATCAGTGCCGATTTCTATCGATACCAGCAAGCCTGAAGTGATGCGTGAAGCGGTTTTGGCAGGAGCAGGTTTTATTAATGACGTGCGAGCATTGCGGGAGCCAGGGGCGCTAGAGGTTGCTTTGCAGTTGGGAGCTGCCATATGTATCATGCATATGTCTTTTCCTTATGGTAAAGACGTTGCAGTTGCGGCAGACCCTTTAGGCGTTTTTCCTATAGATAGCGTGAGTGAGTTTTTACAACAGCGTCTGGAAATTTGTGAGTCAGCTGGCATTCCACGTAGCCAGATTGTAATAGACCCAGGCATAGGTAGTGGTAATTTTGGCAAAGACCTACAGCAAAATTTGCAATTATTGGCACATTTGCATAAATTTAGAAAACTAGGCGTACCTATTTTAGTTGGGGTATCGCGAAAGATGTTTATTGGAGAGTTGCTGGATTTGCCGGCAGAAGAAAGGCTTTACGGTAGTCTAGCTGCCGCTGCAATCGCAGTAAATAATGGCGCATCTATTATTCGTGCGCATGATGTTAAGGCAACGGTAGAGGCGATCAAAGTGGCAGGGGCTATTTCTTGTGCAGTTAACACATATTTGCCAGCACAATAACTTCCGAGGTAAATGATAATGGTTCAAACTCCAAAATATTTTGGCACTGACGGTATTCGTGGCTCTGTCGGTGCGTCATTGATTAACCCGGAATTTATCCTTAAGTTGGGTTGGGCGGCTGGCATGGTGTTAAGTCGTGGCAATGGTGGCAAGGTACTAATAGGTAAAGATACCCGGATTTCCGGTTATATGCTGGAGTCGGTGTTGGAGGCGGGTTTATCTGCAGCCGGCATAGACATTCACTTGTTGGGGCCTATGCCTACCCCTGCCATTGCTTATCTGACCCGCACTTTCCGTGCCCAAGCCGGCATTGTCATCAGTGCATCGCATAATCCTTATTACGATAACGGCATTAAGTTTTTTTCCATTCAAGGCGTGAAGATACCTGTTGCCATTGAGCAAGCCATAGAAATTCAGTTAAGTCAGCCCATGGTCACGGTGGATTCAGCAAAACTAGGCAAAGCCGTGCGTATTGAAGACGCTGCCGGTCGCTATATCGAATTCTGTAAAAGTACCGTACCTAATGGACTGACGCTCACTGGTATGAAAATAGTCGTTGACTGCGCACATGGTGCGACTTATCACGTAGCTCCGCATGTGTTTCGTGAATTGGGAGCTAAGGTGGTTACTTTAGGTGCGGAACCGAATGGTTTAAATATCAATGCAAAGTGCGGTTCTACTTGTCCCGATGTATTAAGAGAAAAAGTATTGGCAGAAGATGCGCATCTAGGTATTGCATTTGATGGCGATGGTGACCGTGTGATTATGGTGGATCACAAGGGTGAGATTGTCGATGGGGATGAATTATTGTTTATCATGGTGCGTGACAGCTACCAAAAAGGACGCTTAACAGGCGGGGTGGTAGGCACCATTATGAGTAATTTTGGCTTTGAGCTAGCAATGCGTGATTTGAAAATTAATTTTATCCGCGCTCAAGTTGGTGACCGCTTTGTGATGGAGCAACTCAAAGAGGCGGGTTGGATGCTAGGTGGTGAACCTTCAGGACATATCGTGAATTTAGGTTTAACGACAACGGGTGATGGAATTATCTCAGCATTACAAGTCCTGCGTGCCATGTGTGAAGCCGGACAGTCTTTGCATGAAATTAAACAAGGTATGGCTAAGGTACCGCAAGTATTGATTAATGTCCCAGTGACACAACCATTTGCCGTTGCCAATCATGAAACGATCAAACAAGCAGTGACCTATGCCGAACAAAAACTTGGCGCCTCTGGCCGGGTGTTATTGCGTGCTTCTGGGACAGAGCCGGTTATTCGTGTTATGGTAGAAGGGGAAAACGACGATCATGTCAATACATTGGCTAAAGAATTGGTTGAGGTAGTTAAGAAACAGCAATAATTATAAAAATAATGTGCTCTGATGATTCTGTGGGTAAGTAGCAAAAATAACAATAAAAATTGGAGAACATCAAATGAGTTACGAACTTGCTGAAGATAAAAAAAATAAATTTGATAAAAAATTTGATGCTAATGTTTTTAAATCAGACGAGCGTTTTGAGGATTGGGTTGAATCATTAATCTTTAGTCAATCAGAACGTGATGGAATGTGTTTGCTTTATGCAGCAATGCGGGGTGAAGCTGGCGTAATAAAAGCTATCATTGCCGGTGGAGTGCCTGTTGATTTCAAATCACGTAGACGTTGTGATTTTCCTCTAGAAGGCAGTCACCCTGATGATGTGCATTTTAATGTTTTGTGTGGGACTACTGCGTTGCATCTTGCTAGCACTGATAAAGTTAGAACATCATTGGTTCAGGAAATGAGGAAGAAGGGTTTACCTATTGACACCCGAGATGCTTCTGGAAGAACGCCTTTGATATGTTGTGTCATCAATAATGATATTAGGGGAATTCAATTTATGATAGATCGGGGGGCTTATGTAAGCGATCGCGATCCCACAGGTTATACTGTCTTACATCATGCCGTGTTTACTAACAATGCTGAGACTGTAAGATGTGTGCTTAATTATAGGCCTAGAATAGTGCCTGATGCATCAGGCTTAACCCCGGCCGATTATGCTCGTAACTATTCGGAGTTTTCAGCGTCTCACCCGCTATTTGTCCTGTCCCCAGCGGCAAGGCAAGGTTTCAGATCGGATTCTCCAGTGACTGCACCCAGAAACAGACTCGCAAGAACAACCCATTTAGCCTCTTCGCATTTGAAAGAAATGGCTGAATTAGATTCTTTATCACCCTCTCCGCTTTAATATTTTGAATTTATTTGTAGGAAAAAATAATGCGTAAACCTTTAATTGCCGGTAATTGGAAAATGAATGGCAGCTGTGCCAGTGTAGATGCCTTATTGCGTGCCTTAAGCAAAGGTGCGGCTTCAGTTACAGCCGAACTTGCGGTATTCCCCGCATTTGTGTTTTTAGAGCGGACTCGGCGGTTGCTAGCCAGTGGTACTATTGCCTGGGGTGGTCAAAATTTAGCGCCAGAGCCATCGGGTGCGTTTACTGGTGAAGTTTCCGCAGAGATGTTGCGTGATTTTGGCTGTCGTTATGTATTAGTAGGTCATTCAGAACGCCGCACTTTATTTGGTGAGACCAATGAATGGGTGGCTGCTAAATATCAGGCAGCACTACGCGCAGGCCTATCGCCAATCTTGTGTGTAGGTGAAACCTTGCAAGAACGTGAGCAAGGATTAACTTATGATGTATTGCGAACCCAGTTGAATGCCATATTGACTCTACCGACTGGCGTTAAAAGTTTGGAGCAAGCGGTGATTGCCTATGAACCGGTTTGGGCAATAGGCACCGGTTTGACAGCACAGCCGGAAACAGCACAAGAAGTCCATGCGAAAATTCGCAGCTGGGTTGCAGAATATGATATAAAGGTTGCTGAAAACTTGCGAATCTTGTATGGTGGCAGCCTCAAGCGCGATGGTGCTGCTCTACTATTAGCCATGCCGGATATTGATGGCGGATTGGTGGGTGGCGCTTCTTTAAATGCTGAAGAATTTTTGGATATTGCACTATCATGCAACAAATAATTACCCTATTACATATTTTAGTGTCGATTTGTATTGTATGCTTGATTTTGATTCAACGTGGTAAAGGCGCAGATGCTGGCGCAGGTTTTTCTGGTGGCGGTTCTAGCACAATGTTCGGTAGCCAAGGCTCAACACCGTTTTTAGTGAAGTTGACTGGCGGGTTGGCTATTGTTTTTTTTATTACCAGCACGATATTAAGTTTAATTATTGGTCGGCAAGCGCCACAACATAATCCTTTACCGCTTCCTGTAAACCAGACTCAGGAAATACCAACATCGATCAATGCAGGAGAGAGTACAGCGCCAAAGGCAACACCGCCACTGGAAGGAACTACTACCCAGTCGCCTATGCCTGCTCAACCTGATAAAGCGAAGTAAAAAATAATAGCCGGAGTGGTGGAACTGGTAGACACGCTGTCTTGAGGGGGCAGTGGCGAAAGCCGTGTCGGTTCGAGTCCGACCTTCGGCACCATATTGGATCATCCTAACATTGTTATTATTAGTTTAGGTTCAGAATGGCAGGTTACGACGACAGCTATACTTCAAGGGCGACTACTCCCTAAATAACAAAAAGAATATAAAGCATTGTCATTCTAGCGCAGGCGGGAATGACAGTGTGTTTTAAAGTGTAAGTAGTTATTTTCAAGGAAGATTTTAAAAAAATGCAGAGGGTTTTTTCGTCATGCTTCAAAATTATCTGCCCATTCTTATTTTTATCGGCGTAGGCGTGTTATTTGGTTTTGCGCCGTTAATTGCCGGTTTTGTTATAGGTCCACGTCGTCCCAATCCTGCCAAAAATTCTGCTTATGAATGTGGCTTCAGCCCATTTGAGGATGCGCGTTTACCATTTGATGTGCGTTTTTATCTAGTTGCGATCCTGTTTATTATCTTTGATCTAGAAACTGCATTTTTATTTCCCTGGGCGGTTTCTCTTCGCGATATTGGCCATTTTGGTTTTTATGCTATGTTGGTATTTTTATTTATTTTGCTAGTTGGCTTTATTTATGAATGGAAAAAAGGTGCATTAGAATGGGAATAGTTAAAGAAGAGTACGCGCATATTGTCGATGCAGAATATCCCGGATTTTTTACCACTTCCGTTGAAAAGCTGTTTAACTGGGCGCGTTCTGGTTCGCTTTGGCCTATGACTTTTGGATTAGCTTGTTGCGCTGTTGAAATGATGCATGCAGCGGCTTCGCGTTATGACTTAGATCGTTTTGGCGCTGGATTGTTCCGCCCAAGTCCAAGACAGTCGGATGTCATGATTGTGGCAGGCACGCTGTGCAATAAAATGGCGCCGGCTTTAAGAAAAGTCTATGACCAGATGGCTGAGCCGCGCTGGGTTATCTCTATGGGCTCTTGTGCAAATGGTGGTGGTTATTATCATTATGCCTATTCAGTGGTACGTGGTTGTGACCGCATTGTGCCAGTGGATATTTATGTGCCCGGTTGTCCGCCTACGGCTGAGGCACTGGTTTATGGTGTGATCCAGTTACAAAATAAAATTCGCAATCAGAATGTGATTAGGCGGGATTGAGGGAAGGCTTTTACCTATGAGCGACATTCAACAACTCACTGAATTAATTCAACAGCGCTTTGTCGAGCAGCTTTCTGCATCTGTCGTTGCCAAAGGCGAATTGACAGTTGAGTTGCCTTCACAACACCTGCGTGAAGTCTGTCAAGCGTTGCGTGATGAAACACCATTCCAATTTACCCAGCTGATTGATATTTGTGGCGTTGATTACTTAAAGTACGGTCTTTCAGAATGGGAAACTGAAGAGACTACTTTCACAGGTTTTAGTCGCGCTGTTGACACTTCAGGCGCTGAAAAAGTATTTGCTTGGCAAAAAGGTCGATTTGCCGTGGTTTACCATCTATTGTCATTGTTGCATAACCAACGTATACGGCTACGAGTTTTTCCTGATGCTGATGCGATGCAGGTGGATTCAGTTCTAGATATCTGGGCGTCTGCTGATTGGTATGAACGTGAAGCATTCGATCTATTTGGTATTTCATTCAAGGGTCATCCTGATCTCAGGCGTATATTAACTGATTATGGTTTTATCGGGCATCCATTCCGCAAAGATTTTCCATTAATTGGACAGGTCGAAATGCGTTATGATGCGACATTAAAACGCTGCATTTATGAACCTGTCAGTATCCAGCCGCGTACCTTAGTGCCCAAGGTGATACGTCAAGACAATCGTTATATCCATCCCGATAGCAACCAAGGGTCACCCAACAATGGCTGAGATCCGCAATTACACCTTTAATTTTGGACCACAACACCCGGCAGCGCATGGTGTGCTGCGTCTGATTTTGGAAGTCGACGGGGAAGTGATCAAAAAAATTGATCCGCATATTGGCCTGTTGCACCGCGCTACTGAAAAACTGGCAGAAACCAAACCTTACAATCAAAGCATAGGCTACATGGATCGCTTAGATTATGTTTCCATGATGTGTAATGAGCATGCTTATGTGATGGCCATAGAAAAGCTGCTAGGTATCACACCGCCTGTGCGTGCCGAATATATTCGTGTGATGTTCGATGAAATCACGCGTATTATGAATCATCTGTTGTGGTTAGGTGCACATGCCTTAGATATTGGCGCCATGAGCGTATTTCTGTACTGTTTTCGTGAGCGAGAAGATTTAATGGACTGCTATGAAGCAGTTTCAGGCGCGCGCATGCATGCAACTTATTTTCGCCCAGGTGGTGTCTACCGTGACCTGCCGATAAAAATGCCTAAGTATAAACCTTCCAAGTGGCATAATGAGAAAGAAGTTAATAAGATTAATGCAAATCGGAACGGGAGCTTGCTGGATTTCATTTGGGATTTTACTGAACGTTTTCCTGGATTGGTGAATGAGTACTCAACCTTATTAACTGAAAACCGCATTTGGAAACAACGCACGGTAGGTATCGGTGTGGTATCGGCAGAACGTGCATTGCAGTTGGGTTTTACCGGTCCAATGTTGCGTGGCTCAGGCATTCCCTGGGATCTCAGAAAAA
The DNA here is from genome assembly GCA_035546635.1 of Gammaproteobacteria bacterium. Classification (NCBI taxonomy): domain Bacteria; kingdom Pseudomonadati; phylum Pseudomonadota; class Gammaproteobacteria; species Gammaproteobacteria bacterium. The sequence continues at coordinate 12,093 of DASZWJ010000028.1, forward strand.
AACAACCCTACAGCGTGTATGATCGCATTGATTTCGAAATCCCAGTAGGTAAAACCGGTGATTGTTATGATCGTTATCTAGTGCGTATGGAGGAAATGCGTCAGTCCAATCGCATCATCCGCCAATGTGTGGAGTGGTTGCAGAAAAATCCCGGACCCGTGATGGCCGATGATGACAAAGTGGTGCCGCCTAAACGCGCTGTTATGAAGCACGATATGGAAGCATTAATACACCATTTTAAATTATTTACAGAAGGCTATGCTTTGCCGGTAGGAGAAGTCTATGCGGCAGTGGAACAACCTAAGGGCGAATTTGGTATTTATTTAATTTCTGACGGTGCAAATAAACCTTATCGCATGAAAATCCGCGCCGCAGGTTTTCCGCATCTTGCGGCCTTGGATGAAATGTGCCGTGGACATATGATTGCGGATTTAGTCGCGATTTTGTCGAGTTTAGATATTGTATTTGGAGAGATTGACCGATGAGCGCGTCCCAACAGTTATCGGTGCAAAATAGCAAGTGGGATGATTCAGTGTTATCCCCTGAAGTGCGTGTCGAAATTGACCATTGGATATCCAAATTCCCTCCCGAACGTAAGCGTTCAGCAGTACTAATGGCTTTGCGCTTGGTGCAGCAACAAAACGGCGGCTGGGTTACGGTAGAGTTGATGGATGCCGTTGCAGATTATCTAGATTTGCCAAAAATAGCGGTATATGAAGTCGCCAGTTTCTATACCTTAATACAAACTGAGCCGGTAGGAAGGCATAAAATTGCAGTTTGCAACAGTATTTCCTGCATGTTAAACGGTTCAGGAAAATTGCTCGAACATTTGGAACAGCGTTTAGGTATTCATCCAGGTGAAACCACTGCCGATGGTGAATTCACGTTAAAGGAAGTTGAGTGTCTTGCCGCTTGTACAGGTGCGCCTATGTTGCAAATTGATGATCGAGAGTACCATGAAAATCTGACCCTTGAGCGTGTTGATGCTATTTTAGAAGAAATTCGCGGCCTGGAGTCAAACAATGTCTAATGAAGTGTGTTTTCGCAGCCTGCATTTAGATCAACCTTGGACTTTAGCCACGTATGAAAGTATTGGTGGTTATGCACAATGGCGCCGCATATTACGTGAGAAAATTCCTCCGGAAGTCATCATTGACGAACTTAAAAAAGCCGCGCTGCGAGGACGGGGTGGGGCAGGATTTAGCACTGGTTTAAAATGGAGTTTCATTCCGCGCAATGCACCTGGTCAAAAGTATGTATTGTGCAATTCCGACGAAGGCGAACCTGGAACTTGCAAAGATCGCGATATATTGCGTTTTAATCCGCACCAAGTCATTGAAGGTATAGCTATCGCAGGTTATGCCATGGGTGCGACTATAGGATATAACTATTTACGCGGTGAATTTTGGGAGCCGTTCAATCGCTGTGAAGCGGCTTTGCGTGAGGCCATGGCGGCTGGATTATTAGGCAAAAATATTTTGGGATCAGGTATAGATTTTGAATTATTTAATACCTTAGGTGCAGGCGCTTATATTTGCGGTGAAGAGACCGCATTGATGGAATCTCTGGAGGGTAAAAAAGGTTTGCCGCGCTTTAAACCGCCGTTTCCCGCGTCTTTTGGTTTGTATGGTCGCCCCACCACGATTAACAATACTGAAACTTTTGCATCTGTGCCGGTAATTATGGAGAAAGGCGCGGACTGGTTTTTACAACTAGGCAAGCCTAATAATGGCGGTGTGAAGATCTTCAGCGTCAGCGGCCATGTCAATAAACCTGGAAATTATGAAATCCCTTTGGGGACACCCTTTGCTGAAGTACTGGAATTAGCCGGAGGGGTGCGCAAAGGACATCAATTAAAAGCAGTCATTCCTGGTGGTACATCTATGAAGGTATTACCCGCAGCTGTGGCGATGAAAACCAATATGGACTATGACAGCTTGATGCAAGCGGGCTCCATGTTGGGCACTGCTGCCGTGATTGTGATGGATGAGACGGTGTGTATGGTGCGGGCATTGTTGAATATTTCCACTTTTTACAAGCTGGAATCCTGTGGTCAATGCACCCCCTGCCGCGAAGGCACGGGCTGGATTATGCGCATGGTTGAACGCATTGAACGCGGCGAGGGTGTGCCTGGTGATGTGCAAAAACTGGAACAGGTCGCAAAAAATATCGAAGGCCGCACCATCTGCGCCTTTGGCGATGCCGCTGCTTGGCCGGTTGCTGGATTTTTAAAATATTTTGCGGATGAGTTTGAATATCACATTAATCATAAAAGATGTTTAGTAGATTAAAATACTCTCACCTTCTTTTTCAAAGGGTGTGAGTAGTTAGTTACGATTAATCACAACAAACTTTAGAATATTCATCATGATAGAAATTGAAATAGACGGCAAAAAATTACAGGTTGAACCTGGGACTATGATTATCCAGGCGGCCGATAACGCGGGTATTTATATTCCGCGGTTTTGTTATCACAAAAAACTATCCATTGCTGCCAATTGCCGAATGTGTTTGGTAGAAGTCGAAAAGGCTCCCAAAACCCTGCCTGCCTGCGCAACCCCCGTCACACCAGGAATGAAAGTATTTACCCAGTCTGAAAAAACCATTGCTTCCCAAAAAGCCGTCATGGAATTTTTGTTGATTAACCATCCATTGGATTGTCCTATCTGCGATCAGGGTGGGGAATGTGAACTTCAGGATTTGACGATGGGTTATGGAAAAGGTATTTCCCGTTATAATCAAGGTAAGCGCTCGGTCAAAGATAAAAATTTAGGGCCGTTGATTTCTTCTGAAATGACACGTTGTATCCAGTGCACACGTTGCGTGCGTTTTGGTGAAGAAATAGCCGGTCTGCGTGAGTTAGGGGCAACTGGTCGTGGTGAACAAATGGAAATTGGCACTTATGTGCAACACGCAATTCGCTCCGAATTATCCGGTAATATCATTGATATTTGTCCAGTGGGTGCTCTGACATCCAAGCCGTTTCGTTTTACGGCACGTGCTTGGGAAATGCGCCAACATGCAGCGATTGCCCCCCATGATTGCTTGGGTTCCAATATATTTATTCATACCCGCGGTGAAGAATATTCAGATGTTCGCCATGTGATGCGTGTTGTGCCGCGTGAAAATGAACTGATTAATGAGACCTGGCTTTCTGATCGTGATCGTTTTAGTTATGAAGCCGTGAATAGTCCTTTGCGTGTGACCAAACCGTTGGTTAAATACCAAGGTCAATGGCGAGAAGTGGATTGGGAGACCGCGCTCAATGCAGCAGTTACCCGCTTGCGGGCAGTGATACAAACGAGTGGCCCTGAAAATATGGGTGCTTTAATTTCACCTAGTGCCACAGTAGAAGAAGGTTATTTATTACAAAAACTCCTACGTAAAGTGGATTGTCATAATATTGACCATCGAATTCGCCAAGCCGATTTTCAAAAACAAGAACAGCTGCCACATTATCCAACTTTTCCGCTAGCTGATTTAGAAACCCTGGATAGCATTTTGTTAGTGGGCAGTGATATACGCTTTGAACAACCGTTGGCAAATCATCGGTTGCGTAAGGCTAATAAAAACGGTGCAACGGTTTTGTGTGTCAATCCAGTAGATTACGATTCCAATCTAGTCATTAGCACAAAATTATTGGCAGGTGGTGAACATTTTATTTTGGCATTAGCCGGCATATTAAAAGCATTGCTTACGCAAAGTGATCAAATAGTACCCAGTAAAATTGCATCAGCGTTGCAATCCATTGATCCAAACACGGAAGAGCAGTCAATTGCCGCGCAATTACTGAAAGGCCAGAAATCTGCTATTTTATTAGGCGCTTACGCCATTAATCATCCACAGGCTTCATTAGTACATGAACTTGCACTTTGTATTGCTAAGCTTTGCCAGGGTCATTTTGTTAGCTTGACGGAAGGAGCTAATAGTGCAGGTGTTGCGTTAGCTGGCGCAGTACCCCATTACACAGAAGCTGGCCAGAAGGTCGCGACGCCAGGGTTGAATGCGAAACAGATGTTAGAGCAGGGCTTGCAAGCTTACTTATTATTAGGCTTAGAGCCTGAATTAGATTGTGCTTATGCCGCTTTCGCATACAATGCCTTGGCTAAGGCTGATTCAGTGATTGTGCTTTCTGCATTTCGCAGCCAAGCAATGGAAAATTATGCTGATGTTATTTTACCGATAGCAACTTTTGCAGAATCTTCAGGAACTTATGTCAACCTAGAAGGCAAATGGCAGTCTATGTCGGCTGCGACTCTGCCGATGGGTGAAGCGCGTCCAGCTTGGAAGGTAGTGCGAGTATTGGCAAACTTGTTGGGATTATCGGGGTTTGATTATGTTACTTCTGAACAAGTACGGGATGAGTTAAAACTGCAAATGGAAAGACAGGTGCATATCCCAGATGAGGCTTGGCCTGATTTACAACTTCCTGGGTCTAGGATTTCAGGATTACAGCGTATTGGCCAATGGCCTATGTATCGAGTAGACAGTTTAGTGCGCCATGCGAAGTCTTTGCAGGCGACTATTTTGGATGATGTGGCGGTGATACGGGTTAATTCCAAATTGGCTAAAGAGCTGCAGTTATTGGAAGGAGTGAGGGTGACGGCAATTCAAAAAGACAGTCGCGTATCTTTGCCCTTGGTGATTGATGATCGTATTGCGGATGGTATGGTGTCTATTCCGGCAGGTATAGATGCTTGCGCTGGGTTTGGTGAGGCATTGGGTGAGGTTGAATTGTCGGCAAAGTAGTAATTAGCATCTCTGGTACGAAAAATGACTGTCATTCCCGCGTAGGCGGGAATGACAGTCTTTTTAGCATTAATTTTCCATAATACGAGGCCAAATGTGCTGGAAGGTTTAATATATCTAATTTGGGTATTAATAAAAATTATTGTTCTGGTCCTGATTTTAGTGACTATGGTTGCCTACCTCACGCTCGCAGAGCGTAAAGTCATCGGTTATATGCAGTGTCGTTATGGACCAAATCGTCTGGGGTTGGGTGGATTTTTACAACCTATTGCCGATGCCATTAAACTGATTTCTAAGGAAATTATTGTTCCTACATCTTCTAACCACTATTTATTTGTGATTGCGCCGGTGTTAACGATGGCGCCGGCATTGGCTGCCTGGGCGGTTATTCCCTTCAGTCCTGGCATCGTAGAAGCGAATATTAATGCGGGTATATTGTTTTTATTTGCCATGACTTCACTCGGAGTCTATGGGGTGTTAGTGGCTGGTTGGGCTTCAAATTCTAAGTATTCTTTGTTTGGCGCTTTGCGTGCTTCTGCTCAGACAATTTCCTATGAAATTGCCATGGGTTTTGCGTTAGTTGGGGTGTTGTTGGCCGCTGGAAGTATGAATTTACAAGAAATTGTATTGCATCAGTCTGGGGGAATATGGCATTGGTATTGGTTACCTTTGTTGCCATTGTTTGTTGCCTACTGGGTTTCAGCTTTAGCTGAAACTAACCGCGCACCATTTGACGTGGCTGAAGGTGAATCTGAAATTGTTGCTGGTTTTCATGTGGAATATTCTGGCATGGGTTTTGGCCTATTTTTCTTGGCTGAATATGCCAATATGATTTTAATCTCAACGATTGCTTCCTTAGTGTTTTTAGGTGGATGGTTGTCACCATTTGAGGGGATACCTTGGCTTGGGTCGCTGCTAGCTTTTGTGCCAGGATTTTTCTGGTTATTACTGAAGATTTGCTTTTTCTTGTTTCTGTATTTATGGATACGCGCGACATTTCCACGCTATCGCTACGATCAGATTATGTATCTCGGGTGGAAGGTATTAATTCCAGTGACTTTGGTATGGATTTTAGTTGTGGCTTTTGCAATACAGTTTAAGATAGGACCTTGGTTTAGCTGATATCTTTTTGGGACTTAAACCCTATGAAATACTTTAGAAAAGTGATGAGAAGCTTCCTCTTGCTGGAATTATTTCAGGGGCTTGGAGTGACGGTGCGTTATTTTTTCAAACGAAAAATCACTGTCCAATATCCCGAAGAAGAAACGCCTATTTCACCACGCTTTCGCGGCATGTTGGCCTTACGTCGTTATCCCAATGGTGAGGAACGTTGTATTGCCTGTAAATTATGTGAAGCAGTTTGTCCAGCATTGGCGATTACCATTGAAGCAGAACCTCGAGCCGATGGTTCACGTCGTACGACTAAATATGAAATCGATGCGTTTAAGTGTATCAATTGTGGCTTTTGTGAAGAAGCTTGTCCTGTCGATGCAATTGTATTAACCCAGGAAATGCATTATCACCAAGAAAACCGCGGTGAGAATATTTTAACTAAAGAAAAATTGCTGGCAATTGGTGATCTTTATGAGTCGCAAATTGCGGCGGATCGACAGGAGGATTCTGGCTTTCGGTGATGGATTTTCCTAACCTGAGATTAATTTATGTACGCTAACCTTATCCCTCAATTAACCTTTTATATATTTTCGGCAATACTACTGATATCTGCTGTCATGGTCGTTTTTTCACGGCAACCGGTTAGGGGCGTGCTATTTTTAGTATTGGCTTTTTTTGCAAGCTCGGTGTTATGGATGTTATTAGAAGGTGAGTTTCTGGCATTGGTGTTGATATTTGTGTACGTGGGTGCCGTCATGACATTATTTTTATTTGTGGTCATGATGTTAAATTTAGATACGGCGCCACGCATGCAGGGTTTAGTGCGTTACCTGCCGATTTTTGCTGTGGTCTTGGCGTTATTAGTTTTTTTAATGATTAAAGTCATCAATCCATCGTACTTCCCGGATCAGGTTTATCATGTGGTGAGTCATCCTGCTGATTATAGTAATACTAAACAACTGGGTATGCTGTTATATACGCAATTTGCATATCCATTTGAATTGGCGGCAGTGCTATTGTTAGTGGCTATTATCGCGGCGATCAGTTTGGCATTTCGTGGCCCAAGGCATAGAAAAGCGCAGCGTATAACGCAGCAGTTAGCGGTGAAGCCAGAGGATAGGGTTCGGTTAATAAAATAATCTAGCGTTGGAAAAAAATGATTCCACTTACACATTATCTCATAGTCAGCGCGATCCTGTTTGTGTTAGGTATGGCAGGTATTGTTTTAAATCGCAAAAATTTAATCGTTTTGCTGATGTGTATTGAACTGATATTACTCGCAGTCAATACCAACTTAATTGCATTTTCTCATTATCTAAACGAATCCAGCGGTGAGATTTTCGTGTTTTTTATTTTAACAGTTGCGGCGGCCGAATCTGCTATCGGGCTAGCTTTGCTTGTGCTACTGTATAGAAATCGCGGTGGTATACGAGTCGATGAAATACATTCATTAAAGGGTTGAGAATCGTGCAACAGACAATTCAGACGGTGGTGCTGATCGTTATATTCGTTCCTTTATTGGGGGCAGCCATTGCTGGAATCGGCGGTAAACTCATTGGTCGTTCCGGCGCACATTGGGTGACTATCCTAGGCATTGCGATTGCTTTTTGCGGCGCGCTTTATCTGTTTGGCAAGATGATTGTGCAAGGAATGCCGGCGTACAATACCAGCTTGTATACCTGGGCAATTAGCGGCTCAATACAGCTCAATGTCGGATTTCTGATCGACAGACTGACTGTGGTCATGATGCTGACGGTGACCTTCGTATCCTTGTTGGTACATATTTACAGTATTGGTTATATGGAAGGAGATTCGGGTTATCAGCGTTTTTTCTCCTACATGTCATTGTTCACGTTTTTTATGCTGATGTTGGTCACAGCTAATAATTTCATGTTGTTATTTTTTGGTTGGGAAGGAGTAGGGTTGGTATCTTACTTATTGATCGGTTTTTGGTTTCAGAAAGAATCGGCAGCTTTAGGTAGTTTAAAAGCTTTTATTGTCAATCGGGTAGGGGATTTTGGATTTATTTTAGGCATTGGGGCGATTTTAGCCTATTTTGGATCGTTAGATTATGCTGTAGTTTTTAATAAAGCCTCTTCATTGGCTAATGCGACAATGACTGTATTCCCGCATACCCATTGGTCGGTCATCACCTTAATTTGTGTATTATTATTTATTGGCGCCATGGGTAAATCTGCTCAGATACCCTTACATGTCTGGTTACCTGAATCAATGGAAGGTCCAACGCCGATTTCAGCCTTGATACATGCAGCCACTATGGTGACGGCAGGTGTCTATATGGTGGCGCGTTTATCGCCGTTATATGAATATTCTCAAACTGCCTTGAGCTTGGTATTGATTGTAGGTGCTTCTGGCGCTTTGTTTTTGGGATTGATTGCTTTGGTGCAAAATGATATCAAGCGCGTGATTGCCTATTCAACTATGTCGCAGCTAGGTTATATGATGGCGGCGAATGGTGTTTCCGCATTTTCTGCGGGAATATTTCATTTGATGACGCATGCCTGCTTCAAGGCTTTGTTATTTTTGGCGGCAGGTTCAGTGATAATTGCTCTGCATCATGAACAGGATATGCGAAAAATGGGTGATTTACGTAAACATATGCCCATTACCTATTTAACCTTTTTAATTGGCGCATTGGCTTTAGCGGCTATTCCACCATTTGCCGGTTTCTATTCCAAAGATGCGATTATTGAGGCAGTGCAGTCAGCGAATATTCCAGGTGCTACTTACGCTTATTATTGTTTGTTGTTGGGGGCTTTTGTCACAGCGCTTTATATTTTCCGCGCTTTTTTTATGACCTTCCACTCGGGTGACCGTACTGATGCGAAATTACGTTCACACATTCATGAGTCGCGATCGGTCGTTATTATACCGCTGATTGTTTTGGCGATCCCTTCTATGCTGTTGGGTGTGTTGATGGCTAAGCCTATGTTATATAACACGCAATTGTCATTGTTAGGCGGTAGTATTTTTGTATTACCGCAATATGATTTTTTTGTGCAGGCAGCGGCTGAATTTCAGGGGGTTTTTTATGCAGCAGCGGGTGCGTTTTTGCATTTGCCTTTTTGGTTTGCGCTCCTTGGGGTTGTGTGTGCCTGGATCGCTTATGTACGCTTTCCAGGATTGCCGGGAGTATTACGCAGGAAGTGTCACTGGTTATATTGGATATTGATGAATAAATATGGTTTTGATGCGTTTTATCGTCGGGTGTTTGTGAAAGGCGGTTTGGTGCTGAGTCACTTTTTCTACAATACCGGTGATATGAAGTTAATAGATGGAGTAGCCGTCAATGGCACGGGGCATGAGGTTTCACGAATTTCCAGTTGGGTGCGTCGTTTACAGTCAGGCTATCTTTATCATTACGCGTTTGCCATGATTTTGGGGTTGTTTGTATTTTTGGTGTGGTTGTTAGTTTAGTTATTGTAACTACTACTCACCTGTATAAAAAGCACTGTCATTCCCGCGCCGGCGGGAATCTATCCTGATTTTGGCTCAGTGCCAGAAAAGAAATAGATTCCCGCCGGCGCGGGAATGACAGTGCTTTTTATAGGGTGAGTAATTATAAATTTATTTATCATTTAAAAACATGAATTCTTAGGACACGCAATGTTTGCACATTGGCCATTACTTAGTTTACTCATCTGGGTTCCCGTGCTAGGCGGTATCGCCGTATTGCTGACGGGTGGTGATGCCTCAGCCAATCGTGCGCGTTGGATTGCTTTATTCTTTTCCTTGATTAATGTTGCGCTGTGCACAATTTTGTACCTAAATTTTAATAACCATCAATACACCATGCAGTTTACTGAAACCTATAACTGGATTCCGGCTTATGGCATCCATTATGCGTTGGGGGTAGATGGAATTTCTTTGCCATTGGTGATGCTCACCGTATTTACCACGTTGTTGGTGATTCTCTCTTCCTGGGAAACCGTGCATAAAAAAGTATCGCAATATTTAGCGGCTTTTTTGATTATGCAAGGTATGGTCATTGGCGTGTTTGCGGCATTGGATACGCTGTTATTTTATATTTTCTGGGAAGGTATGTTGATACCTATGTATTTAAGTATCGGTATCTGGGGTAGTGATAATCGTTCTTACGCCGCCATTAAGTTTTTTATGTTTACCTTTTTAGGCTCGGCCTTGATGCTGGTAGCCTTTTTATATTTGCGCATCCAGGTGCGTAGCTTTTATATCCTTGATTTATACGCAGCACCGCTCGGTATGACGGTGCAAATATTTATATTTTTGGCGTTCTTATTGGCCTTTGCGGTAAAAATTCCTATGTGGCCGGTACACACCTGGTTGCCTGATGCACATACGGAAGCACCGGCTGGTGGCTCTGTGGTGTTGGCGGCGTTGATGTTGAAGATGGGTGGCTATGGATTTTTACGTTTCAGTCTGCCGATTGTGCCGGATGCTTGTCGGGCGCTTGAGTGGGTGATGATTATCTTGTCGTTAATTGCCATTGTGTATATTGGTTTTATTGCCTTAGCGCAGACCGATATGAAAAAGCTCATAGCCTATTCATCTGTGGCGCATATGGGCTTTGTCACTTTAGGCTGTTTTATGATTTATGTCATCGTGCAAAAAACCGGTAATTTGCTTGATGCATCGATGAGTTTAGATGGGGCTTTGGTGCAGATGATTTCGCATGCCTTTGGATCAGGCGCTATGTTCTTGAGCTTTGGTATGTTGTATGAACGTTTGCATACGCGTTTGATTTCGCGCTTTGGCGGTATTGCGCGGCCTATGCCGGTGTTCGCGGCATTTTTCATGGTGTTTGCATTGTCCAATGTCGGCTTGCCGGGCACTTCAGGTTTTGTGGGAGAGTTTTTAGTGATTATTAGCAGTTTCCAAGGAAATGTGTGGGTAGCATTATTTGCTGCGCTCACATTGGTCATCGGTGCTGCTTATACTTTATGGATGTATAAAAGAGTGTTTTATGGTCACATTGTCAATGAAGAAGTGGCCATGCTGCAGGACGTCAATCCACTGGAATGCGTGATTTTTATTTTGACCGCCGGTGCGGTGTTTTTTATAGGACTTTATCCGGCGCCGTTATTAGATATTTTTCATGCCTCGGTAGGGCATTTATTAGAAATCAGTATGCGATCGAAGTTGGGGTAAAACAATGGGTGTTAGAATAACGTATTTCGCGCCGGCTTTCGCTGAGATTTTTGTGCTGGGCATGGCGTGTTTGACCTTGCTAGTTTATCTATTTGTTCCTAAGCGCGCCAAAATTGTCACTTATATTTTAGTGCAAGCAACTCTGGTTGTGGCCGCTATCATTACCTTGTTGCAGTTTGGCCAATCTCCGGTAACGACTTTTAATGGCACATTTATTCTCGATAATCTGGCCGTGATGCTGAAGTTGTTTATTTATTTATCGAGTTTCTTTGCTTTTATTTATGCTAGATCATATTTACCTAAGACATCTATGCCTTACGGCGAATATTATTTGCTGGGATTATTCTCGGTTCTGGGTATGATGGTCATCGTTTCCGGCCATAGTTTTATCACGTTGTTTTTAGGCTTGGAACTGTTTTCGTTGCCGGTCTATGCCATGGTAGCCCTGCCGCGTAAATCTGCTATTTGTTCTGAAGCCGCCATTAAATATTTTGTGATTGGTTCACTGGCCTCGGGCATGTTGCTGTATGGTCTTTCTATGTTATACGGTGCTACCCGCAGCTTGGATATTAGTACGGTGGCACAGGCCATCATGCGTACACCGGTGGATCATGAGTTGATCCTGCTATTTGGCATGGTTTTTGTGGTGGTAGGTATTGCATTTAAGCTTGGGGCTGTGCCTTTTCATATGTGGGTACCCGATGTTTATGAAGGTGCGCCGACACCGGTGGTATTATTTCTAGGCACTGGTGCTAAAATTGCTGCGGCAGGGCTGGCTTTTCGTTTATTAAATGACACGTTGTTTGGTTTGGATATGCAATGGCAGCAGTTATTAATTGTGATTGCCGTTTTATCTATGGCTTTAGGTAATCTGGCTGCAATTGTGCAAACCAGCATTAAGCGTATGCTCGGCTATTCGTCGATTGCGCATATGGGCTATATGACATTGGGTTTGTTGACTGCGACACCTGAAGGTTATGGCGCGGCATTATTTTATGTCATTACCTATGCGTTAATGACCTTAGGTGCATTTGGTCTGATTACCATGATGAATAATTCAGGTTATGAAGCCAGCAATATTGATGACCTGCGTGGCTTAAATTCACGTAATCCTTGGTTGGCGCTCATGATGTTGTTCACTATGTTTTCATTGGCGGGTGTGCCGCCGATTGTAGGATTTATGGCGAAAGTAGCCGTTTTGGAAGCCTTAATTGGTGTGCATATGGTATGGCTGGCGGCGATTGCTTTGTTATTTGCGGTAATAGGTGCGTATTATTATATTCGCGTCGTGAAGGTGATGTATTTTGAAAGCCCGCTGGATGAGACGCCGATTAAATATCCCCGAGATACGCAGCTGGCTATTACAGTGAATGGATTGCTACTCCTGGTGCTGGGAGTAGTGCCGGGGTTTTTATTTACCCTTTGCCAAGCTGCGTTTAACTCGAAGTTTTATTAAGGTCTTGGTGCTCGATCTCTAGCAGCTTCTTCTTCAGCGATTTGGGCTCTGCGATTACCAGCATAGGCTTCTACCCCCACAGCACCTGCCATTAAGAGTACTCCGGTTGTGCCTATTATTGCTGCTGCGATATCAGTGCTTCTATTTGTCCCAAGTTCAGGTGTAATATTGGATTGTCGCGTAGCTGCAAATGTTATAGCTATAGTGCCAGCAAACCATAAGGTATTTGCAACAAGCCGGGAATTTTCTACCAGAGCTTGTGAAAAACCTTCCCTAAGATTTTCAATCCCACCTAGAATTTGATTAGCCACTCGTACCCCGAAATCTTCACGTTCACGTTGATTTAGCATAGTTACCTCTGTCTCTTGTATATCATTCAAATAGGCTAACAAACAGAGATTAAGGTAGTATTATTCAAAGGGTTGTCGTCAATTCACGAATTTAACCAAAAATATGGAAAATAACTTCTTATTCAATGTGTTTGTTTTTCTAGCTGCTACCTGCATAGTGGTGCCACTGGCGGGTAGTTTGCGCTTGGGCTCAGTATTAGGCTATTTGGTGGCGGGAGTGTTGATTGGGCCCTTTGGCATGAGCTTAATCAGTAACGGTGAGCATATTTTGCGTTTTGCGCAATTTGGTGTGGTGATGATGTTGTTTATCATCGGGTTGGAACTGGATCCATTTGCATTATGGCGGCTACGTAAATCAATCCTGGGGCTTGGGGGATTACAGTTGGTGGTTACCACGCTGGCGTTTAGCGCGCTTGGTATGGCGCTTGGGTTTGATTGGCATGTTAGTGTCGCTTGTGGGTTGACGTTATCACTTTCTTCCACGGCACTGGTGCTGCAATTGTTGCAGGAAAAAGGTTTGCTGCACACTGCAGCAGGTGAGGCGTCTTTCTCAGTGTTGCTGCTACAAGATATGGCAGTTATTCCGATTTTGATCATTTTTCCATTATTGGCTCCGCAGGGTGTTGCCGTCTCAGCGCAAAATCCTGGTTTTCTTACTGAGCTTCCCGCCTGGGCCCATGCGTTGATGATAGCCGGTGTAGTAGCTATCATCATATTTGGTGGTCGCTATGTTTCGCGGCATATATTACGCTATATTGCTAAAACTAATCTACGTGAATTATTTACAGCCGTTTCTTTGGCATTAGTGGTCGGTATTACGCTATTGATGAATGCGGTGGGTGTATCTCCGGCATTGGGTGCGTTTTTAGCTGGTGTAGTGCTGGCTAAATCGGAGTATCGCCATAGTTTGGAAACAGATATCCAACCGTTTAAAGGTTTATTGTTGGGTTTGTTTTTTATATCTGTTGGCATGGGGATGAATTTTGGTTTGTTGGTGCATAATCCGGTGTATGTACTGACGGCCGTGGTGTTATTGATTGTTGTTAAAGCAGTTATTTTATTTATCTTGGGTAGCTTTTTTAGTCTGAATGGTTCACAGCGTATTTTATTTGGATTGGCATTGGCGCAGGGTGGTGAGTTTGCTTTTGTGCTATTGCAATTTGCTTCTGGCTTACAGATTTTACATTTGGATCAGGCGGCATTTTTAACGTTAGTAGTGGCATTGTCGATGGCAGTTACGCCGTTTTTGATGATTTTCAATGAGCGTTATATCGTGCCAAGGTTTATGAGCAAATTGCCGGTACGTGAATATGATAGGATTCAGGAGAGTGATAATCCGGTCATTATTGCGGGTTATGGGCGTTTTGGGCAAATTATTGGTCGATTTTTGCGGGCACAAGGTGTGGGGTTTACGATTCTAGAAAAAGATCCAGATCAGGTAGAACTGGTGCGGCGTTATGGTAATCGCGGTTATTTCGGCGATGCCAGCCGCATGGATTTGCTAGATAGTGCCGGAGCGCGTAAAGCTAAATTGCTGATAGTTGCAGTAGATAATGCCAATGAGGCTCTGGAAATTGTGCGTTTAACACGTGAAACATTTCCTGGGCTGACTATTTTTGCGCGTGCGCGCAATCGTCGTCATGCGTATGAGTTGCAAAAAGCCGGTGCTGATCTTTTTCGACGCGAGTTGTTTGATTCTTCACTGTGGATGGGTCAGGAGGTGATGAAGTTTCTAGGGCAAAGTGCTGAGGAAACGGCTAATAAGGCACAGCGTTTTATGCAGCATGATGAACAAACATTAAAGACTTCTTTTGAGTTTTTTGAAAATGAGCCGGAGTTAACGGAGTTTGCTAAGCAGGCGACTGATGAATTAGAGCGTATCATGCAAAATGATATAAATGATATAAATGAGGAAAAGAAGTAAATTAGGTATTTCCCCCTTTGCACTCTTTAAATTCCCTCGTAGGCCTCCTTATGAGTCTACGCTCCCTTTTTTCAAAGTGGGTAAGCAACGAGTAGTTTACCCAGGTGCATATTTTTTTTTGCCTTCGCGATCATTGTGTTCTTCTTCTGCTCGGGTGTTGATTTGTGCTAATAAATCTTCACCTTGCGTTATTTTCGCTATTTTTAAATCATGCGCAGGACCGCGGGCATAAACTGGGCTCTTGTTTAGATAACCCGCAATTTCCTGAAGTGTGTTATGTATCATTTGATGCTGACAAAAACTTTCTAACTGTGAGAAATCTTCCAGGCGCGCTATATCAAGTTCTAAATCCTGAGGGTTATCTAAAAACTCCTTAGCTAATTTTATTAATGCTAATTTTGCTACAGCAATTGTCAATGGGGCCCTCTCTTCTTTTGAATCAGTGACTTTAGGCGTGCCGGAAATAGGTTGGCTGTTGGGTGAAAAAAATCTTGCGGCTTTTTGGGGTAAGGCTGGGGATGGTATTGGTTCATCGGATTTATTTTTTACATTGGTTAGTACTTTAATGTCGTGAGAAAAATAATCGTGAAAGAATGTAAAGCTTGTCGGCTGAGTCTTAAGTTTTTTTTCTTGACCACTTGAAAGTGATTTAGCGTCGAGGGAAAAATGATTTTCCAACAGTCTAAGTCCGAGCGGTTGTGTCTTAAGTTCTTGTGCATCTTTGATGAGTGCTAATACTTCAGAGGCAAAACTCTTTTCTACCAAGGTATTGGGACAGCTTTTTAGAATTTCATTCATTAAATATTCTTGACCGACTATTGTACTAATAGCTAGCAGGAAATGTAAATTCGGATGTCTTACAAAATTAATTGCATTGACTACACGGTCAGCTAGAAATTTTTTAATTCTTTCTGTTCCTAATAATGTATCTGATTCTCTTAATGTTGCAAATGCCAAATCAAGTTGTGTACTAGCTTCTTCTGAAAATTTAAATCTGTCTAAAGCTTGTTGCAATTGAGGATAAAAGGTGACCTCCCTCTGCCTTCTTGCCAAGTTTAAAATATTTAATCTAGTTTCTATTATTGCCTCACCTTGCATTTTCGGGTCGTTTAAAGCGGGTAAGCATTCTAAAATGATATCAATTAAAACCTCTGGGAGATTTAAATAATCTAAGATTGAGGTTTTTAGATAGGACAATGCATCTGATGATAACGATTTTAAATAGGATAGATGGGCTATTGTTAAGGGATTTTCATCGCTTAGAGTTTTTAAACTATCAATCCAAGCACCTTGACTGATAAGATACGTAGTAATTGTTTCAAATGTAAGTGATGGGTATATTTCTGGACGTGCGCCTGCCTCTACCAGCAGATGTATAAAAGGCAAAAAATTCCTTAATAAATCATCAATAGGTGATCTAAAAATTAGATCAGTTTTAAATTTAAATGATTTTTGTGCATAGAGTAAGGCGGTTTTTTCGTATTGGGTGAGGTTTAGTTTGGCTCCGGCATAAATCAGTTCATGAAAAGCTGCCTGAACTAGAGGATTGTTAGCTGAACTCAATTGCCAGATATTCTCCAAAAAACTCATGAGTGGGGTTCTTGAAAAATAACTTTCAGATAAATGATTCACCTCAGCTTTGCTGTCAAGCAAATTACGCAATACTTCCAGGTGGTGTGTGTGGAAGCCGCCAATTTCTGCTAGTAGACTCAAGGCAGTACTGCCTTTTTCAGTTTTGGCATTAACATCTGCCTTAGCGTTAAGCAGTGAGCGAGTTACTTCTGGGCTGTTAATTGCATTATGTAATGGTGTTTTGTCATAATTATCTCTGGCTTCAATTTCTGCTTTTGCATCCAGCAGAGCAGCAACTACCTCATGACGGCCATAATAAGCAGCGACATGCAAGGCGGTGCTGTTATGAATATTTATGTCCTTATTTTCTTTTAGCAGTTTTTTTATTGTAGCTAAATCTCCTTGAGCTGCGGCATGCCATAACCACTCTTCTCTGGATCTGAATTTAATTTCGTCATCAATAGATGTAGTTTTTTCTGAGGTTGTTTCCACCTATAAGTACCTATTTTTCGCGCAATGCACCAATGAATGCTAATGGAGATAATTTCTTATTGTAATTCTTGCGTAACGGTATTTAGCCGTTGAGCATTTTCCAAAAAATCGCTCCGATGATTGCACCTAATAAAGGACCTATGACCGGTACCCAGGCATAAGGCCAATCCGAAGGACCTTTTTCGCCCAGCGGTAAAATCGCAAATGCAATGCGTGGTCCAAGATCACGGGCTGGATTGATAGCGTAGCCGGTAGGACCACCTAAAGACAAGCCTATGCCCCAGACTAACATCCCAACTAAATAGGGTCCAACGCCCAGAGGCACCATGCCGTTTTTAGTGGCTGGACCAAAAATAGCCGCGACACCGATGACGAGTACTGCAGTGCCAATGATTTCGTTTAGCAGATTGCAAGAATAGTTACGAATGGCAGGTTGGGTTGAAAAAACCAATAACTTGACCAGCGGATCTTCTGTTACGCGCCAATGGGGTAAATACGCCAGCCACACGATGACTGCACCCACAAAAGCGCCGCATAATTGCGCGAGCTGCATGGCTAGCATTTGCGGAAGGGTGTAGCTGCCTGTGGCTATATGGCGTGCCAGGCTGATGGCGGGGTTAAGATCAGCATTGGGTGAGCCAAAGGACTGGGCGACAAATACGCCCACCATGACAGCAATTCCCCAGCCGGCAGTGACGGTTATCCAACCGCCTTGTTGGCCTTTGGAGCGGTCTAATAAAACATTGGCGACTACGCCGCCGCCTAAGATGATTAAGAATAAGGTGCCTAGGAATTCGCCGATGATTGGGGTCATAAAATAAATCCATAGTAAATTGTTTAAATGGGTAATTATGTAATTGTTTGCCGATTTTGATGATGCAGCTCAATCCATTGTGCGAAGCGCTCCAAAAAACCTTGGAGAAATTTTTGGGTGGACTCTACAGTAATATTGAAAGCCTCATCAATTAATCCTTCTTTATAGATGAGATAAACCTCAGGAAGCCCTAAGAGAATAGCATCTATTGCAACCATAATACTGCGTAAATGGGCTTGTGCACAGGCTGTGGCGACGTTGCCTTGGCTGGTGCCGATAATTGCCGTTGGTTTGCCCCTCCAGGAATTCTGACCATAGGGTCTAGAGCCCCAGTCTATGATATTTTTTAACACGCCAGGTATTGAGCGATTATATTCCGGCGTTACTAACAAAATAGCATCAGCTTGGGAAATTTCTTGTATTAATCTAACGACAGCAGCGGGTAAATCCTGTTCAAGGTCTTGATTAAATAACGGGATATCATTGATTTGTGCAAGTGAAAATTTTGACTGTGGATGATTGAGCTTATCTAATGCAAGGGCTAATTTTCTATTGAAGGATTCTTTGCGGAGACTACCGACAACAACCAGTATATTGAACATAAATATTCCTTGTTAGTACTTTTCCTTGCCGCAAGCTGAGAAAGAAAAAGTTTGATTGGAAAGGGAGCGGATGACAACAGCTAAAATGCTACCATTAACCGTCCCCAGCTTCAATTTATTATCTTTTTGAGTATTGGCTCAAGTGGAGGGTGATAGGGAATACTCAGAATGAGTTCATTTAAGAAAAGTAATGGAGATTTATTTTGTTGTTCCAGGTGATAAGCTATCAGAAGAGCTGGTTTCAGCTGCCAGCTTTTTGTCTTTATTCAATTTAAGCCGTTTTAAGGTGTGGGTTGTCATTAGTTCATTTATAGGCCTAACCAAACCAACTAGCAATTCTTTATTAACTGGAGGTTGGTTTGCTTCACTTTGTAGCTCGCTGAGTGTGTTTATTGCCGTTCCCAATCGAGTTAGTTCAGGATTCTCCCAATTCACTTGAGTTAAGTTCCTCCAAACTTTAGCCAGAGACTGCCGTTGAGTGAGGGAAGCAGGAAGTTTTTCCATTGCCGTTTTGACAAGAAGTGGGATTTTTTTGGCGTCCTCTTTATTTTGAGTATATGCATAATCTAAGTTTTTAGAAATTTCTGAGTCGATTAATTCTTGAGTAGATTCAGCTTGTTTCAGCGGAACAAGCAACTTATATCCGTCATAGCCATTATGTTTTATGGCTAAAAATTCTACGTTTAAACGGGCAATAAAGTCTTTTTTTTGTTCCTCCAATTCTTTTTTAGGAGTTGATGTTTTATTTTTTTGATATCTTAATAATGCGGCAGTTTTAAAAGAATTAACTATAAGCCAAGCTGTTTCCAATTCAGAATGATGAAAAAGAGTAGACTTTGTTTGGGATGGCTGCTGTGGAGGTGATTTTTTCTTGGAATCATTGGGAGCAAATATATCTTGATTAAGAAACTGAAAATTATAGGGTCCAGGTGCAGGGATCGAGGATTTTAATTGAGTTTGCAATTCTTTTTGCAACTGAATAAAAGGTGGAGAATTAGGGAGTTGTGATTTGCTTACTGTGGTGAGAGTGCCCGAAAATACATGTAATTTCAATTGGTTTAATTTTTCTAATGCTTCGATGGATGGAGGCTGAAGTGACTTTCGGCATTTTTCGATAGAAATTAAAAAAGCTGCTTTATAAGCTTCAGTAGGCCACATAAAAACTACCCAGTGACCTTGACGTTGATCGATATAAGCGTAATGTACACCAATAGTATTCAGTGCATGTTCAACTTGGTCAGTAGTCACTGCTGCAGGCTTAGTGTTTTTGATTCCTAGAATGTTTAATAATGCTAGGGCATGTGTGTTTGAAATCTCAATCAGCACATGATCTAACAAAATACATAAATCATCTAAAAAACGTTGAAATCCAAATTGTTGAGAACGATCCAGGAGGCCGTCCATCAGGCTGAGTTTTTGAAAGGCATTAAAACCTTTTTGGTTAAATATCTGTGATTGCAATATTGAAAAAGAATTACCAGCCAGAGAGCTGGTATCTAAATGATGACCCTCGGCTATGTTTAATAGTGCAGTGAAGACTGTGGAAATAAGATTATAGAATTCAATTTGTTGCGGTTTCAGAGGATGATCTAAATTAGGAAAAATTTGTGGATGTTGTTTATACAGTGATTGCAAATCTTCTATTGTATCTGCACCACCCTCATATACGTATTCACTCACGAATTGCATAAGTGTGCTGGGTAGCAGAAGTAATGATTCAAGACTTTGTTGAAGTTTGCGGTCGAATAAAGTGATATCAAGCAATGGAATTTGTAAGGGTAAGCGTGCTTGTTGTAATGGATTGAATTTAGTAAATACATATTCGACTGTAGCAGGTTGTTCTCCTGTTTGCGTTTGGCGTTTTTCAAAAAGAATAAGTTGATACTTCATGCATAAGCGCTGAGCTACAGAAATTTTTTCTGCAATTGGATCGGAATCGGTAGATTCTGATGGAGTTTTACTTTCTAAACTAGGCCCAAATTTGACATCAGATAATACAGTTTGAGTTGTAGATGATAAAGCTGCTGAAGAAGGTTTAGTTTTTAGTTTTTCAATGATATCGGGTAAATTTTCGCTTAGGAATCTATGTAGTTGACTGAAAATTTCCTCGTATTTTTTTGATGTCTCTTCAATATCCTTTAATCGTTGAGATAGCGTTGAAAGTTCATGTGAATTATCGTGTGAGTAATCAATTTGCATAATGGAACGAATAATTTCTCGGAATTCATCGAGAAATTTCTTTTTACTTAAAGTTTCTTGAGAATGTGCATTAGTTAAAATTTTAAACAGATTAAGAAAATTATGACGAAATTTCTCTAAGTCAAATGAGCTCTTATTGCTTTTAGGATTAAGAGAGTCTTTTTCAAATTGTTGTAGGTAATGCAGGAGTTGATTTCGAGTAAATAATCTTTTGTCCTCTCTGGGTGTGTTAGTTTTTTTCTCCTTTATTTCAAAGGCGCTTTCATTGATTATGGATTGACTAATACATTCTCTAATTGAATTATCAATGTCTTTTTTATGAAATTTTTTCTCGGTTTTTTGGAAAACCTCTAGAGGTTTCATGCTGTCTAATAGCATTTTATTTTTGCTAAAATTGCATTTTACAAAGGTTTCTCTAGTGATTTCTGGTGCAGTACTTCGCACCGTTATTTTAACGGTAAGTTCGATGTGTGGTGGGTTGTTTTCAATAAAACGAACGAAATTCACTTCTAGTTTAAGTATACCTGTGAGTGTCGTTTTATCGTTTGAAAAAGTTAGATTAAATCTACTATTTTCTTGATTGCTGGCTGTTACTAGTAAATCTGGACTTTTCCTGCCTAAGGCTTTTTCAATTTGGGTATAGCGGGTCATGGCTATGGCATAAAGGCCTATACCATCAAAAAAGGGAGTTATAAAAACAGAATTTTCTTTAACGCCTAATTTTTCTGATAATATTTGCTTAGTCAGCTTGTGATCGGTTTTGTTATAAAAAATCTCGTCAAAATTTGTGCCTGGTGTAAATACGGGAGTCCCGTTTATATCAAGTGTTCGGGAAAGCTCTCTATTGATAGCTTCAATAGAAGGGACATCTCTTTGATAATCTTGATCTGTAAGGGTATATACTGGTGAGTCAATAGTATCTTTTGTTAGTATACCTAAGCCATATAACAACTGCATAACAATATCTCTCTAAAATATTTTTTATGTTCTCATTTTTGCTATCATTAGGCAAATATAAGCATTGAATAAGCTTAAATTTTTAACAAAAGCTTAAAGGAATATTAAAAAAATAGGTATATTCTATAGGTTGCACAAATTTAATTCCTGATCGTCATTGCGAGGAGCATAGCGACGAAGCAACTCAGAAAAAATTAGCTTAACTGGGTTGCTTCGTCGCTATGCTCCTCGCAATGACAGCCACGGGGAAGTGAAAGGGCATGATTTTTAACTAATCTGGCATTATAATGAGAAGTGTTTTCTTATTGTCGAGGATTTTCACGGATGAAGTATATTGATCGAAGGACAAAAATTATCCTTTCAGTCTTATTTCCTATTTTATTTATTGCTTGGAACGTGGGTTTTGATTTAGGTGTTTTTGGTACAGTTTTGTACCGAAACCTGATGAATGCCTGGATGTTCGCCGTGGCCACGTTTTTTGCTTTGCTTTATTTCAAAGTTACTGGCAGAACGACAGTTCGCTTCGCAACCTTAGTCATTATATTTATCCCCATGCTTTGGCCGGTAATAGATGCGTTGGATCAGCATTTGGATAATGCTTATTTTAATGCTTTAGTAGGTATTTATTATTTTGTGATGGCCTGTTGTTTGGGGTTTACGCTGTATATTTTTTTAAAGTTGATTAAGTATGATATTTTTCAACCACTGAATAAGAGAAATCTGGCTTTTATTGTTTTTGTTGTGGCATTGACGACGTTTGTCAGTTATGAAGTTGGTTTACATCATTATCTGTTTTTTGCGTGTGGACATTTTAGGATCAGCGGGGAGTTTATTCCGCCTAATTGTTATAGGCATCCTAATCCGCATTTTCATACGTTTTATCGTAAGTCTTGGGGGTAGGTGGGCTGCGATAGACTTCTCCTTCTCATTCACCTCTCCCATCCCACAAGGGGATTCCCTTCAGTCACAGGCGGAAGAGATAAATAACTAGGATTTAAGCTTCGGCAACAAAATCCAATACTCGCCATTTTGCCGCATATGGCCAGCTTGATATTCAGCGTCAAGCCCCGGGCCAAAATAAATATCTCCGCGAATAATGCCTTTAATTGCGCCCCCTGTATCTTGCGCGATGAGTAAATGTTGGAAAGGTATGGTTTGCGCATTAGCCTTATTTTGGGGAATTTTGGTTGACAGCCAAATGGGCGCTCCTAGGGGAATGTAGTCAGTATCTACTGCCAGTGAACGCTGTGGTGTTAAGGGAATTTTTTGCGATCCTAATGGGCTTGATCCAGTTAAAAATTTAAAAAACACATAGGAAGCATCTTGATTTAAAATATCATTTATTTGTTCGGGATTTTTATTTAGCCATGTTTGTATAGCTTCCATGGACATTTGGTCTTTTGGTATGGCTTTTTTCTCAATTAAAATCCTCCCAATGGCTGTGTAGGGTTGGCCATTTTCTCCAGCATAGCCGATTAATTTCTGTTCATGATTAGGTAACTGTACGAGCGCTGAGCCTTGTATTTGTGCCACAAAAAACTTTACCAAATCATTCGTCCAAAGTAACACAGCAGCATTTTGTGAAATAGCACCATTATTAATTTCAGCTCGGCTAGGGTAGGGTATCAGAGTTTGATTTTTCAGGCGGCCAATAATTTTTTTGCCGGTTAATTCGGGTTTAAATAACCCTAGATCAACCTTGATTAGGTCCTTAGGTAGTGCATAAATGGGTATGTTATAGGTTTTATCAAATTTCAGACTGCCGGCAATGGCTGGTAAATAATAGCCGGTAAATAATCCTTTGGGGTTTAAATTATTTTTAACCTGATAGGGGATAAACCAGGCCTCAAAAAAGCGTCGGGCATTTTCTGGATCTGTCGATGTGAGCTTTAGGGCTGCATGGCAAATGGTTTGCCAATTGCGTACTGATGCGGTTTCTTTAGTTTCGCCGAAGGCAGTTTGTGGTGGTAGTTCTAGAATTTTGGTACAGGAAAGTTTAAAAGCTTGTAAGGCTTGGCTTTGGTCATCTTGTTCCCAGCCAGGTAATTGGTCGAAGTGCCTTTTGCTGAGTTGTAGGTGGGGGCCAAAAGCACCGAAATAGTATAGCGTTCCGGCTATGATTAGAATAATCACGGGTATTAGATATTCTTTGCTGAAAAGTTTTCTAAAAGGCAACACAATTTGTTTTCCTTTAAAAATGGCTGTCATTTTCCGTAAGTGCAGGCTCTAATGTGGGGGCTACTACTTGGCTCTGCCTTAGGGTGTTACTTGTGTCATAGCGCCTGTTCTTTGGGCGTGTAACTTGGCTGCGGTGATACTCATACTATAAACTATGATTTAAACACATAACAAATATAAAAGTTGTGCTTTTTTTGCAATAAAACTAATCGGAGCTTAACTATACTTATATTAGGTATTGAAGAGGAGCGAGAGAAAATGCTAAAAATCATAGGCTTAGGTGTTAGTTTAATGGGAATATTGTTGGCAGGTTGTGCTACTACAACTTATGTTGCGCCTTATCCAGCCGCAACTGTGACGGCTTATCCTGCAACAGTGACAACTTATCATCCGGCTAAAACTTATAATACAACGACTAGAACGACTACGACCAGTTATAGCTATCCTGCTAGTGGAGCTACAACGATACAATATTATCCTGCGGGCTATTATACAGATTATTATGGCTATTATTATCCAGATGCTGTGTACTATACGCCAAGCAGTTATTATTATTTAGATTACTAGTAGATGACTAGAGCTTACTCCTCCTCCTTTTGTGGAGGAGGGGTGGACAGATCGTATCTAATTCGGACAAAACCTGCAAAGCGCGGGATATTATTTTTTGTTTTGCCAAAATATTTATAAGTTATAATACTGCCAATTTGTGGTGGATTTTTTCTTTGTGCGTCGCTAAAACCACTGCCAATTTTAAAGCGTACTTTGTCAGAATTTTCAACTAACAGTGCGCCAAGCATATTTTTGTATTTACCTTTACCGGGAATATGCGCAATCACCACCGCTTCTGCATCGACAAACGCTTTTAACTTTAATAGATCATTATTGCGCACAGCTTGGTAATGGGATGTTTCCCTGTGTAGCATTAAGCCTTCACCGCCTGCTTTGAGTACAGTGTGGAGTTGTTGCATTAATTCCTGTGGGCTCTCCACTTTATACTGCGGTATCACCTGCAAATATTCGGAGTGAATAGCAGCGATCAGTTTTTTCATCATTTCCAGACGTTGAGTAAAAATATGGGGATTTTGCGGCATATCAAAAACCATAAAACGAATTTTTTTCCATTCGGCATCATTAGGGTTTTGTTGTCTTATAATGCCGGATACGCGCTCGAATTGATTGTGACCAATCCATAATTCTCCATCCAGGGGTTCTTGAGGAAAGTTTTCAACAAACCATAAAGGTGCATTGATCCTATGGCCTTGTCGGGAGATGAGGTTTTTACCATTCCAGTAAGCTCTGACGCCATCAAGTTTTTCGCTAACCCAGTAATTTTTTGGATTGATATGGTTAGAGTAGATATTGGCTAATTGCAGCGGAGGCGGTTGCTGACAAAAAGCGGTTAGCGTTAAAAACAGAAAAACTAAGGTGACAAAAAAATAGTAGCGGGTTTGCTGCCATCTGTGAATAATCGTATAAAATTTAAGCGCGGATTGTTGACTCATTCCGCGATTATAGTGAGCTCTTGAAAGGGTGCAATACCGTAATTTACAATTTTGTTATACGCCTAATCCAGACAATGGGAGCGACACTGAACACAGTATCTGCTGATAGAGTTTGAGTTTGAGTTTGGGTCTTAGGGTCTAGGCAGCTTAGAATATATTGATCGGGTTGTTGACCGTTTTGAAATTTGCGAATCAATACTTCCCCACTGGTTAGCTGAATGATGCAAAGTTCGTCTATAGCCTTTGATAATTCTGTGCCAAAATAACGTTCACCTGCAACTAAATCACCTGGTCGCAAATAAGGCTGCATACTGTCATCTGCGAGAATGGCATCAACGGTATTGGGGTGTAATTTACGGAATAAGCCCAATTCTTGTGCTACAGCTCGGCTGGTAGGAAGGTCAGTATGTGTTGTTTGCTGGAGGGCGCCGCCCGGTTGAACACCGATTCCATATAACAACCATTCGACTGAACAAGGCACGCCATCCTCTTTAAAAGCTGCCACGAGTTTTAATGCGCCTTTTTCGGTCAAGCCACCATATTTACCGGTTTCCCAATTCTGTAAAGTGGGGGCGGGTATGCCAAAGCGTTGGCTAAATTTGCGGCGAGTATAACGTAGTAGTGTTTGGCGAATATGTCGCACCCTGTTGCCTCGGGTTTCTGGGGAGGTGGGGGCTGGGGGTGGGGTCTCTGGGGTCGAATTCATGGTTTTTTAATCCCTTGGAAAGATATTTATTGTTCACCCATTAGACTTTAGATGCTTGAGGTTTTGATTTAAATTTTATTTAAAACTTGATATTTAATGTAGGCAAGGGAATTATACTGCTTAAGATTTCTAATGTCCAACGGGCATAATTAAAACTTGAATGTCATCTTGAATGCGAGCTGTCATCCTGAGCACAAGCGAAGGATGACAGTCATCGAGAGGGATTGTTTCAATATGAGGAGGGAGAGTCTGCTTTGCAAGCATTTAATCACGTTTGACTCTTAACAGTTCAGATAGATCATCCGCATGATCTTCCTCATCTTTCAGGATAGCTTCCAGCATACGTCTGGTAGTCGGATCACCAGCGCCAAACCATTCAATCATTTCACGATAGACCATCACTGCGATTCTTTCAGCGATTAAATCTTCTTCAACGAGTTTTAATAGATCAGTTCCGGTGCCGTATTCTGTGGCAGTTCTTTCTTGTATGGTGCCGGGGTTGAAATCTGGATTGCCACCTAATTGATTAATGCGTTCTGCGATCATCATCATGTGTCTTTGTTCATCATCGGCATGTTCTTTAAATTCGGCAGCAACTTGCGGGCGGTCAATACCATTGGCGATAACTTGATGGTGGCGGTAGCGCATAACACACATGATTTCAGTCGCTAGGGCAGAATTTAAAAGTTGATAGGCTTGTTCAAGATCTAAAGGGTAATCTTGGGTGACGGCGCCTTTTTCTATTGATTGTTTGGCTTGTCTTTTGATTTCAGCAAGACTGCTGAGTGGATTTTTTTGTTGGGATGCTGCCATGCGTAGACTCCTTTAAGAATTCTTTTGAATGAAATGAATTATAACCCTAGCGTTTAGCTAAAAAACAGCTCGATTTTAAAAAATTATACTTTATAAAATCAGCAAGTTAAAAATTTCCAAAAAAGCCTGCTTCATAATAATTAGCATTGCTAGGTCCATAGCCATTGATATTAATGCCTACGCCGCTGGGATAATAAGTATTAACCACGGGGATATCATTTGGATTCGGAGAATTATCGGCAGTAATCGCTGGATGCGTCTTAACGGCGGGATTAGGTGTTACTGCTGGATATTGCCGTACAGTGCTTGGATTGGTGGTGCAAGCGGATAACGATGTGATGACTGCGGCAATCAATATGCCGATGACTTTCTTCCTCATGGTTTTCTCCCTGTTTTATACCAGACGTATCTAAGTATAGTAGAGAATTTTTTTTATTTTCTAAAAATAAAAAAATTGTTAGCTATACTTGCATTTAGGGTAGAAAGAGGAAGAAAAAAATGGCAAAAATTACTTACGTAGGTTTAATTGTAATGATGGCTGCATTGGCAGGTTGTGCTGCTGCAGTGCCAGGCTATGTGCAAAAAACGCCGCCACCGACAATTTCTCATCCAATTAAAACCCAAGGTTCTTCTTCTGTAGTTGCCACAGCCAACGATAATGATCTTTATGCTATTTATAATACCCCCATTCTGACCTCCTATTACCCTGCAAGCGTTGGCATAGACGGAGGTGTGTCTTATGGCCCTGGGACGTTTCGATATAATCCCACCAGTTATTATGGAGGTTTTTAACGTTTATCTTGTGTTTTTTCTATTAAGTGGCAATCCCTTTGCTGTGATCTATAGTTATTGATATACAACAAAGGAGGTGTTTTATGGATATAAAAATTCTACAAAAAGGATTGGTCTTAGGTGGTTTGATTGCCTTTGGTTTAGCAGGATGCACAACGAATCCCTATACCGGACAGTCTCAGTTATCTAACGCGGGTGCTGGTGCATTGATCGGTGGAGCTGGAGGAGCGATTATTGGTGGTGTTGCAGGTGGAGGTACAGGCGCAGCCATAGGTGCGGGTGCAGGTGCTTTAACAGGCGCCATTATTGGCAGCACTATCCCCAATACATATTACAATCCCTATGGTTATTATTACTATCCTAATTCCTACTATAGCTCTTACTACCCCAATTCTTACTATCGTTCATATTATCCTAATGGCTATTATCGCAACAATTATTATTATAATAACCGCTATACGGGTTATAGAAATTATTACGGATTTCCAAGATACGGAAGTTATTATCGCCGTTAAAAATATCAAGAACAGGTATTTTAGTAGCTGTCACTCTTTTGAAGAATGACAGCTATTTTTTTGGGGATGGTTGCATTTGACTAAATGATACTGCAAATATAGTATATCATCCGTATGAATATCTATAGAATCAACCTCAATCTTTTAAAAGTATTTGTTGTGCTTATGCGGGAACAACAAGTATCGGCTGCGGCCAAATGTTTGCATCTGACGCAGCCGGCTATCAGTAATTCCTTACAGCAACTGCGTGAATTATTTCAAGATGAATTATTAATCCGTGCTCCTAAAAAAATGGTGCCGACGCAAAAAGCTTTGCTTTTGGCGCCGCAAATTGATCAAGCGTTGACTCAATTAGAAAGTTTAATTTTTTATGAGGATGAATTTGAGTATAAAGTTTCAACGCGCACCTTTCACCTAGGCATGAGAGATTATGCGGAATATGGATTGTTGCCAAAAATTTATGCTGAAGTCAAAAAAATAGCACCAAATGTATCGTTAAAAATTCATCCCTTTGATGATTTTACTGCTGAAAATTTCGAGAACGAAAAGCTGGAGTTGGGCATTGGTGTAGAAAAAAAATTTCCCAAACAGTTAATGAGTGAAAGACTGTTTAGCGATAGCCCTGTGTGTGTGGCGCATGTAAACCATGCTCTATTTAAACGACCGTTGACATTAGAGGCTTATTTGCAAGCAGAGCATCTGGCTGCTTGTGTTTACTCTGAAGAATTATCTCGCCCTGATTCAGCTTTGAAAAAGCTTAATTTGAAACGTAATATAAAATTGACTTTACCTAATGTCCTGCCGGCGTTTCAAATGCTGGCTACTTCTAATTTAGTTGGAACCTTTTCCAAAAGTATCGTGATGCAGCACGAAAAGAAATATCAACTGAAGTATGCACCTCCGCCATTTACAATCCCAGGGTTTCATATTGCGCAAATTTGGCACCGTCAGCAAAATAATGATAGTGGGTTAATTTGGCTGCGTAGTTTGATAAAAAATATTTGTAAAAAATATTTTTCAAATATCATTTAAAATGATAATTATCATTTGATAAATCAATTTCACTAAAGTAAACAAATAAAGTCATAATATTTCATGTTTCTTTATCAAGAGAGTGAGACATGAAAACTATTTATGGATTTTTATTCCCCTACAGCTTTTTTTTAATCCTGTTCGCTTGTTGCGTGCAGGTACAGGCTAGAACTTTTCCTTTGCCGGCAGAGGGTGATGTGGTAGGGCAGTTGGAAGTCGCTGTGGTTAAATCGGGTGATAGCTTTGCGCAAATTGCCAGAGACCATGATTTGGGTTATACCGAATTGCAGGAAGCCAATCCTGAAGTCGATCCCGATCATATTCCAACAGGGACAGTTCTGGTAATTCCTAATCAATTTATTCTGCCTAATGCCCCTCGAAAAGGCGTGGTCATCAATTTAGCCGAAATGCGTCTTTATTTTTATCCAGGAGCCGGCAGTGTCATTACCCATCCTTTAGGAATTGGCAGAGAAGGGGAGGATACGCCGGTGGGTGTTATGAAAGTCATAGAACATATCCCCAATCCCACCTGGACGGCAACGCAAACCATGCGAAAACTACGTGCCCAAGAGGGGATCATTTTGCCAAAAAGTGTGCCACCAGGCCCTGATAATCCTTTAGGTAAATTTGCCATGCGCCTATCTAGCCCCACCTATTTAATACATGGAACCAACGATCCTTTGGGCGGCATTGGCCGACGTAGCAGTTCTGGGTGTATGCGCCTTTATCCTGAGGACATTGAAACGTTATATCACCAGGTGAAAAATGGCACCCCGGTTTATATGGTTAATCAGCCTTATAAGGTGGGCTGGTCGGAAAACCAGTTATATATTGAATCACATGCAGCGTTGGATGAGAGCATAGAACAAGGTAAAAGCGATGTGGATGCGATTAAAGCGGTCATCAGTCAGAGGGTGAGCAATAAGCAGGCGCAGGT
Organism: Gammaproteobacteria bacterium; assembly: GCA_035546635.1. NCBI lineage: Bacteria > Pseudomonadati > Pseudomonadota > Gammaproteobacteria > Gammaproteobacteria bacterium. The sequence continues at coordinate 41,944 of DASZWJ010000028.1, forward strand.
TGATTGGGATAAAGCCGTGGTGATAGCGGGTGAAACGCAAGGGTGGCCGCAATTAATTGGCGGGTTGCCGCGAAATACAGATTAAATGGGTAAAAGTAAAGATTTCCTTATTAAATATAAATTTTGTTATACTTACTGCATATGGAAATAAATAAACAAAAAGGAGAAGTTCAATGCAGAAAGAGCTTATGGGTCGTTTTGTGCCATGCGTTTGTACTATTGATGATATGCATATGCCGGCTATCAGCGTGGTCAGTGTTAGCGATGTGCACCCGCCTGATGTCATAATTGAAAGCGTACGTATGGATTATAAAACGCCTGACATTATGAGTGCCTACCGGCAGGCGGTTGAGGATTATGAAGATAGTTTGTCTGAGTGTCGTAATGTAACCGATATCAATCAACGTATACAGTCGGTGGTGTCAGGGTTAAAAAAGAAGAAATATGTGCTGACGCCTAAAACGATTAGAAATCTCTTGTTCAATACGGCTACACCTGAGGTTATCCATTGACGGTAATCGGGGGCTGTAGAGGATAAAAATTTACAAATGAGTGCTAGCTTAAGTTTTTATCATCTACAGAGGATCAGTTGCAGCTTTGGGTAGATTGACAATAGCCAGTGTTACTTTTATTCTCGCCGGATCAACCACTATTTAGGAAATAAATTATGTTGAATGTTTTGCGAAAATCTATCAGTCAACCGCTGATTAAAATTCAAGACAGCCCGTGGCTTTATAGTTTGTGGGGGGCTTTTTTACTGTTTTTATGTTCGCAGGTTTCAATTCCATTGCAGCCGGTGCCAATTACCCTGCAAACTGTGGGTGTCATGCTGGTGGGCATTACTTTTCCGCGGAAAATAGCTGTTCAAGCGGTTTTAAGCTATTTAGCTTTGGGTGCTATTGGGGTGCCGGTTTTTGCAGATTTTTCTGGGGGTTTAGCGGTATTTATTGGTCCGACGGCAGGGTATTTAGTTGGTTTTTTATTTGCTATTTTGGTCATGAGCACTATTGCTGCAAAGCAAAAAAATTCTCGCAATTTATGGTCAATGTTTGGCAATTGTTGCATAGGAACTTGCGTTGTTTTTCTGTTTGGAATCCTAGGGTTATTACCATTTATGAATTTAAATCATGCTGTTCAGGTGGGCTTGATTCCTTTCATATTGCCTGGATTGATAAAAATTGTTTTGTTAACCATTTGCTTAAAATTCCTAAAACCCAGGCAGCAATGATTAAATTCAGGCCGCATCATTTTATGTGTACCTTGGGGTTTCAAGGAAAAGGTTATTCCAAGGTATTTGTAGATAATTATGCTACCATCGTTTCTCAGCTAAACAGTGACCCAGATACTTTAATTGAAGTTGTTTCTCACCTGGATAATATCTGCCAGGCTTGTCCTCATCAAACTAAAAATGATCTTTGTAACTCTCAAGCTAAAATTGAAAAGCTGGATGCTGTGCATCAGAAAATTTTAGGATTAGTAGTGGGGCAAGTGATTTCTTGGCGGCAGGCTAAAAAACGGATTACCGATCGTATGAGTGTTTCAAAGTTTCATTCAGCTTGTGAGGGATGTGAATGGAAAGGACTGGGAGTCTGTGAAACTGCTTTAAAGAATTTGATAAAATAGTTGTTACTTAACTAGTTTGTAAGTTTTTAAATTCATTCAATAACCATTTACGAAAAACCTTAACTTTCTTTTTGCGCAAAGTGCGTTCAGGACACACCAAATAATAATTTTTAGCTGTCTTTACTTTAAGTGAAAAAGGTGCAATCAATTGTTGAGACTGTAAATCGTCACTGACCAGCAGCTCATGAGCAATGGCCAGCCCAAGCCCAGATTGAGCTGCCTGTAAGGCTTGCATGGTCGTCTGAAAATACAAACAAGCAGATTTGGGTGGTTCGGGAATTTTCGCGGCTTTAAGCCATGATGACCAATCTTCGCTGCGTAATTCGGCGCTTACATAAATCAATTTGTAGCGCTGGATATCTTTATGTAAATCAATTTTTTTACTGCCATCCAATAAGCGGGAACTGCACACTGGAAAAAGATAATCGTGTAGCAAGAAATCTTTATGGAGCTCCGGCCAATCGTTTTCATTCCCATAATGAATCGCTAAATCAATGGTGCCGCGCATCAAATCCACGCCTAACTCTGATGTGGACATGCGGATTTCAATATCGGGATGTAGACTTTGAAAGCTATGTAAGCGGGATATAAACCAGCGCAAAGTAAGCGTGGTGGGAATGCTGACTGTCAAAACATTATCATTTTTATTGAATAGGTTTTCCGTTGCTTGTTGAATATTAGCAAAGGCCAAATTTAGGGCAGTAGCATAAGTTTTCCCGATATCGGTTAAACTGATGCGTTTGCCGTGGCGTTCGACTAATGAAATTTCCAAATAATTTTCCAGTTGCTTTAGTTGCTGGCTAACGGCAGCGTGGGTAACATGCAGTTCATGGGCGGCTTTAGTGATGCTTAAATGTCTGGCGATGACTTCAAAGGTGCGCAGTGCATTTAAGGGAGGGAGTCGAGTGACCATGATGTTAGAATTAGTTACATTAGGTAAGATATTATTGCTTTTTTTTCGATAATTTTCAATATAAAATATTAATATATCTAACGATTTCTAATGTTTTAAACGGGAGAAACTATGAAAAAAACCGCATTAATTGTTATAGATTTTATCAACGATATCGTCGATCTTAAAGGCAAATTTACTGCTACTGCAGAGTTTGTCGATAAGCATAAGGTCATAGACCAGGCTAACCAGGTAATACGTTTTGCACGAGAACAACAAATACCCATTGTGTTAGTGAAGGTAGGGTTTAGTGCGGGGTATTTGGAATGTCCGGCACATTCACCGGTATTTGGGCGGGCGAAAGAACTGCAAGTATTGCAGTTAAATACCTGGGGCACTGAATTCCATGAAAAATTGGCGTATCAGCCTACAGATTTAGTCATAGTCAAGCCGAGAGTGAATGCCTTTTATTCAACAGCTTTAGAAGCTTTTTTGCGCGCTAATGCAATTCAGAATGTTATCATTACTGGAGTTTCAACTGATATGGCTGTGCAAACGACCGCACGTGAAGCTCATGATCGTGATTATAAAGTATTTATTCCGGGTGATGCCTGTGGTGCTGGTTCGCTTGAAGCGCATGAAGCCACATTAAAAACCTTGCAAAGAGTAGCGACGGTTATTGCTGCCAATGAATTGACTGTAGAGCTGTTAAAATAATTATCACTGAAAGGAGTAAAGCCATGAGTCAACCAGATTACAAAAACACTGAAGGCTACAAGAAAGGCATCGCTTATTTTATGAGTAAATATGATCCCAAGCATATTGAAATTCTGGATAAGTTGTACGAGTTCTCACCTGCGCTGGCTGATGTAGTTGTTTCATTCGGATTGAATGATATTTGGAAAAATAAAACGCCACTTTTGACAGATAAAGAAAAAGAAATTGCCGTTTTTGCTACTTTGATTACTTCTTGTACGGTGCCTAAAGAAATTAAAGCACATACGATTTGTTTATTGAATGTAGGAATGACTAAAGATCAAATAAAGGAATTGTTGGTATTAATGACTTTATACATCGGAGTACCTAATGTGATTACGGCTTCGACGCTGGTTGCTGAAGCGTTTGTGGAATATGATGCTTTGCATAAATAAAATCTAGTTACTTCTAGAGGCTGTAGTCCTCCTCTGCTCCTGGTGAGAATCAGGGGAGTGGGCGAGACAGTTAACCCTTTATTAACAGCGTTAACCTGCAGCATAGGAGTGCTATTCCAACATGTATTTTGAAATGTTTTCTATAGAAAATTGATTGTTTGTTGTTGTAATCGGTTGCGGCGAGGGGGTTTTAGTCAGGAGTTGCCTGATGGAGCTTTAAAAAATATTTCGATAGTATTGATGCGCTTGTTGGTTTGCTTAAGATTTTAAGAATATCTACAACTAATTGTTGAATAAGTATTCGAGATTTTTTCTTCTTCTACAGGTTCTTGGGAATTATCATCAAAAGCGCGGTAGCATGCATTTTTTCTAATGATAGGAGGTGGCAATCTCCATGCGGTCAAATCTTTTTTAAACCTTTCCACTTCTTGATAATGCTCTATTTCTTTATAAGCACAAATAATTATACAGTCAGCGTAGCCCTCCATTGATGGAGCGTTGTATCTTCTTGCATATTGGCTACAAAAATAAGCTAAATAGTTACATCTTTCCTCCATAGACTTTACAACAGGTGCACTTCTACGATACTTATCATAAATAGGATCAGTTGATTTCATGGGACTTGCTAAATCTAGTGTTTTATATTAAATATAATTGTATAAATTTCATTATTTGCATTCAACTGCTAAATATGTGTCCGTCGTATCAAAATAAAAATGTCCCTTAGTTCACTATTTGCCTTGCAACAAATAGAGCGAGGACATGAAAGGGGAGATGAAGTAAGAAAGGTGACGTCATTTGATATTGAGAGGTTTCTTGGAGGGAAAAAAGACATTTATACCTGATAGAAGCAGGCTTATCGGAGAAAAAGAGCGCTCCCACAAGGGGAGCGGGATGATACGAAAAGTTGATCTGCTAAAATGGTGACCTTTGCTCAGCATTATCGTAATTGCCGGTTTGCACATCGATTAATACGGCTTTATTCAAAGCTAAGGCTTGGGTAAATGCGGCGTTAAGTTGTTCAGGCTTGGTCACTGATATGCCGATAACACCCAATCCTTCTGCGATTTTCGCCCAATCATGAACAGGTAGCTTTAGAAAGTCGGCTTGAAATTGGCCTACTTGTCGGGCACGTAACTGGGGATTTCCATGGGCGCCATTATTGAATACTATAAAAATAACGGCTAAGCCATAACGCGCGGCGGTTTGAATTTCTAAGCCATGCATTAACATGCTGCCGTCACCAATAATAGCGACTACCGGGACATTGGGTTTAGCTACTTTACCGCCGATGGCAGCGGCGATTGACCAACCCATAGGGCTCATATATTTTACCTGGCTAAAATGTTGTCTGGGACCGTAGGTTGTCCAATAGTGAGAGGCGATAAAGCCACTTGCGCCCTCGCCTGAAAATAAAATGGTATTTTCAGGCATCACTTGCCGTAATTCTTTAATAACCCGCGCAGGATGAATGGGAATCAGATCGCTAGAAAAATGCTCAATATTATAAAAATTAGGGCCGGATTTGCGAATTTGTTCTAACCATTTTTTACGTTCTGTCACAGTTTCTAATAGAATTTGTTGTTGTTGAGCGGTGTTTAAGGCGCGTAAAAATGTTTGACTATCTCCCAAAACAAAATGATCTGGCTGATAGTTCGCATAATAAGCATTGGCTTCAATATCATTTAGAACCAGGGCTTTTTTGGGTTTGAGCGTTGGAGACCATTTGACTGTTGAGGTCTGATTAAGTCGGGAACCAAGGACGATAAGTACTTCAATCTCATCGCCGTGTAAAGTTTCCATAGCGTAAGGATTGCCAAACCAGCCTAATACGCCTAGGGATAATCTATGATTCTCGGGAAATACGCCTTTACCCCCTAAAGTTGTAGCAACGGGTATTTCGTAGGTTTCAGCGAAGCGTATCAATTCGTCAGTGGCTTCAGAAAATAAACTGCCCATGCCCGCCAGAATCGCAATTTTGCTTGCTCCGCGTAAAAAGTCCCAGGTTTTGTCGCAGGTATTTTGGTCGAGGATACGTGGGTGGTATAGGCTATCAGGTAATTTGCGTAGCGTTGTTATGTCCACGTCTTTTGGTTGTAGGTCTTTAGGAAAATCCAGTTGCACAGGGCCGGGGTTAGTTCCTAACATATTATGAAATAATGAATCAATTTGTGGTTCCAGTTGAGCTAACTCAGTGACTGCCAAGTGTTTGTTGGTTACGGGAGTTAAAAAAATATTGCTGTTATAGGAGCCGTCGCTGGTATCTTGAAAGGCGCCGCGTCCTTCCATATAGGTTGGGGGTTCGCCGGTGATAACGAATATCGGTGTATGATCGCTATAGGCAGTGGTGATACCAGTCATCATATTGGTAAGACCAGGGCCACCAATGCCAGCAGCAATGCCAAATTTCCCGCTGACTTTTGCATAGCCATCGGCCATATAAGTTGCCCCACTTTCATGTCCGGCAACAATAGCCTGGAATTCGGGACAAGCTTCAAAGGCAACGAGCATAGGGTCAACATGACCTCCCGGTACCATAAAAAGATGCTTGACGTCTTCCGTTATAAAGCGCTTTATCAAGTATTCGATAGCTTGCATGATTTCTCCCGGGAAAATCTTGTGAATAAGTGTTATTTTATCACCTATGCTGGAAGGTACACAGTACGAACATTTTTGTGACCTAATATTCAAAATTATACTAGGCTAGGGAGAGGAGTGGGTGGCAGTAGACTAGAGTTGCCAGTCAGGATGACAGCCAATTTATTTATTAAATAATTCTGCCGCCCGCTTGCGCATTTTCGCAGGTGTAACATCTTCAATATGGGTGGAAATAAACCATTTGTGACCATATGGGTCTAAAATAGCACAGCTGCGATCACCATAGAACATATCTTCAACCGGTTTTTGTATTTTTGCGCCATGTTTTACAGCAGCTTTCGCTACAGTATCAACATCTTTAATATAAAGATGTATGCGAACGGGAGAGCCACCATAATTTTGCGGACCACGGAAATCCATTCCTAGGCACTCATCGGCCAACATAATTTTAGCATCGCCAATTTTAAGTTCAGCATGTGCAATTTTGCCGTCAGAAAATTCCATTTTCTTAATTTCTTTTGCGCCAAAGACTTTTTTGTAAAAGTTAATTGCGTCAGCTGCATTATTATCGATAGCTAGATAGGGGGTGATGCTGTGATATCCCTTAGGAATAGCGGATACTTTTTTTCTTTTAACTTTCGTAGCAACGGTTTTCTTTTTTGCTGTGAGGGGTTTTTTCTTTAGGGTGGATGATTCTTTAGGCATGATTTGACTCTCCGTAGTAAATTAATTATTAAATTATAACTGTGACGTAAGTTGCCTGGCAAGTTGCGTGAAATCTTGAACAGATTGGTTTATTATTGTTTTAACTAATCAAATCGGGAGCTTTATATGGATTTAATGGATGGTTGTTCTAAGCCCGTCGGAAACGAATCACCGACTGTTTTAAAACCGGCAACGCCTTGTGTATTGGTGATTTTTGGAATTACGGGTGACTTAGCGAAACGTTTATTAATTCCAGCTATTTGCAATTTGGGTAGTCATGGGTTGCTGGATGAAGCTTTTAGTATAGTCGGTATCGGTAGAAAACCCTTCAACACGGAATCTCTCCATGCTGAAATGCAAAAAAACCTTAAAGATTTTGTAAAAAATCCAGAGGCTATCAAGTTCGGTCAAACCTTAGTCAATCGCATAAGTTATGTTCGAGGTGATATAACGGATGCTAATCTATTTTCTGATTTAAAAAAACAGTTGGAAGCATTGGCTTCTTCGCAATCCAGCAAAAACTATTTATTTTATTTGGCAGTGCCGCCAGATGCTGTTACGGATATTACGATTGGATTGCACCAATCTGGATTGCTTAAAGAAGCAGAGAATACTTTTAAAAGAATCATTGTAGAAAAACCTTTTGGCCATGATTTGGCATCAGCCAAAAAATTAAATCAACAATTACTCACCGTGTTGAATGAACAGCAAATTTATCGTATCGATCATTATCTGGGTAAAGAAACAGTACAAAATCTGATGACCTTTCGGTTTTTAAACAGCATATTTGATTCGGTCTGGAATCATCACTATATCGATCATGTGGAAATCACTGTAGCAGAAGCGTTAGGGGTGGAATCAAGAGGGCGTTTTTATGAGGATGCGGGTGCTTTACGCGATATGGTGCCTAATCATTTGTTTCAAATATTAAGTTTGCTGGCGATGGAGCCGCCGCTTTCTTTATCCTCAGACCCCATCCGCGATGAAAAAATCAAGTTGCTGCGTTCTATACAAATGATGAGTGTTGAACAAGTCCTTGAGCGCACGGTGCGGGGTCAATATGTTACAGGTATTATGGACGGTAAAGAGGTACCGGGCTATCTTTCTGAGCAGGATGTTTCACCGCAATCTACCACTGAAACTTATGTGGCAATGAAACTGTTTATTGATAATTTACGTTGGTTGCATGTGCCTTTTTATTTGCGTACCGGCAAACGCTTGCAAGAACGTACTTCAAAGATTGTGATTAAATTTAAATCTCCCTCAACCACATTATTTGGTAAAGAAATTCAAAATGTTTGTCCAAATTTATTGCGAATCAATATTCAGCCCCAAGAAGGTATTTCCTTGCGTATTGCAGCAAAAATCCCGGGGATCAGTTTGCAAGTAAGCCAGGTAGATATGAATTTTAAATATTGTGACTATTTTGGCATGAATACGCAAACTGGCTATGAGGTGCTTTTGTACGATTCCATGAATGGCGATCATACTTCCTTCCAAACAGCAGATATGGTTGAAACCAGTTGGGCTTTGGTGCAGCCGATTTTAGATAATTGGGCAGGTTCAAATCCGGCGCCGCTTTATACTTATGCAGCTGGAACCTGGGGGCCAAAGGCAGCTGATGAGTTGTTGAGAAAAGATGGTAGGGTGTGGCTGGCCTAGAGTGAGGCTTTTTGTAATTGCTAACGGCAATATATCGTGATAAATTCCTTTTTATAGCTCTTAGCTCTATCAATAGGTAATGCCTATGTTTAATTTTCCAATTTCTTTATCTTTCCAAATGCATTCTCTGCAATCGACAATTCAAGCTCATTTGGTTAATACTAACCCTCCAAGTCCTCCTCCTGATCTTAGCTTTATACACCAGTGATAAATCATAAGTAACCTTTCCACTGTTATCCATATCATTCCTTCCCGTAGGCGAAGGATGCAGTGGAACTTATCATCTAAAATTAACTATGTGAGGATTTAACCATGCTAATCCCAAGTATTTTCATCGTGCTGTGGAGTAGTGGTGCTATTTTTGTTGAAAATGGTCTTAAGTACAGCGATCCATTTATCTTTCTATCCTTGAGATTATGGCTTGCTTGGTCAGTTGTTGGATTGATTTTATTTTTTACTCGGCCAGAATTTCCCAAATCTTTTCAACAGCTCAGCTGGATGAGCCTAACTGGGATGACTCAAGGGCTTTATTCAGTATTTTTCTTTGTCGCATTATATGAAGGTATTTCTCCAGGCATATTAGCTATTATTTTAGGTATGCAACCTTTGTTGACGTTACTTGTCATGCGAGAAGCGATGCGTCCTTTGCAAATGGTTGGGATATTGCTGGGTTTTATTGGATTAGCATTAACTGTCATTAATACCGTTATGACTGGAGTAACTAGCGTATGGGGGATTATAAATGCTTTGCTTTCGTTGGGTGCGATCACCCTAAGTACCATTTGGCAAAAAAAATATTGTTCCTCCATCTCATTAACCGCAAATTTATTTATCCAATATCTTGCAAGTTCCATTTTGGTTACCTTGATATATGCTGCATTTGGCAACAGACATGTTGATTGGAGACCTGGTTTTATCGTGTCACTGTTGTGGGTCGCATTAGTGATTTCTATTGCTGCAATTTATTTGTTTTATCATTTACTCAAGCGGGGAAAAGCTGCCAATGTGACCAGCTATTTGTATTGCGTGCCGCCAGTGACTGCGGTAATGGATTATTTGATGTTTAAACATGTTTTGTCATTGACCACTGTTTTTGGCATGATGCTGGTTATAATGGGGTTAGCACTAATTCATTATAAGCACTATGGACGTTTTTCAAGCCAACAAAAGACGACCGATAAGCGCAATACTAAAGGAGAGCCCAAATGTCCCAACAACTAGCCACGGCAAAGCGCATTGTCATTAAGGTGGGTTCTGCTTTACTGGTAGATAATGACACAGGCACAATCCAACAGGCATGGTTTAATAGTTTGATTGCTGATGTAGTCAAATGTTGGCAGGAAGGCAAGGAGGTGATCTTGGTTTCTTCTGGCGCTGTGGCTTTAGGTCGCAAGTTTTTAAAAAATACCAATCCACAATTACAGTTAGAACAAAAACAAGCCGCTGCTGCGATTGGGCAGATTCAATTAGCCCATGCTTATCAAGAAGCTTTGGCTAAAAATCAAATCATTGTGGCACAAGTGCTGTTAACGCTAGATGACAGCGAAAACCGTCGGCGTTACCTCAACGCTAAAAATACTTTGGAAAGTTTATTAACTTCGCGCATCATTCCGGTCATCAATGAGAATGATACTGTCGCCACAGCTGAAATCCGTTATGGCGATAATGATCGCTTGGCGGCACGGGTCTCGCAAATGGTAAGCGCCGATGTCTTGATACTACTTTCGGATATTGATGGTTTATATACGGCTGATCCTCGGCAAAATCCACAGGCTAAGTTTATACCTGAGGTTAAAGAGTTAACGTCAGAAATTCTGGCAATGGCGGGTAACTCGGGGTCAATATATGGTTCAGGTGGCATGATTACTAAGCTTGCCGCGGCCAAGATTGCTTTAGCTTCAGGTTGTAAAATGGTGATTGCACTGGGCAAGCCTCAAAATCCTATCATGCAAATTGACAAAGTAGGCCGCAATACCTGGTTTATCCCCAAAACGACGCCCATTAGCGCCCGAAAAAATTGGATTGCTCAACACCTCAAGCCCTTGGGCGCTTTAAGCATCGATGATGGGGCAGAAGCAGCTTTGCGGCAAGGTAAAAGCTTATTGGCGGCGGGGATGGTGAGTTTGACTGGGGAGTTTCAAAAAGGCGATTGCGTGTGTATATTAAACAGTGGCCAACAAGAAATCGGTAGAGGCTTGGTTAATTATCCTGCGCGCGAAGTGCGAAAGTTAATTGGCCATAAAAGCAGTGAATTTGCTGATATTTTAGGCTATCCGGGTTGCGAGGCGGTAGTGCATCGCGATGATTTAGTGTTGCATGAAAAGCTTAATTAATCGCTGGCGCGAAACATAAAAATAATGTCATTCCCGCGCAGGCGGGAACCTATCCATCCATTGAATTTTTTATATTTTTTGGCAGATTCGATACTTCATGCTGATGAATCATGAAAAGCCATGGAAGAATGGGTTCCCGCCTGCGCGGGAATGACAGACTTTTGAATTTCGCGCCAGCGACAACTAATAATTAAGCACCCTATTAAAGGCAAAATATGACTGAAAATCATGATATTTCTCAAACCATATTGCATCTCTGCCAAGCCGCCCGTGAAGCGGCATATCGTGTGGCCAATGCCAGTACAGAACAGAAAAATCAAGCGTTATACAGTATGGCTGCCGCTATTCGTCAGCAGCAAGACTTGATCCTTGCGGCAAATGCGGAAGATAGGCATAGAGCAGAGCAAGCGGATATTTCTCCAGCATTTCTTGATCGCTTATTATTAAATGCCGAACGCATTGAAGCCATGGCCGCTTCATTGGAAGCGATTGCTACCTTACCCGATCCTGTGGGAACTGTATTGGCAACTATTGAACGTCCTAATGGTTTGCATATTCGCCGTGTGCGAGTGCCTATCGGTGTGATTGGGGTCATTTACGAATCAAGACCTAATGTCACTGCTGATGCGGCTGGCCTATGCCTTAAATCCGGTAATGCGGTGATTTTGCGTTGCGGGAGTGAAAGCTTTCATTCTGCTACTGCAATTTTGCGGGCATTACAGCAAGGATTGCAGGCAGCCCAATTGCCACTTTCAGCAGTACAAATGATAACTACCCGTGATCGTGCGGCAGTGAAAGCGCTGTTATCAATGGATAAATATATCGATGTCATTATTCCACGCGGTGGCCCGCAATTAATTGCCAGTATTATGGCTGAAACGCGTATTCCTTTGTTTAAACATCTCGCGGGAATTTGTCACACTTATGTACATCAAGAGGCCGATTTAGCGATGGCGCGTAAAATTGTGTTTAATGCTAAATTACGCCGCACTGGCATTTGCGGGGCTACTGAGGTGTTGTTGATCGATCAGGCGATTGTGGCTTCACATTTATCAGGCATCTTGCAAGATTTATTCGCGGCAGGTTGTGAAATTCGCGGAGACCAGCAAGTGGTAGAGTTCGATTCCAGAGTTAAACTGGCAAAAGCGAATGATTATGATACTGAATTTCTGGCGCCGATTTTAGCGGTGAAGATTGTTAAGGATTTGTCTCAGGCGATTGCGCATATTGCTGAGCATGGAACGCAACATACTGATGCGATTATCACGGCTAATGAACAAGCGGCGCAGCAATTTTTGCAAAAAGTGGATAGTGCGATTGTGATACATAACGCCTCAACACAATTTGCTGATGGTGGAGAATTTGGTATGGGAGCAGAAATCGGCATCGCCACGGGGAAATTACATGCGCGTGGACCAGTGGGGGTAGAGCAACTCACTACCTTTAAATATCAAGTGCAGGGCAGTGGTCAGGTCAGATAAAGATTAATTTAGTTGTTCTGTACACAGAACAACTAAATTAGCCATGGCTTGTTTCATTACTGATAAAATGGCTTTTTTCTGCTTAAGAAAAAAGTATTTTCCTAAAAGTCCGCTAAAGTTGGCCAAGAAAGTCACTCGACAGGTAGAGGCGAGTTCTTCAATCTGATGAGTAAAGTTTAATTTGCTAAAAAACGGATATTGATAATAATTGCTGTAGTAATCAGGTTCTTGAATGTGTGTGATAAAAAAAGTAGATATCTTGTCGTCCATAGAGACTAATGTTCCTTTGGTTCCGGCAGCAAAACTTCCGTGTAGCTGAGCAGATTTTACATCTTTATCCCATTGCTTCCACTGGTTGACGTCAATAAGCACTTTCCATATTTCTTCTTTAGTCGCGTTAATTGAAACGCTATGTTCAAGCTGATACATAGTATTTCTTCCCTAGGACTTTACTATCTAAACTGTATTCGTTGAGTTTAGGTCGTGATCTGCTTCACGATTTTGTTGATTTTGTTTTGCTGCTTTTGACGCCCAACTCACATTATTTTGGGTGTTACCTGGGTTCTTGTTATTTTTAAGATCTTCATTTTCACTACACAACTTTTCGATAAACTTCTTAAGCAAGTCTAGTAAGGAAAAATTGGACGTAACTTTTGAATCACTGCTATTCTGAGAGGCTTCGCGTTCAGATTTATATGACGGGCTAAGATAATCAGTATTTATGCTTTTGCCACGTGTATTTTTCAATGCCTCGGAGCGAGCAATCTCCCATGCCAGTTCACGAATAGGTTTATCTTTTTCATATTGCTGCTCTTTTAGTTTTTGTATGAGGTTTTTTCGAAATTCATTGGCTTCGTTTATGAGTGATATTTGCTCATCACTTATTTTAAGTCCTTCCTGGCCTTTGAGGGCTTTAGGGTCAATGGCTACTCCTTCGCTAAGTAATTCTACAAGCACCTTTTGTGCGTTATCTCCAGTCCAATCACCTGTAAGCTTTACAGGTTTATTGAAAAGATTCCCTTGTTGCTCAAGAAGATCGGAAGCTGCTCCAGGGTCTAAAGTCTTAATGGAGGAGTTTTCTGGTGCTTGGTGTTCTATTTTTTTATCTGACATAACAATTATCCTAAGAAAACGGTAGCAATATTTAATTCTATCCGATATATATTAACAAATTATTAAGATAAGTGTTGATTTTTTTGTTCGATTCTATAGGGTGCGAAAAAAGACTTTACACAAACATTAAGGAGCCTTCTATGCGAAGGAGTGTTATTTTTAAAATTTTAATTGTATTTTTCAGCTTTAGTGTTTATGTGGCGAAGGCTGATAACAATTCACCAGAGGAAGCGGGGGGGCAAGAACAGCCGCCTAGTATAGGTAATTTCGCGTTGCCCACCTCGCAACAGCCCGGGCCTTTAGTCGGTTTTGGACAAAATATTATTGATCAAAATGAAACGCAAATATTTTTATTAGCCGATGATTTTAGCGGTGTAAATAAGCATGCGGTGGATATAGCACCCTCTATTTTGTACGGGATTACCAACAATCTTTCGGTGTGGCTAAATATGCCGATAGCAGCAAGCTATAAGACGAATCAAGACTCTTCTTCTGGTTTAGAGGATGCGGCTTTACAATTTGAATATGCTTTTTACCATCAAGACACACATGCCTTTTCTGAGCAGGCGACTATTGTTTCCAATATGACTTTTCCGACAGGTTCCAGCACCAAAGAGCCTAATACGGGTTTTGGCTCGCCGAGCTTTTTTTTAGGCTTTACCTTAAATCGTATGTATGTAGATTGGTTTGTTTTCACTTCGCATGGGGCAGTCTTGACCACATCAAATGATAATACTAAATTTGGCAATCAGTTTTTATATCAAGCAGGGTTTGGAAGAAATATTTTAGATATCGATTCTAAATGGATTTTAGCCTGGATGGTTGAGGCAGATGGTCAATATACGCAAAAGAATAAAATAAGTGGGGTAACTGATCCTAATTCGGGGGGAAATATCGTCTACGTTACTCCCTCATTATGGGTTTCCTCAAAAAGATTGATTGTGCAGCCTGGGGTTGGTTTTCCTGTGGCGCAGCATTTATATGGAAATCAAAAAAGAAATAATTATTTGCTGTTGCTAAGTTTGGGTTGGCGTTTGTAGCTTAAAATTGAAAGGCCCCCAAGAGATCATCTTAACAAATTGATTTCATGCAAAAATCTAGTATTGATTCATGATAATTATTAAAAATTAGCAATTCTAAATCTAGTGCATTTTGGGAATTAAAATGAAAGATAAATTTGTCCGAAAATTCTTTAACTGCTGGGAAATGGTTTTTTTCTAGGAAAAAAAGAATGTGTTGTTGTACAGGCTGGGGCAAATCGACTGTTATCATGTTCATAGCTCTCGAGACGTTGATTTAAGTATTTTCAGAATTTTTCCATTTTTTGCTTGGTATTTTGCTTTTGAGTCATTAGAACATATACTTCATAAGGAAAATGTAGTCCAAAAGCGGTATGTATAGAAAACGCACAATACAGGGGGCTCTAAGATAATATTAATAATGCGATGCTAAGATGATATCTTTTACAACTATATGTAGAGGTATCAAATGAGTACTGAAGGGCGAGAAGGCTATATAGGCATAGAAATACATGATTTAGATACGGTGGATGAGAAAAAAAATAGTAAGAATTTTCAAGATTTACCTGCAGATTCACTAAAGGTTATGGCTACTTTTTTTGCGCCTGCTGACCTCCACAAAATCACACAAGTATCTAAGCAAGTTAAAGACGATATATATAAAAGCCAGGCATATAATATTAAAGAAGCTGAAGCGTGTTTAAAAACCCTCATTCGTACAATAGAGGATTGTAGTAAGGGTTTTTTTGATAAAAACGCGGCACGAACACTTTCAAATCTATGGGAAAAAGTCTCAATTTTAACCTCAAGTTCAGCTTTATTCTCAAACGATACAAAAGATAATTTATTGAAACTACTAAAAGCCATAGACGACTGCAGGGCGCGACAGAACATAATTCTGAGTCAAATGCAAATTATACCAGCAGCGTTGTGTTCTGTGGGCACTTTGGCCATGGGCGCACTTTGTGGCTATGGTGCTTATGTGACTGATACAAGCCCCAATCCTTATATCACCGAATCTCCAGCCTCAATTTTTCTGGGCATAGCTAGTGGTATTACAGGCTTAATTGGGCTTGGTACAGCCCATAGTGTTGGTAAGTATTTAAAGAATCAATGCGCTGCTTCAAATACTAGAGATTTATTTGAAGAGATAGACAATGCCATTAAATCCGGACCCTCTGATGACAAAGTATTAGGGGTCTAAGTAACCGGGAAAAAGGGTTGTTGGTTGCATAAAATGGGACATCCATAATCCAGGTACCGACACCCTCTTGGTCGAAATTATGAAAATTTCAGCAAGTTATCTTTTAACCCTGTCCGTACTAAGTTTCGCTACAACTCCCTCTAGAAATTGCTCTTATCGTTCAATGCAGCAATTGATAAGATTTTAAAATTCTCATTATTAAATTCCGGTTGCATCTATTCACCCCCATTTTCAAAGGGGTGAATAGATGTCTCTGGCTTTAAAATCTAATCCACCTTGTCTTGAACGAAAATTACTAATTTCTAGAGGTGTGCTTAAGCTTTCCATAAGAAATTTAAGAAAATTTAACACTTTCAGACAAGTTAATAACTATTGAAATTGGCTTAATTCTCGATAAATTAGCGCTGTTTTTGATGACTTAGTGAATTAATTTTTTGTTAACAATTGTTAGGTATAATGCAATGAGAAACCAGGGTAAACCAGGCAAGTAGAAAATAGTTGGTTGTCACTGTTTTTGATGTGAAATATTAATTAATTGAGTCTAGGTGCTAAAGGTGCATCTGGACGGGAATAGGTTTGCTTAAGAAAATTTAGGTATTTTAGATTAATTGAAGGTATAGGTGATTGTAATGGGTATTGAAGCAGCGCAGCAAACGATAGTTGCTATGTCTAATCTGGGATGGGGGATGATGTCTGATGTTAATAATCTTGACACTATTCGTGATCTAGGTCCCAAAGGTAAAAAAGTTGCTGAAAAGCTATCGGCTGAGAAACCGCATGAAGATGCATTTAGCGGGTTCTATGACTTGTTTGACCAGCATCAGAGTACAAGAGGTACAGCACTGCTGATGCAGCGTTTGATTACAGCAGAAATGGCCAAAAAAGACTTCAGTTTTGGCGCAGAGTTGGATTTAGCTGAGTGCTATAAAAATCTGACGGCAGCACTGCAAAAAAATTCTGCGCTGTTGAAAGATTATAAAGAATTATGTGCTACGCTGCAGGCCTGCCGAACTGACGAAACCGCAAGAAGTATAGGGCAGGCTGGCAGTTTAGCTAGCAAATTGCTTACCTCTCAGACGGCGCCGTTCATTGAGGCAGCCCTCGGTACTACCACCGTTGCGGGTATGAGCGCCGCTGCACTTGCGACAGCGGGTGTGGCTGTGGGTGTGGCTCTGTTAGCGGGAGGTATTGCGTACAAAATTTCCGATACGGCTGAAAAAAAGGAAAAAACATTGCGTCAGGAGATAAGTCAAACTACTGATGAAATCGGTCGACAATCTAATCAGGGTACAGCCGTGGTGCTTGAAGCGATGAGCCATGATGCCGAATACGCAAAATTCGACCAATTTATGCAGGAAGCTATTTCTGCTGCAAAAAAGAATATAAAGCCATCAGTAGGTATGGATATGTTAACGGATGCGCAACAACTAAGAGGCATTCAGCAACAAGAGTATAAATATAATCTTAAAGAATTAGAATTCAGTTTACAGCATGCAAAACGCGAAGCAAATTATTTAACTACAAAATTGTTAGCCACTCTAGATTCGGAACCCGTAGAGAAAAAACCCGGTGCTTTAGAGAAGGTAAAAAATGTATTTAAATCGAAAAAAACCCTGAAAGCTGAAAAAGATCAGGATTCTCAACTGCAGCAAGCGAGAATTAACAGAAATCGCGAAGCGATAGATAGTCGCATAGCGGCTATCACTGAGAAAGTGCAAGTGTTAGAGAAATTAGTCAATCAGCTGAAAGGAAAAGATACCAGTCAGCGCGCTGAGGATACTATCAAATTTCATTCGGGAATGAGCTCTTCAGCTGCTTTATTGCAAAGATTGCAAACACCGTTGGAAAGAGGAGCGCAAAAAGTAACGATGCATGTGAAAGCAGATCCCTCGCCGGTGGTAAAAGAAATGCCAGTCGTCTTAAAAGAGAAGACAACTAAAACTCGACCAATAATTGCGACGGATTTTATGCAACCTCCTGTTGCTGAGGAATATTTAAGTTTAAGGCCATGTTAGGGATTATTGTCTTCCTCCATTTATTCTCTCCCCCTTTGAAAAAGGGGGATTAAGGGGGATTTAAAAGTTTTGCAACATATTATTGTTTATCTAGTATTTTAAGCTCAAGTAAAAAATCCCCCTCCGGCCTTGCTGTCTTCGATCCCCTTTTTCAAAGGGAATGAACAAAGCTTTATTTTTTTGTTACGCTTTGCAGGTAACCCGCGCTTTCATTGATCCAATCTTCACGCACTGGGGTGAAGAAATCAATATCAATCGTATTATCTTCCAGCGTCAGAAATTCGTGCGGCACATGCGGTGGAAAAATAATAACTTCCCCAGCTTTCACAATAAATTCCTTACCTTGAGAGTAAACTTGCACTGAGCCTTGTATAATCCAGGTGACTTGTTCATTTACATGATGGTGCAATGGCACTGTCGCGCCTTTTTGAAATATCCATTTAACCAACATAGATTGGCCCGAGTAAATATATTGACGGGATATTTTGTCTGAAAGTTTTTCGACTGGCATGCCGTCAAAATTATAAAAAGTCGGCTGCGCCTGGTAATGCGCAAAAATATGAGGAATAATACCTTTGGTACTGGAATCAGTCATAAAATTCTCCAATAAATGGTTAACTGCTAAAATATAAATATCTAAACATTTAATTATATTCTATCATTGACATTATTCTAATATAAGTACACACAATTTTGTGATATAGTATTAAAAATTATACTATGGGGCGATGGGTATGAAGACTAAAAAAAGCAGACGCAAGGGTGATTGTCATTATGGATGTTCTGTGGAAGCGGCTTTGGATGTCATCGGCAATAAATGGAAAGGTGTAATTTTATTTCATTTGTTAGATGGCACTAAACGTTTTAATGAATTAAGGCGTTTAATACCGAGTGTGACACAGCGCATGTTAACTTTGCAACTTCGTGAGCTTGAAGAAGATGGAATTATTATCCGCAAAGTATATCCAGTTGTGCCACCAAAAGTAGAATATTCGCTATCACCCTTAGCTGAGGATTTAAAACCGATTATTCTCGCATTAAGGGAGTGGGGTTCTCGCATAATGAAAAAAGTGTAATGGGAGTTTTTCAATATGAGTCAAGAACCACAGCAGCTCCCCAAAGCCACAAAATTTAGTCTAGTTTCAACGCTTAACTATTATTTCATCAGTCCATTAATACGTTTGCTATATGCGCCGATTGGTTATGCCAGTAGTTTTCTCCAAAGACCATTACCTGATAAAACTCATTCACACATGCCGCGTGAATTGCGCGATAGACAAACGGCATTAGATTATTACCAAAAATCTCAAACCTTATTTCGGGGTGCAATACACTTTAAGTCCTCTAGCATTCCAATGACTTTAGAATATTTATTTTCTAGCTTATTTTATATAAATAAATATATTAAGTTACTTGATAAAAATTCTGATACTCAGCAGAGAAATGAGGCTTATGTTGACAAAGCGTCAATTTATTTATCTTTATCTGCTGTTTTCAGATCATTGGGTAGCAAATGTACTAAAAGTGCTCCAGAAGAAGCATTGACTTATTATGAAAAATCTTGTGAGTACGCGCAGATAGCTAAGGGTCAGTTAAAGAGAATACCCAGTAAAAATAAAATTGCAGCAAAAATTTTAGGACAAATTGATTTTGTCACTGCCGACAATCATCGATACATAGTTGATATTATTTATCATACAAAGATGAAAGATGTAGAGAGCATATGGCGAGCATTATATCATTTGCAGCAAGAACAGTCGTTTTACCCTAAATTAACGTCTGAATTCCTCGATGGTGAAAAAGAATTGCTGGGCAGCATATTAGAACCTAGTACAATAAAAGACACTGATAAAAAATCTTCTGGGGAGCGTAGTTCTGCAGAAACTGTTGGTTCTGCGTCAACACCCATTTCAATTAATCGACTCTCTGTTGAAGCGGCTATTTTAACCAATAAAAATCATCAAGCGGGTATACATCTACATCTTGCAAGTTTAGCTAAAGATAAAAAAGATTGGGAAAGTTGTACTAAGCATATATTCGCATTAATTCAATGTTTGCCTGCAGAAGAAGAATTTCATGAATGTAAAAACAAAGCGAAAATAATGGGTGATACGGAATTGGTTCAAATGCTCGATGGACAATTGCGTGATCGTGAAACTGCTGAGTTAGCTTTAGTATTTATTTTAGAGTTGCCGCCTTTATTGCTGGCCTGTGCGCAAAATAATTTACCCTTGGTTCAAAGCTGTTTAGAAAAAGATATTGCTCTTGCGCCTGAAGGTTTAAGGTGGGCCTGCATGATGAATCGAACAGAGGTTATTCGCTATTTTATTAATAATTATCCAGCTATTGTTACTAATGAAAAAAATCCGCTTTATCGCCAAATAATTGCCCCTAACCTCGTTGAGCTGCAAGATAAAAAAGCTCAGACGCCTTCAGCAAAAGAGGGTGCCAAGAAAACAGAATCTGAAGAATCTTCTTCATCTGTAACAAAGGATACTCTGGCAAACATTCATGAGAGGTTTGCAACCATTAAAGAGACAATTGAAGGTCGTAAAATAACCGCAAAAAATCCAAAGCTTAATGCTAAATTACGTGAAGAAAATCGTCTCAAGGTGAAATTTGAAAACCTGCGCAAAAAGCCAGCAACAAATAAACAGGAAGAATTACAACCGGTATTAAAACAATTAATAAGAGCACATAAAAAGGTTGAAGTTTTTTTAAAATTGCAAACGCCTACATTGCCGGAGAAACAACCAGCTTTGGCTGAGCAGGTATCCTCCCCAAGTCCCAGTGAGGAGAAGCCGGATATCAAAAAAATTGTGCATGTTCTAAAAACTGCTTCTTCTTCCGCAATCATTGACTCTATTATGGCGGATTGCAAACCCAAACAGTCTGTAACCTCTAATAAAACTAAGCTTGAGGACGCTAGTGTTGATAGGGAGACAAAATATAAATTTACTGAATTAACCGATAATATTCCACCATTGCCACGTGCTGAACGTACCTTGGGAAGTTTCTTAGATATTCAGTATCAAAGTGAATTTTTACAGAAAAAAATACAATTAATCGAAGAATACGCAGAAATGGATTTTGCTCCGGTGATTGAAACGCAGCAGCAAGATAAAAATATCCAAACGCTGCTGCAGCTTTTGCAAATTTATGCTTTAGTGTTTGAAATGCAACAATATATGGAAACGTTAAAATCTATGCCTTCAGTGCAAAAAGATATAGGTTCTGTCAATTTTATAAGGAACGCTTTGACGCATGCTTACTGGTTAGTGGAAGCATCAACAAAGGAACCTGGTGCAATTTCCAAATTGCACCAGGAATTGGTGGTTGCTAGCAAAGTTATGACTGTTTGCCATCGGGATAAAAATTATCAAAAATTATATAAAGATGAATTTTTTAGTAGAATGTTGGCATATGGTGAAGTCAGGTTGCCTCAAGAAAAAGAATTGGATGGTAGTCAAATTCAAGCTAACACCCGTTTGATGGAAAAGTTATCCAGCGATTTTTTAAAACAAGCGACTACTTATAACTGTAATAAATTATTAGTCAGTACCGCAAATATCATCAAAACATTGACTAAAATGTATGGGGATAGAAACAGTTATTTAGTGGTTGGTTATTCACCTGAAATACGGCATCCTAAACCGCCTTGGCATGGGACGACTCCTAAAAAAACTCCTCCGCTCGCGCCTATTCTGCATAACCAAGGTTTTCGTTTATCATCAGATTCGGAAATTGTGAGTCAACGTTATATCGAGGATGCTATAGAAAAATATATCAATGGTATCACTCGAAAGCTGTCTATAGAAGTGCTGGTTCAACAGCATCCTGCTGAATTTAATAAGTATGGTACGAAGTTTATACAGAATCATTCTGTAGTAGGTGAATTTAAAGATAAGCAACAAGAGCGGGTCACTTGGATAGTTGAGCAATTACGTATCGCACAAAGTTTAGAACCCGATGATGATGAGGATGCGTCGACACAACCACCTAATGCCAGAAATGTTAGCTCATCTTCACCCTTTGAAATGGGTTCTAGTTAATCGCTGGCGCGAAATTCAAGGAACAATCAAAATGAATATCGTAGTAATCGATGGCTATGTGCTAAACCCAGGTGATTTGTCCTGGGGTGAGCTTGAGAAATTAGGAGCTTGTCAACTCTATGATCGCACCGCTGAAGATCAAGTTATTCAGCGCGTACGGGATGCAGAGGTTGTTATCACCAATAAAGTGACATTTAATCAGCAAAGGATTTTGCAGCTACCGAGGCTACGTTATATCGGTGTTTCAGCAACTGGTTATAATATTATTGATATGGCTGCAGCAGATGCACGAGGTATCACGGTGACGAATGTGCCTGATTACAGCACTTATTCTGTAGCGCAGATGACTTTGGCGTTGTTATTAGAATTGACCAACCATGTGGCCTTGCATTCTGCTTCAGTGCATGAGGGAGAATGGTCGGCCAGTCTGGATTTTTGTTATTGGAAGCGTCAATTAATCGAGCTTGATGATTTAACGATCGGCATTGTTGGATTTGGCAATATTGGAAAAATTGTGGCTAATCTGGCGCTGGCTTTGGGTATGCAGGTATTGGTTTATACTCGTACGCCAAGAGCGGCTCAACCGGGTTTAAGCTTTGTCGACTTAGAAGTTTTATTACGGCAAAGCGATGTTGTGAGCTTGCATTGCCCTCTTACGCCTGAGACGACTCATCTGATTAATGACAAAACCTTATCCTTAATGAAACCCAGCGCTTTGCTGGTGAACACCAGTCGCGGTGGGCTTGTGCATGAGCCCGCTTTAGCAGCGGCGCTCAATGCGGGTAGAATCGCTGGTGCAGGTCTTGATGTGCTGGACAAGGAACCTCCAGATGAGAATAACCCGTTAATACAGGCAAAAAATTGCATTATTACTCCACATATTGCCTGGGCTAGTAAAGCGGCACGTGAAAGATTATTGGATAAGGTAGTATCTAATTTGGCGTCTTTTTTATCTGGAAATGTACAAAATTGCGTCAATAGATGCTAGGTCTGTCGTCAATTAGTCCCATTGCGTCGTTTGGCGACCTGCCCCCCTTCTTCAAAAGGGGGTAAACGGTTGCTTATTGGTGCATTTAAGCGTTGTATATCAATTTTTTTTCGGGTTTTTAGCATGTTAATCTATCTCAATTTGCATTTCTCCAATCAGCATCTATGCTTTAGATGTGCATCATAATTTAAGGGAGTAAATGCGATGACTATCAAAAATAAATTGGCTGGAATAGCTTTAGCAACGGCGGTAGGATTATGTTTGAAAGGCTGTGCTAGCGCACCGGTTGGCGCTGAAAATAACCCAGTTATTCAGGTTAATCCCCAGGTTGGAAATGAGGTTTTATGTTATGGCGTTAATTCTTGCCAAGGACAGAGTGCTTGCAAGCTGGTTTCAACCACTTGTCATTATGTGAGTTCTGGTCCAGGCACAAATTCCTGCCGGGGTAAAGGTGGTGTCTATATGTCGGGCAAAGAATGTGAGGCTAAAGGAGGTGTAGTACCGCAAGTTCCATTATAGCCTGTTAAAAACCCTTCCCTTCATTGGTATCCTCTACAATACTTCCTTCTTTCCTAAGAATATAACTTAAGGAAAGAAGGGAAGTACTCACACAAACCAACATCTTAAACGCTTTGAGTATAACGAGGTTGATAATGATAGCCATCCAGGCTAGCATTAAGCTTTATCCCAGATATTTCATATTTTAGCAGTCACTCCTTTTTCCTTCTTCCCTTGTGGGAGAAGGAAAAAGGAATGGCTGCCAAATATGAAATATTCGCATTAAACATAAGAACCAGGAGATACTGTTTTATGAATGCACAACTTTCCAGCGCCCCGCCAATGGGTAGGGTAGAGCAGGGTGGGTATAAATTCATAGTTTATTTTATATGTTTGGTTGGCGCTTTAGGCGGTTTGCTTTTTGGTCTTGACCAGGGGTTTATTGCCAATTCACTGGAAACGATCAAAACGGCTTATAGTTTAGGTACCCAGGGCGCGGAAAAGTATTCAGCGATTTTGGCCACGGGTGGCGTCATTGGGGCGTTACTTTCAGGAATATTCGCTCGGTTTCTTGGGCGTAAAAAGAGTTTGGTGTTTGCAGGGCTTATCTTTAGCCTGGCCTCACTCGCTTCTGCGTCTTTGCCCTCATTTTTCTTGCTAAATGTATGCCGTTTCCTTCTAGGATTTGGGGTGGGCATTGCTTCTTTTATTGCACCATTATATTTATCTGAGACGGCACCAGCCTCTATACGTGGCTCTATGGGAACCTTGTTTCAGTTAATGATTACGATTGGTATTTTTCTGATCTCTGTGACCAATGTGTTTATCGCTAGAACATTTATCGATCCTTCAGTGGCTTTGCCATTGATGTTTCTGGTGATTTCACTGTTTGCACTATTAATGTTGATCGGGAGTCTGTTTCTTCCCGAAAGCCCGCGTTGGTTAATGTTAAAAGGCAAAAAAGACAAAGCAGTTAAAGTATTACGACGTATTTTCAATACGGATGCAGAAATTAATACTGAAATCAATGAAATTGAACAGGTTTTGGCACAAGGTAAAGGCCACACGATTAAGGCTTTATTTAAAGGACATTTTGTAAAAATTCTCATTATTGGTGTCGTGCTGCAGATGTTTCAGCAGTTGGTGGGTATTAATGTCATGATTTATTACGCGCCTACTATCTTTGGCTATGCGGGTATGAAAGGTTTGATTGCGATGATGACAGTGCCTACCGTTAATATGTTGTTTACTTTCCCTGCAATTTATTTGGTGGAAAAATGGGGGCGCAAAAAACTGCTATATGTTGGTGCGGTACTGATGATGATAAGTATGTTGGCGGCGGGTTTGGCGTTTCATGCTATTGGTAATGCCGCTGATCCACAAGCAATCAGTGCGCTTCCTAAAGGTGTATTATTGGCAGCGATTATTGTTTATATTTTTGGATTTGCCTTTTCCTGGGGACCTGTGGCTTGGTTAGTATGCTCAGAAATATTCCCGCTGAAAGGACGTGAGGTCGGTATGACTATTACTACCATGGTTAACTGGACGTTTGCCGGATTGGTTATGCGTTATGCACTGAGCTTTATGGAAACTTTTGGTAGATCATCCTTGTTTTATTTATTTGTGGTGTTCTGCGTATTAGCGATTATTTTTGTTGCGCGGTTTGTGCCGGAAACCAAAGGAATTACTTTGGAAGAGTTGGAAGCAAAATTGAAGAAGTAAAATTGTTACCTTAAAACATGTGACTACTCCCCCTTTTCAAAGGGGGGGAAGTTACATATACGTTTGGCAGCAGTGTTCACTGTATTTTTTTAGTCTAGGAATTGAATAAATTTGTATAAAACAGAAAATGTCTTCATGTGCCTAGATAGATAACTAATACTTTGAGAATTGTATGTCGCAAGCGAGCCGTGTTTCTGAGAAAAAATCCAAGAGTTCGCTCCCATTAGATAAAAAATTAATAAAACTAGATACTGAGGATATAAAGCAGAGGCCAGTACTTGATGATCCATTGGTTCAATATAATATAGCGGCGCTTGAAGTTTCTGATTATATCTACCTTGAATGGAATATGGTCCTTTAGCTAATGCTTATAAGGTATCTAGGACAGAAATGAGTTTGCCAATGGATATGTCTGCTCCATTAGAGCAGGCTGAACAAAAATTCCAACCATTTTTTCTAACCAAGTTTACTAAATCATTATCTGCTTCTGAAACAGCTATCGCCTATCTAGCAAATCCTGAAGTAACTCCAGAAACTATCAGAAAAATCCATCTCAAACAAATCGATGAATTAATCAATGCCTTTGAAAGTGCTGAAGGAGATTTAAGTTGGTTAAAAAGTTTGGTTAATGTCAGCAAAATAAAAGCAGACATAAAGTCTCAAGGAGCTGTGTTGATGATAAAACTAAAAGACGTGATCTAATAGATATACAATTACAAGCTTGTTTAGAGTTTTTACAACAAGTTCGTGAGAATTGGCTAAATTTGGGGGCCAGCTTAGAGAGGGAACATAAAGTTAAAACCACGCGTGAACATAAGCTAAAGGAATAGTAGGAAAAGTTGCCAAAGGCGGTACCCGATTTGAGTATCGATCTAATTACCCTGAAGAAGGTCAAACCACCTTATATATTAGAGATATTACTAAAGCTTCCTTGATTTCTTTTAATTCTGTTCAAACTGAATTTGAAACCTTAGCAAAAGTAAATTCAACGGGTTTGAAACTTGAGAGCAGTTGATTCTGAGACAAGATTTCTATTGAATACTGAGGTTATAAAAGGTTACCATATCTCCTCTCCATATCTATTGAAATGGGAATAATGTACTTATGCATTTAGACCCCGTCGTTTTATCTCGCATCCAATTTGCGTTTACACTTTCGTTCCATATCCTATTTCCAACATTGACCATCGGCCTTGCCTTGTACCTCTTGGCCTGGGAAATCGCTTGGTTAAAAACACGCCGGATAATTTATTACCAGCTATGCCGTTTTTGGACTAAAATTTTTGCCTTAGCCTTTGGTATGGGGGTGGTATCTGGCATTGTGCTTTCTTATGAATTTGGTACTAATTTTAGTCGTTTTTCAGAAATCGCGGGTAATGTGCTTGGGCCGTTGATGAGTTATGAGGTAATGACGGCATTTTTTCTGGAAGCGGGGTTTCTCGGTGTTATGTTGTTTGGCTGGAAACGGGTGCCACCTGCTGTCCATTTGTTTTCTACCGCTATGGTAGCCATAGGCACTTTATTGTCAGCCTTTTGGATTTTAGCTGCGAACTCCTGGATGCAGACGCCGGTAGGCTATAGCCTAAACAATGGTATTTTTTCGGTGGCGAATTGGTTACATGTGATTTTTAATCCATCGTTTCCTTATCGTTTCATGCATATGGTAGTGGCTTCATTACTCAGCAGTAGTTTTTTGATAGCAGGCATTGGGGCGTGGTATCTCATCAAACAGCGGCATTTAGAATTAGCGCGAGCCACCTTTTCTTTGGCGATAGGTGCTACTTTGTTGCTGGCACCTTTGCAACTACTGTTAGGAGATATGCACGGTCTTAATACTTTTAAATATCAAACCTTGAAAGTCTCGGCGATGGAAGGGCGTTGGGAGACGGAGCGGAGTGCGCCTTTGACGTTGTTTGCTATCCCTGATCCGGCGCAGGAGACCAATCACTATGCGATTGAAATTCCCAAACTAGGTAGCATTATTTTGACCCATGAATTGAACGGTGAGATTAAGGGTCTTAAAAGCGTGCCTAAAGAAGACCGACCCTATGTGCCCATTGTGTTTTATTCATTTCGGGTGATGGTAGGGATAGGCGTACTCTTTATTCTGACAGCGTTTACTGCACAATATCTACGTATGCGTAAAAAACTCTTTACTAGCTCCAGATTTTGGCGTTGGTGTGTGTTGATTTCCCCCTTAGGTTTTGTCGCGGTGGTAACTGGTTGGTTTACGACTGAAACCGGACGCCAGCCTTGGATCATTTACGGTTTGTTGCGAACTCGGGATGCGGCTTCCATATTACCGGCAAGCTCGGTATTCATTACCTTGATAGCTTTTATGGTGTTATACCTGACGTTATTAGGTACGTTTATTTTTTATCTGCTGCACTTGGTGCGTAAAGGACCAGAAGAAGTTTCTCATACTGATAAGCCAGACCGTTTGGCTTCATGGCTGGAGGATAAACCCTAATGGTGGATACATCAGTAATCTGGGCGGCTGTTATCGGCTTTGGCCTTATAATGTATGTTATTTTAGATGGTTTTGACCTGGGGATTGGTATTTTGTTTCCGTTTGTGAGAAGTCAAACGGAGAAAGATGTGATGATGAATAGTATCGCGCCGTTATGGGATGGTAATGAGACTTGGTTGGTGCTGGGAGGGGCGGGATTATTTGCAGCGTTTCCCAAAGCCTATGCAGTGGTGTTATCTGCGTTATATTTGCCGTTGATTCTATTTCTATTTGGATTAATTTTGCGTGGCGTGGCTTTTGAATTTCGTTTCAAAGCCAAACGTCATCAATATTTATGGGATTGTTCATTTGCTGTGGGCTCGTTTTTAGCTACTTTTATGCAAGGAATGGTATTGGGGCATTTTGTTGAAGGTTTGCCGATAGTTGATGGCAAATATGTGGGTGGAGCTTATGGTTGGCTAACGCCATTTAGTGTCATGTGTGGGGTGGCTTTAGTCGGGGGATATGCTTTGCTGGGTGCAACTTGGCTGATTATGAAAACTGAAAATGCGTTGCAGCAATGGTGTTATAAAGTCGCCTCTTATCTGATGTGGGTGATACTAGTATTTATTTTAGTGGTTAGTTTATGGACACCCATAGCGCAACCGGCTATTGCTGAACGCTGGTTTTCCTGGCCGAATATTCTTTATTTTATTCCGGTGCCGGTGCATACCACATTACTAGCCATTGCGCTGTTTTGGAGTTTACGCACCCGACATGAATATTTACCGTTTATTTGTAGCATTGGGTTGTTTATTTTATGTTACAGCGGTTTTGTTATCAGCATCTGGCCTTATGCAGTGCCGCGGGCTATCACGATTTGGCAGGCCGCATCGCCACCGACGTCGCAGTTATTTACCCTGACGGGTGTGTTGTTTCTGATTCCGATTATTCTGGCTTATACTTTGCATGCCTATTGGGTGTTTCGTGGGAAGGTGCAGGGCGAGAGTCATTATCACTAGTGATTTGCTATTGCTTGAGCTGGAAAACTGCTTCCATCCGTTAGATATTAGATGGGGTTGTCATGAGAGGTTTTTTATAGGAAAGTATAATTTATATGTAAAAGCTAAAATTAATGCGAGTGAGTTACTGAAAGTATAGAGAGGTATGAATGCAAATTGCGACAGAAAAAACCCTATCGACTCCTGAAGAAATAAAAATAGAGCAACACCCTTCTTCTATCCCGCCATCAATTCAAATGAAATACCCTGGTTCAATGAGAAATCGTGATGCCATTATTACGCAGCATGGAGTTGTGTTAAAAAGACCAACTAAGATGCTGAATAAAATGCTGGTGTTCTACCCAAATCCCGAAAGTTATGTGCCTATAGAAATAGAGGCATCGCGAATCGCAGCTTATAAAGAAGCACTTATGTTGAGCTTAGGTCGATGTTTTTTTGGTGATGCTTTTCCTGAGCCAGATTTTGAAGTATTTGATAAAGAGTTATGGCTCAAGATTCCATTTATCGAAGGCAGTTCGCTAGGATTACAGTATTTTGACAGGAATCCAGAGCAATTTATTAGTGATTTGGCGAAATTAACTACGATCATGGTATTGTTTAAAAATTCTGATATGTTTAACGATAACCTTATTGTAGGCCCGGATGGTTCGATACATGGGATAGATCTTGCTGAGTGTGGGGGAGGCGCTCCTAAAGATTTCTATTATACCCAATGGCGTTTTAGGAAATTTCAAACGCCCCTCACATTTATAGTGATTGATTTTCCCGATGATTTATTAAATAAATTACAAGAACATACAGACTTATATTGTTTGGAGGTGCGAAAAGCCATAAATTCGATTCGGGAGATAATTAAAAAAGGAGCAGATAGAGCCTGTATTAAAGCTTTTCATTCTATGAGGAAAGATTATCTGCCTCATATCGACAATGTGGAAAAGTTTATAGATATGAGTTGGTACTATCAATCATGTGTGGATTTTCTAGAATTAACAAGAGATTCATGCCTATTATTGAGGAAATGTAAATTCCAGGATATTCCTGAAAAATATAGTTTTTTTTATACGAAAGAATTTGAGGAAAATTTTAAAAATAGTGTCATTTCTACATTTAAATTGAGGGATATAAGAGATAAAAATATATTTGATTTATTATCTTCTTCTCCAGGAGAAGATAACAATGTGCTAATAGGAATTTTTTGTAATAAAATTTCAATCATGCAAAGGATATATTTTGTTCGGCAAATTTTGCCTTTTTGTATTGATTACAATAATTTACCTATGTTGGAAGCATTGTTGGAGGCGAACAAAGATATAACCGATAATTTTGAGAATTTTGAATATCTATTAAGTAAAAATCAGCGAGAAATGTTAAAAAAATTATTTGACATGAGAGAAATAAAAGCTTCAGGAAGGATGTTGTTGAATGAATTTATAAAATATGGAAATATCACCGATGCCGGGATTAAGCTTACAATGGCGCAACTGGCCTCCAGAAAAGATCATTTTAATCCAACCGTTATATCCGATAAAGAAAATTTTTCAAATTATTTAAAAGCTCTGAAATTGGGTATGCGTAATACTGAACGTCCTATCCGTGAAGTTTTTATTATGGGTGATCCCCATTTTAACAGCGGAACCCATTGGGTTTCAGGTATTATTGAAATAGATGCTAAAAATAATGTAAAACTTTTGCTAATCGATTCTGTTGGTGATGAGCTTAGCTCTTGTTGTGTGGCATCATTTGCCAAACAATTTCCTCAAGGTATGTTGTATCGTAATATTGAAAAACGACAATATCAGCCCAAAGGTTGTTCTATTTATGCAATGGATGATGCACGCCACGCCTTTACTGTTGAAAAATATTTGAAACAGAATATTTTTGATTATTTGGATAAGCAAAATTATCCGATCAAACGTTTTAAATTAGAAGGATTTATCATTCGTCAACGTCCCTGCCATCTGCCTTTGTCTTTTTACCGTACGGCGCAATCATTAGCCAAAGCAGTTCCTTTTAGATTTTTTGACGAATCTAGTAGTGTGATTAATAAAAAAGCGATGGATCTGGGTGATTGTCGTAAAAAAGATATGAAAGAAATTGATGGAAAATTACGAAATCGGCGTATCCCCTATGTATCTAATAAATTTCTCAAGAAGAATATGGAGTTCTTAGATAGGTTTGGTGATGAAAAAGTTGCTTCAAAAATGCAAAATTTTAGTCTGTCGGCTTTCCAACAACGTATGCGGCAAAGATATGCGGCTTCTGCATTTCGATTAGGGATATCTTATGCCAAGGGAATAGGTGTAGATAAAGATGAAAAGAAAGCATTTAGCTATTTATCAAGAAAAGAGGAGATATCTGAAGAGGAGTCACTTTGTAGTTATGCTTATTGCTGGCAACATGGGATAGGAGTAGATAAGGATGAAAAAGAAGCATTTAGATTGTATAAATTATCGGCTGAAGCGGGAAGTTTAGAGGGGCAGGTCAGATTAGGGGAGTGTTATCAGTTCGGGATAGGTGTAGAAAAAGATGAAAAAGAAGCAGTTAAATTATATCAATTGGCAGCTGAAAAAGAGGACGCTTATGCCCAATATAGGCTGGGATATTGCTATCATTATGGTATAGGAGTTACTTATGATGTAACAGAGGCGGTTAAATGGTACCAACTATCCGCAGACCAGGGGGATGCTAATGGGCTATATGGTTTGGCTTATTGTTATCAGCATGGAATAGAAGTGACAAAAGATGTTAGAAAAGCCTTTGAGTTATATCAATTATCGGCTGCAGAGGGAGACTTGAACGCAAAGGCTGAATTAACCTATTTCTACCAAAGGGGTATAAGTCCAGAGAAAAGTCAAATTAAGGTATTTTAATTGTAACAAAAATTATTCATTGCTCTGGTTCATGTCAAAACTGTGCCAGGTTTATATTTTTATCCACCTAAGGAAAAAAATTGATGCAAGCCATACGTATCAATCAATTTGGGGATGCCAATGTCCTGCAATTACAAGAAATAGCTACACCTAAACCCAATCCAGATGAAGCTTTAATCCGCATAAAATTTGCAGGCGTTAATTTCCGTGATATTTATCTTAGAAATGGCCGTCAGCCAATAGACTTACCCTGTACACCTGGTTTGGAGGCATCAGGTATTGTCGAAGCCATTGGGGAGAATGTAAAAGAAGTTCAACCCGGAGACCGAGTAGCTTACTCCTCAACTATAGGTTCATATGCTGAATTTAATATTGTCAAAGCTTGGCAGCTCATACCGCTTCCCGATGATATCAGTTTTGAGCAAGGAGCAACTTTTCCTTTACAAGGCATGACAGCACATTATTTATTACATGAGTTTTATCAAATTAAGCCCGGCGATCAGGTTTTAGTACACGCTGCAGCGGGAGGTTTGGGGTTATTATTGGTGCAATGGCTTAAACATAAAGGTGCTGTTGTCATCGGTACCGTTTCAACCCCAGAAAAAGCCAGAATTGCTAAAGAGGCTGGAGCAGACCACATCATTTTTTATAATACTGAAGATTTTGTGACAGCAACTAAAAAATTAACGCAGAATAAAGGTGTCGATTACATCTTAGATGGTGTAGGAAAAACTACTTTTACAAAAGATTTAGAGGCAGTACGTATACGTGGTTGTATTTGTTTATACGGCTCAGCCAGTGGTCCTGCTGATCCGTTTCCTCCAAATTCATTGCAGGCCAAAGCACTGACTCTGGCTGGCGGCACTTTGATAAATTTTATTACTACCCGTGAAGAAATGCTCACACGTGCAGCGGCGGTAATCGATGGCATGCGCGCTGGTTGGCTTAAATTGAAAATTGGACAAATTTTTCCACTGGCACAGGCAGCAGAAGCCCAGCGTCTACTCGAAAGTCGTAAGACAATTGGCAAAATTATTTTGGAAGTTGCGAAATAAAAAGCAATAATTTTTCAATCTCAAGAAAGAAATTAAAAATTTTTTTCCTAACTACTCGCAGGTCTTTTGAGTTAACATCTCAGATATTTTTTATGGCTGCAATTTGGCAACTACCATAAAAACCAATAATTTGATTGTCATCATCAATCAGACGCTTGGTTTCATTAAATTTGTGTTGCCATTGTTCCTCGGTAGTTCCATGCGCTAAATCAGTTTTTTTATACGCAATTAATCCTTTTAATAATCCCATTTTTTGGTCTTTTTTCCAGAATACAGGTTGAACCAAGTTTAGATCAGTAATAGCAAAACCGGCTTTTTTCGCTAAATAAAGAAGCTTCATTCCAATATCAGGGTCGCGCTCCATACCATCAATTTCGTCCTCAGGATTTTTAAATTCTGGTATATACCCCTGCCAAGCAAAAGTAGGTGGGTAAGCAAAAGCGGCGCCAATAATACCCTCCTCACCTATATATAATCCTCCAGTGTTAAGTCCTTCATAAAATACATTAAGTGCTCTACGTGGACTATGCAAATGATGCAAAACAAACCGGCAGTAAATGAGATCAAATTTTTCATTGAGTTGTAAAATATCGTATGCTGATAAAACTCGGGTCTGAACATTAGAAAGTTTTTCTTGTTGAATTCTTCTTATAGTCACATTAAGCTGCGCTTCACTATTATCAATGCTAACGACTAAGCCAGTCTGCCCGACTTGTTTTGCGAGCCAAGCTGTCATAAGTCCTGCACCACAGCCCACATCTAAGACCTTCATGCCGGGTTTTATGCCAGATTTCAAAACAAAAGCTTGGGTGCTCGGATTAAAAGATTTATCAAGCAGATCATAATCTAAACCTTCTTCTCCTATTTCAAAATCATATTTTTCAGGATTGTTCATGGGAGAGTCCATTGACTTAAAAACTTATGTTGAAGAGATTACCTGCGCTCTCAGGTTTGTTACCGGCGCTTCTGGAAAAAACTCTGTAGTAAAGTGGCGCATTCTTCTTTAAGGCATCCTCCTTCCCAGATTACTTGATGGTTCAAGCTACGCCTGTCTAGCAGGCTAAAGACACTAGCTACTGCGCCGGCTTTGGGATCTAATGCTCCATAGACCAGGCGGGAGAGACGTGCATTTATAAGGGCGCCTGCGCACATAGCGCAGGGTTCTAAAGTGACATACAGTGTGCTGTTTGGTGGGAGGCGATAGTTTTGCAGGTTATGGGTGCTGGCGCGAATGGCAACAATCTCGGCATGTGCCGTGGGGTCAGAAGTGGCAATGGGTTGATTCCAGCCTTCACCAATTACCCGATCGGATGCTACTACGACTGCACCTACTGGCACTTCTGCTTGCCCTTCTGCTCGTTTAGCTAGCGTGAGTGCATGTTGCATCCAATAGCAATCTCTTTTATTTAAACTTTGCTGATGATATTCAGAATTCATTTTGTGACTCAAGCTGAATTGCGGCTGGCATTGGTATTGGCTGCTAAGGCTTTGATGATTATTTTTTTATAGATCACTGATAAATCGCTTTTTTCATTTGCTAATTCTTGTAGTCTTATCATAGCGAATTGTTGTATAACCAACAAAGGTAACACAATTTCTTCGCGTAATTTAATCGATTCACGATTTAAAGGATCAGTTTCCAGTAAGCATTTTTGGCCAGAAATTTGTAATAATAATTTTTTCGTCAACTCAGCTTCTGCCAGTAATTTTTTCCAAAAGTCGCCAAATTCTGGGTCGTTTTTCATATAAGCCGTTAATGGGAAATAAGTTTTACATAGGCTCATCATCGTATTTTCAACTAAAGTTCTGAAAAATAGTGACTGTTGGTATAGCGCTGTTAATTGCGATTCTTTGCCTTGCTTTATTAATTCTTGCAGTGCTGATCCAAAGCCATAGTAACCGGGAATATTCTGCTTAAGCTGATTCCAAGAACCGACAAAGGGTATAGCACGTAAATCGGATAAACGTAATTGTGAGGCTTTTTTGCGCGAGGTTGGTCTTGAGCCGACATTTAATTCGCTAAAGAATTTCAAAGGGGTCATGTGTTCTAGATAGGGTACAAACAATGGATCATTTTTTAGAGCTAAGTAAGTCGCTTTACTTTTTTGAGATAATTGTTCCAAGAGGGAGATTTCAGTTTCATGTAGGTCATTGGTTTCTTCTTCGAAGATTAAATCGCTAAGACCGGCGGTGAGCAATTGTTCTAAATTATATTTGGCGGAGTCATGCGTGCCAAAATTGGTGCTAATGGTTTGTCCCTGCACGGTGAGTTGCGGATGACTGTGCTTGATTTTTTTACCCAATGAGCGGTAAAACGCATGGGTGTTGCCGCCGCCGCGTGCAGGCGGTCCGCCACGACCATCAAAGAAGGTAATATGGATGCCGTATTGTTGTGAGATAATACTTAATTGCAGTTTGGCTTTATAAATAGACCAATTAGCCGCAACATAACCGCCATCTTTAGTGCCGTCAGAAAAACCTAGCATGACCACTTGATTATTGCCACGTTGTTGCAAATGTGCAGCATAGCAGTCATTTTTATAGAGTTGCTCCATGATGTGGGTCGCGTTCTCAAGATCTGTGATGCTTTCAAAAAGTGGAATAATGTCGACACTAACTTGTTGAGAAAATTTTCCGGCAAGATGTAGCATGGTGAGTAGTTCCAATACATCGAAAGCGGAACTGGTATTGCTGATGACATAGCGGCATAAACCTTTTTCGCCATTTTGTGCTTGGATAGTACTGATAGCGGCAAAGGCTTCTAAATTGCTGAGAAGTACAGGGTTTTGCTGGTGTTCAGGTAAGGTATATTTAATTTGATGCTGAATTAATTCGGCCAGAACTTGGGTTTTTTGGGTGCCACTGAGACTAGTATAGGTCGATAAGTTTTGGTGATTGCCAACTGTGATCTTTTGATTAGCTAAATCTTTCAGCATCAGCACGAAAACTTCGCGATGTATGGGAGCGGTTTCACGCATGTCCATAGCGGCAAAATAAAAACCGAAGCAATGCACTTTAACCATAAATTGTTCGAGAATATCTAAAAATAAAGAGTTATGGTGAGTGATTAATAATGTGCGGATATGATTTAAATCGGCAAGGAGTTCTCTAGCTGTAGTGTAAATTGCGTTTGTCGGTTGAACATTGTCGGCTTTGGAAGCAAAAAAAGTGTCTTCGATTTTCTTTTTGATCGCTTCTAAAGGAACCAAAATACCTTCAAAAGTCAGTTTTTTTACGAGTAGCCGCAGTTCGGTCAGATACATACGTAGAATGCGCGATTTAAGTAATTGGGCTACCGCTAGAGTGGTTTGTGCAGTGACGAAAGGATTGCCATCACGATCACCCCCAGGCCAGAATCCTAATTCTAGGCATTTAGGCATTTTAAGTTCTTGGGGTGCAAATTTTTTAAGTGTTTGATTAATTTCGGTTTGAATTTGTGGAATCACTGGATAAAAAATATTTTCCAAAAACCAGATTAAGCTTTGTGCCTCTTGCAGTGGGGTCGGTTTTTGATGATGGCGGAATGAGGTTTTACCCATTTGCAGCAGCAGCAGGCTGATTTGTTTTAAGTCATTATGACGTAAAGCCGGGATAAGCTCAGTTAATATCCCTAAAATTGGAGAAGGATAAAACTGTGTGGGATGCGCAGTTAATACAATTTTAATTTGATAATCGAGTATTTGCTGAGCAAAGATTTGGGTGTGTTGTTTGTTGAGGGTTTTTACAATGAGATCTTGTAGAGAACCTGAGCCATTCAAATCATGGGTTTTAGCAAATGCAGCATCTTCCAAGGCATCAAATAGCACAATCTGACGTTCAACGAACTGCAGCATTTTAAACAATAAGTTGATTTCATCATTATCATTGTGGAGGTTGGAATGTTTGGCTAAAAAACTGCTGACGATATTTTTGGGGTTTTTACCCTTGGCAATTTCACTTTTGCAATGCTTGGCAAATACGGATAATAAGGTACCGGCTTCTTCAGTGCCGCCAAAGGGTAGAGTCAAAAATAGGCCGTTGTAAAGTTGATATTTTAAAACGACTTCATCATTAAAAAGAGTAAGATTTTCATTCATGGTGTTTATCCAGACCAGAAGGGTCAAAAAAACTCTATGGGTGACAGGATAGCATAATATACTTGAAGCGTTTGAGATT
This sequence comes from Gammaproteobacteria bacterium, assembly GCA_035546635.1. NCBI lineage: Bacteria > Pseudomonadati > Pseudomonadota > Gammaproteobacteria > Gammaproteobacteria bacterium. The sequence goes on from DASZWJ010000028.1 coordinate 78,550, forward strand.
TAGGTCTTAGAGCAGCCCATTTTGCACTGATCTTTGCTCTGCTGCAATAAATTGGGACTCTGGCTCGGTATTATCAAATGGTGATGCCCAAGGCTAAGGTAAATATCTTGAGATTCTCACCAAATTGGCGGGCGGTTGCAGAATTTAGGAATTTGCAGACTAATGGAAGGTTTAATCTTCCATTAGTCTGGAATAGCGGATAATTATTTCTGGGGGGCGAAAGTAGTAATGATATCTATATCTGGTGCAGATTTGCCTACTGTAGGAAAGTAATTCGTATCTACTAAGAAACCAGCGCTACCCACTGTTAATAAACCTGATTTTTCAAGCACAAATCCAAAATTTCCTAGCAAAGTATTTTGAGAAAATATATTACAACCTATAGAACTTGTTGTGGATTGATTGAATAGTTCATTTAAAGATTTCTCAGCTGGTATATTTCCTGCGGGTACGGTTAAAAAAAGGTTTTCTTTATAATCGGTTTTCACTTCATAAGGTGCGCAATAAACTTTTACTTCAGTATTTGCAGATTTAACTATTAAATTGTTTTGACCGGCAAAAGTTGTCGTTGTTGCGAGAATCAATCCTACCAAAATTATTAATTTTTTGTACATATTGCACCTCATTTTAGCATAATAGACATTTCTTGGCTTTTTTGGCGGAGAGGGAGGGATTCGAACCCTCGATACGGGGTTACCGTATACACGATTTCCAGTCGTGCTCCTTCGACCGCTCGGACACCTCTCCTACAAAAGTGCGTAAGGATAGCATATGCATTATTATAAAGCCAAGCAGCGTGCTGAAACTTATTCTGCCTCGCCAAAACGGCCTTGGATTAAGGCTTCTAGTGCTTCAAGAGCAGCCGTTTCATCCTCTCCAGATATCACCAATTCGATTTCAGTGCCTTTGCTAGCGGCCAGCATCATGACGCCCATGATAGATTTGCCATTCACGCTTCGTTCGTTTTTTACCACCTCTATATTGCTGGCATAACGACTAGAAAGATGTACTAGTTTCGCGGCAGCGCGGGCATGTAGGCCAAGCTTATTGGCGATGATTACTTTTTTTCGTAACACGTTGCGATTCCCCTTTTACTCTTTTTGTTCACATTGAATAATACCGCACTGGCCTCCAGTTAAGGCTTTTTCGGTTAACTGTGCCAAGTTGAGTTGTGGATAATTCATCACTCGAATCAGCATGGGCAGGTTAAGGCCGCTGACGACACGGATATTCTTACAATCTTGTATTTGTTGTGCCACATTGCTAGGTGTTGAGCCGAATAAATCAGTTAACACCAGGACACCATCGCCTTGATCCAGTGCTTTAACTACTTTTTTTAATTTGGGGATCAATATCTCAGGGTCAGCGTCAGGTTGTAACTCAACGGTAGCAGCAGGCAAAGGCAGTTCGCTGCCAAAAGTCTGTTTGACCGTATTTAAAAGGGCTGTTCCGATTTCATTATGGCTGATAATTAGAATGCTTACGCTCATATCTTGTACTCTAGGTGCTAGTTGCAGCAGCAGGGTGAAGTAATGTGGGTGGTTTGGCATTTTGCTGTAGTTTGTAGTGAAGGACTAACATTTCCACTAAAAGTTCACTACGACGTTGCCTTGCAGCGGGTAGATTGGTATGAACAATAGGAGTATTCAGTATAGGTTTGGTTTCGAGTATAGGATTGCCTGGTACTCGGGGAATAGGGGAAACATCTGTCAATTGGATGGCCAAAGATAAAGCTTTTTCTTCTGTTATGGCGCTTGTGCCAAATAAAGACAGTATATTGAATATGCCTATGCCACGTATTTCCAATAAATTTTTAAGAGCTTCGGGTGCTCGGCCAGTTAGCCAATCATCGTTATCTGAAAAAAATTCTACTGCGTCATCAGCGATGAGTTGATGGCCACGGTTAATAAGCGCCAATGCCAGTTCACTTTTGCCCACGCCGCTTTCGCCAGTTAATAGCGTACCGACATCGAAGATGTTCATGAATACGCCGTGCATGAGGATAGATGGTTGGGGAGTCATAGGATTTGAGACACAGTCAGAGTGCTAAGGAATTGAGTATTAAGATCCAAAGCACTCTTTTCTCTGTGTGAAGAGGCACCGCAGTAACATTTCATGGTAGTGGTTAGGTATGTTCAGTAATTTTTTCTTTATATTTAGCCAGTTGTCTGATTAATTTATCAACTAGCACATCAACGGTTTTGTACATATCTTCCGATTCAGCTTTTGCGTTAATTTCAGTTTTGGGTACGTGGATATTGGCTTCAGCAATATGGCGTTGTTTATCTACACTGAAAATGACATGCACGCTGGTGATTTTGGCCGCATATTTTTGCAGTCGAGAAAATTTTTCTTCAGTAAATTTGCGTAAGGCATCAGACGCTTCGGTTTTAAGGCCGGTGAATTGGATAGGAATAGCCATAGTTAGTACTCCTTGGGTTTAAAATGGGAATAATGTAACAATTCTGTCACATTATAAATCAAACTCATGCCCGAGGTATACCTCTCGCACCTTTTTATTCGATAAAATAACTTCAGCCGAACCTTCGGCGATGATACCACCTTCACTGACTATGTAGGCACGCTGGCAGATATCCAGGGTTTCACGGACGTTGTGGTCGGTAATTAAGACGCCAATGCCGCGATCGCGCAGGTGTAAAATAATACGTTTAATGTCGATAACTGAAATGGGGTCAATACCAGCAAAGGGTTCATCAAGCAGGATGAAGCGTGGTTCCATGGCTAAGGCGCGGGCTATTTCGACCCTACGTCTTTCCCCCCCCGACAAGGTATAACCGTAATTGTCTCGCAAATGGGCGATGTGGAATTCTTGCATGAGGTTTTCCATCAGTTCCAGGCGCTGGGATTTTTTTAGGCTTTTGCGTAGTTGCAAGATGGCCATGATGTTTTGTGAGACAGTCAGCTTGCGAAAAATGGAGGATTCCTGCGGTAGATAGCCAATGCCCATGCGTGCGCGAAGATGCATGGGTAAATGGGTAATATCAGTTTCATCCACCATGACTTTGCCGCTGTCACAGGTGATTAGCCCGACGATCATATAAAAGCTGGTGGTTTTGCCGGCACCATTGGGACCCAGTAAACCCACAATTTCATTATTACTAATGTGGATGTTAACGTCTTTGACCACTTTGCGGCGTTTATATTGTTTTTCCAGACTGATGGCTTGTAATTTGCTCATAAGTTATTGACCGGGTAAATCCTGGGGTTGCAAGACCAGTACGGATTGTGCCGTTCCAGTGGGAAGGGAAGTGGCCAGCTGTTTGTCCAATTCATAGATAATATGTTCGCCATTGAGACGATTGGGTCCTTGAATGACTATCCCATCACCGAGAATGACGGCTTTTCTTAGTTGAGGGTAATATTCAATGGTCTTGCCATAGGCATCCATCATCCGGTTCTTTTTTTCGTTATCAGGTAAAGTGGAGTAGTGGGCAGGTGCGCCTACTGCAATGGCTTTATTGATTCTGCCGTGCTCGCCATTGTAGACCGTGACTTTATCTGCGGTGAGGTGCGTAGTGCCTTGATCCATTTGTACATGGCCGGTGAAGATGGTGATGCCTGTTTTCTGATTCGTTTGAAATTTATCTGCAATAAAATGGGCAGGCTGATCGCGGTCAGTGCTAAGTGCAAGGCAGTTGCCGGGTATTAGTAGGCCAAATAGGCTTAGCATTGGTAAGAGCTTAATTGGATGAGGCATTGGCATCAGTCGTTGTTCCTCTAGCAGACGGTTGGTCAGGCTTGTGAGCTGGTTCGGGAGGAGGAGGTTGGTATACACCGCGTGCATTGGACAAGAGGTTAATATCGCCTGTCTCCATATTGGCGGTGAGACCAACGGCGTGGGTGATATTGCCAGGTTGCACAATAGTGACGGGTTGATTGGTTTCTAGGAAATGGCGTTTAGGGTAGGCGGTCAAGGCGCTGGTAGTTAAATCTAAATTTTTTTGCTTTAAGTTATCTAAGCGCTGTACTTGTACATTATCTTTGAGATAGACAGTCGTGCCGCTGTTTTTGGCGGTGCCGGTTTTGGCGTTAATGATCCAGGTTTGCTGGTTTTCATCGCGTGAAACCAAGAACGGTTTGTTAAATATTTCTGTGTCTTCTGCGCCATAATGCACCATGCGCTCCGCATCAAAATTACTTTTCCATTGACCTTGAATATCAAATTGTGTGTAGTGCATGCCAATCATGAAGGCGTCTGGAGTCGTCGCTTTGTTAGATTTTTGCTGATCGGGGCTGGTCAACAGGTTACGTGCAAGCCAGGTGCTAAAAAGCAGTGCGACGATTAATAGTAGACTCATCAGAGTGGATTTGTTGGGTAGGCTCATCACAAATAGTGCTCATAAACTGAATTTAAAGTGCCTTGTGCATGCATAATCAGTTCGCAAACTTCCCGTACGGCGCCTTGTCCGCCAGCTGCCTTAGTAATCCAGTCGGCATGGTTACGCACATATTCTAAAGCGTCAGCAACAGCGATCCCCAACGCCACTTTGCGTATAATAGGCAGATCAGGCAGATCATCACCCACATAAGCTATTTGGTGGGTAGTGAGATTTAGGGAGTGGGTTATTTGTTCCAAGGCAATATTTTTATCATTAAATCCTTGGTAGACATGTTTTACCCCTAGCTCCTGCATGCGTCTTTGCACGATGGGCGATTCACGGGTGGTGATGATGCCAACTTCTATGCCTGTTCGTATTAACAGTTTGATACCTAAACCATCATGTAGATTGAAAGCTTTGCATTCATGACCGTTGTCGGTGTAATAAATTTTGCGGTCAGTTAGTACGCCATCAACATCTAGTAATAATAACCGGATTTTAGCAGCTTTTTCGTAAATTTTCAGCATAAGTTTTTTAGGCCAGACCCAAACCAGCGCTGAGCAAATCATGCATATGTACCACGCCAATCACTTTATTGGCGTCATCAGTGACGGTCAGGGCGGTGATTTTGAAAGTTTCCATGATATGCAGTGCTTCATTGGCTAATTTGTCGGCGGGTATGGATTTGCAGCCTGGGGTCATTACCTCTTTAATTTGGGTGGTATGCACATCCAGTCCGCGATTGAGCGTGCGGCGCAAATCACCGTCGGTATAGATTCCTAGTAAACGATCTTCACCATCGACAATGGTTGTCATACCTAAACTCTTTTGCGTCATTTCAATTAAGGCATCATCAAGACCGGCATTTTCGTGGATTTTAGGAATAAAGTTACCGGTGCGCATGACATCGGCAATGCGTAGCAACAGACGCCGCCCTAATTGGCCTCCAGGATGGTATAGAGCAAAATCTTGAGCAGTGAAGCCTTTGGCTTGTAAAAGAGAAATAGCTAGGGCATCACCCATGACCAGTGTTGCTGTAGTGCTGGAAGTGGGGGCTAAACCTAAGGGGCAGGCTTCTTCAGAAATACTGGTATTGATGTAGACAGTGGCAGCTTTAGCCAGGGTGGAGTCTCTTTTGCCGCTCAAGCAGATCAAGGGTATGTTTAGTCGCTTGATTAAAGGGAGTATGTTAATGATTTCAGCTGTTTCTCCCGAGTTGGAGATCGCTAAGACAATATCTTCGCGTGCGATCATGCCTAAATCGCCATGATTGGCTTCTGCCGCGTGGATGAAAAAGGCGGGGCTGCCGGTGCTGGCGAAGGTGGCGGCGATTTTGCGGGCGATGTGTCCTGATTTGCCCATGCCGGTTACTGCGATGCGTCCTTGGCAGGCAAGCAACTGTTCACAGGCTGCAGCAAAATGTGTGTCAATCCGTTCACGCAGGCTCATGACAGCGCGAGCTTCAATGTCGATGACAGCTTGGCCGAATTCATAGAATTTTTCAGGGTTCATAACTTGATGTGCTCGGTTTTGGGTGGCTCATTATAGTCTATACAAGCCTTTTAATTCCAGTTATACTGAATCATATTTGTATATTTTTTTGCCTTCTTACAGCCTTAGCATTTTCCCTCCTCCCCTTGTGGGAGAAGGGGAGAAGCCATAAATTGAGTTCCAAATTTATAATTCAGAATCCGTCATGACTTTCAAGCCAGATAAAGACCCTTTAGTTATTGTGCGTAATATGAGCTTTATGCGAGGAAACAGGCATATTTTCCGCGATATTAGCTTGGATATTCCGCGTGGCAAAATTACGGCGATCATGGGGCCAAGCGGTACAGGTAAAACCACCCTGTTGCGTTTGATTAGTGGTCAGTTGCCACCAAGAACGGGGAAAATATTGGTTGAAGACATGGAGATAAGCAACTTGTCTCGACGCAAATTATATATAGCGCGGCGCAGGATGGGTATGTTATTTCAAAGTGGTGCCTTATTTACGGATCTTAATGTATTTGAAAATGTGGCTTTTCCGCTCAGAGAGCATACGCGTTTACCTGAGGATATGTTGCGTGATCTGGTGTTGATGAAGCTAGAAGCAGTAGGATTGCGCAGTGCATGGCATTTGATGGCCAGTGAATTATCAGGTGGTATGGCGCGTCGCGTAGCCATGGCGCGGGCTTTGATGCTCGATCCAAAATTGATGCTTTATGATGAACCATTTACTGGTCAAGATCCCATTACTATGGGGGTATTAGTGCAGTTGATTAAACGCTTGAATGATGCATTAGGCTTAACCTCAGTGATTGTATCGCATGATGTGGCTGAAACAGCTAGCATTGCGGATTATGTCTATATACTTTCTGATGGTAGGATCATGGGAGAGGGTACTCCAGAACAATTATTTGCTAATAAAACCCCAGAGGTCGAACAGTTTATCCATGGTTTGCCTGATGGTGCCGTGCCTTTTCAATATCCTGGGGTGGCTTTGGCGGAGGATTTGTCGTGTTGTTAGATCAGGTACAGTCTTTAGGTCGTTTTGGGTTATTAATTTGTCAACGTTTGGGTATATCTGGCTTATTTTTAGGCCGCACTTTACTTAGGCGTCCACGTTTTGCGCAAAGCTTTGAGTTATTACGATCACAGATCTATTCGGTGGGGGTATTATCCCTGGTGATTGTGATGTTGTCCGCGTTGTTTATCGGGATGGTGGTATCTTTGCAGGGTTTTAATACCTTACAGCGTTTTGGAGCAGCGCAGGAGTTGGGTCAATTACTGGCATTAAGTGTTACCCGCGAATTAGGTCCGGTGATTACGGCATTATTGTTTGCAGGGCGTGCGGGTACGGCATTGACGGCTGAAATTGGCTTAATGCGGGCGACAGATCAACTTGATAGTATGGAAATGATGGCAGTAGACCCCTTATGGCGCATTGTATCTCCGCGGCTGTGGGCTGGGTTTATTTCCATGCCCATTTTAACGGCGATTTTCGATATGGTGGCCGTTTACGGTGGTTATCTGGTTGGGGTGAAATGGTTAGGGGTGGATGCGGGTTCGTTCTGGAGCAATATGCAGGCTGCGGTTACTTTTAGAATTGATGTAATCAACGGATTGATAAAAAGTTTAGTTTTCGGTTTTGTAATAACCTGGATTGCGGTCTATCAAGGTTATTATACCGTTCCGAATGCGGCAGGTATCAGCCGGGCGACGACCAAAACTGTGGTTTATTCTTCGCTAGCGGTATTGGCGCTGGATTTTATTCTCACTTCCGTGATGTTAAAAGGGTGGTAGCGTGACAAAAAAAGTAATAGAGATATTAGTCGGTTTTTTCATGATTCTAGGGATCATCGCTTTGATATTCCTGGCGATTAAGGTAAGCGGTTTGACGACTTATACTAGCAAGCAAAGTTTTTATACTGTGACCGCAGAGTTTGATAATGTCGGTGGCTTGAAGGTGCGCGCGCCGGTCATGATTGCTGGGGTTTGGGTAGGGGAGGTTAAGGGAATTGAACTGGATCGTACCAGTTTTCGAGCGAAAGTGCTGTTATCTTTGCTCAAGTCTAAAAATAACCTGCCTAGCGATACATCTGCCAATATTTATACACAAGGCTTGCTAGGCGCAAATTATGTGAATTTAAACCCAGGGTATGCGGATACCTTTTTGAAGCAGGGTAGTGTCATTGAGTCTACGCAGCCGGCAGTTATTCTGGAAAAACTGATTGGGCAGTTTATTTATAATATGGAAAATAATGGCAATAAAAAGTAAATAGAAAATCCTGCGCTATAATTGTTTGCATGCTGTGTCTCTTCCTTTTCAAAGTGGAAGAATGGTTGCAACCTACTTGAAGGAGAATTAAATTAATGAAAACTAAGATTATCTTAAAATGTTTGTTGGTATCATGGCTAATGTTGTGGAGCGTGTTTGCCAGCGCAGCCTTGTCGCCACCTGTTGAAATGCTACAGAATACTACTGACCAGATGTTAGAGGGATTAAAAGAAACTTCCAACCGTAATACTCAATCCCTATACCGCTTAGTACGCACTATTTTATTACCCCATGCCGACCTGGATTTAATGTCACAGCAGGTTGTCGGGCGCTATTGGGCCCAGGCAACTCCAGCACAGCGTGAAGAATTTAAAAAACAGTTCACTTATTTTATAACCCGAACCTACTCCACGGCGCTGTCTTCTTATTCCAACCAAAAAGTGAAATTTTATCCCATACGTGGCGGCATCAATGGCAACCGTGTACAGGTTAACAGCACTATCATCCAGAACAATGGTCAGAATATCACTGTTTCCTATCGTCTGAACCTTAATAATGGGCAGTGGAAGGTTTATGACTTTAGTGTAGAAGGCGTAAGCTTAGTCGAGAATTACCGCTCACAATTTGCAGACGTTTTGCGCACGCAGGGGATGGAGGGATTATTGGATAGGCTAAAATCTCGCAATGCGAGTTTGCAATAAGTGAGTTCTAGTAGTGAGATAATAAATGACGACGGCAGCAGAAGTTAAAATCAGCAAAGATGGCAAGTGTATTTTGGTGGGGGGAGTATTGAGCTTTGCCACGGTGGGAGTATTACGTGACCAAGGTAATCAATTGCAGGAAAAGCTCCAAACGCCCGTTTTTGATTTTAAAGAAGTGATTCGTGCTGATAGCTCAGCATTGGCGCTTTTAACTGCCTGGGCTAGATATGCACGGGGTTCGGGTAAAACCGCTGATTTTATCAACATACCGCCACATTTAATGGATATTGCCTGCCTTAGCAGATTAGACAAAGTATTGTCGTTACGTCCTTCGAAAGAGTAATCGTAACTACTCGCTCTTATAAAAAACAACAAGAATATGAAGCATTGTCATTCCTGCGTAGGCGGGAATCTATCCTGATTTTGGCTCTGTGCCAAATAGAAATGGATTCCCGCCTGTGCGGGAATGACAGTGTTTTTATAGGGTGAGTAGTTGCGATTAATCATAGATATTTGTTCAACCAAGCTCCTTAGGGATAAGGAGTAGAATTATTTTGGAGTTATTATGGAAAAATTAGCAATCACCGGTGGTATCCCTATGCGGGGAGACGTAGTGATATCAGGTGCCAAGAATGCCGCACTCCCTATTTTGTTTGCAACTTTGCTAGCGACAGAACCGACCATACTGAATAATGTTCCGCATCTCAAAGACATTACCACCACATTAGCTTTATTGCATAAACTGGGTGCTGCAGTCCTGCGCAATGAAAGCGGTCAAGTCATGGCGCATCCATCGATAATAAAAGATTTTTTGGCGCCCTATGAACTGGTTAAAACCATGCGTGCGTCCATTTTGGTGTTGGGGCCACTTTTGTCTCGGTATGGTGAAGCGGTGGTATCACTGCCAGGAGGATGTGCAATTGGCTCACGCCCTGTGGATTTGCACTTAAAAGGCTTGCAAGCCATGGGAGCCGATATTTATATCGATCAAGGTTATATTTACGCACGCACTAAAGGACGCTTAAAGGGTGCGGTTTTGCCGTTGAGCAAAGTGACAGTGACTGGAACAGAAAATTTAATGATGGCAGCTGTCTTGGCTGAAGGTAAAACAATTATCCAAAATGCCGCCTGTGAGCCCGAAGTAGTGGATCTGGCTAATTTTCTCAATATTATGGGTGCGCGCATAAAAGGTGCCGGCACTGACACGATTGAAATCGAAGGCGTAGCCAATCTCAAAGGCGGTGAATATTCTATTTTACCTGACCGAATTGAAGCTGGAACTTATTTGGTTGCAGGCGCGATTACTCGCGGTAATGTGAAATTAGTGGGTATTCATTCTGAAATCATGCAGTCATTACTACTTAAACTACAAGAAGCGGGAGCAGAGATTACTACAGGTGAAAATTGGATAAGACTAGATATGCAGAATCAACGTCCGAAAGCTGTAGATTTCGTGACTGCGCCTTACCCCGCGATTGCCACAGATATGCAAGCGCAGCTTATGGCAATGAATGCAGTAGCAGAAGGCATCTCCACCATGACAGAGACAATTTTTGAAAACCGCTTTATGCATGTACATGAACTGCAACGCATGGGTGCGGATATTCATTTAGAAGGGAATATGGCTATTTGTACCGGCAAACCTTCATTAATAGGCGCTCCAGTGATGGCAACGGATTTGAGGGCTTCTGCGGGGTTAGTTTTAGCAGCTTTAGTTGCACAAGGTGAAACCATTGTAGATAGAATTTATCATATCGACCGTGGTTATGAACGGATTGAAAACAAATTATCGCGTTTGGGTGCAAATATACGTCGGATAAAAGGGTAATACAGCTTACAATGCCTCAAAATACCAAGGAAATGCGCAATAAAATACCCATAAAAACAATAAAAAATTGAAACCTAAGTTGGTTGCAAATCTAGGTTTTGTCAGGCCTGAAATCAAAAGGCCAGTATTTAAAATCAACAACACCACATTCAATCCTAGTCCTGTCCAGGGGATTAAAGATCCATGGTAATGGAATGCGCTGGGAAAAAATCTCACATGCCAATAGATAGTACCCCCTAATGTCAAAAGATAGAGCAAAACTGATCTGATCGGAATAGAGGGATTGCCTGAAAACAGCCGGAAATTCCAGAGAAAAAATACTAACGCTACTTGTATGCCAACGATAAATAAAACTAGATAAAAGAGAAGCGCTGCATGATTGGTTATCGATTGAGCTGCCATAAGCTGCTTTAAATGCGCTGCAATAGCTATTCCAGGCAAAACTACCACCACCGAACCCGTTAAAAGAGTTAATGCGCTAAAAACAACGAGCGCAATAATCGCCAGCAGGGTTAATCTAAGGGCGTAAGTTTTGGAAGTATGATTCAGATCATTGGACATGATAAAAGAAGATATCATAGAAATGATATCTATTCAAAGCGATAGGATAACTGCTCACCTACTTGTTCCGCAACTCGGGATACATCGGCCCGCAACTGAGGTGCGTCGTCTCACAACTGAGGTACATTGTCCCGGCATTGATGCTGAGATCCAGTTGACAGGGAAGTTAAAGTTTCACTTTCGTGCCACTCCTTCCTTCTAACATTTATGCCGAGGAAATGACATGCTCTAATTAGGATTCGTGATAGACAAGTAGCTTGGTTTGTATTAATAAAAAATGAGGTTCATACATGTTCGGTAAAAATGAAAATACATCTAAATTATCAGCATTTGAATTAGAAGATAAAAGAAATGTTTCAAACAAAAGTAGTGATAAAAAAGAAGTAATAGCGAGAAAAAATGTATCAGGAGATGATTTACCTGAAGTTAAAGTAACTCAGAAAAAACAATTGCAAGAATTCAAACTAACCAAGCTAAAAGAAGTAAGAAGCTCAGAGGAATTAGATGCTTTGGGTGAATATTATTATAAGGAAGCAGAAAAATTTAGCATGAAAAGGACATGGAGCGAGATGCTAAGACATTATATCAACGAGCAGTTAGGTTTTGTGAGCTAGCGAGAACAACTGCTAAAACTAAGGGCGAAAAAGATTATGCACCTGCGATAAAGGTTATCTTTAATTGTTATTCTAGAGGGTGTGAAGCTGATATATCTAAAGTAATAGAATTATACAAGTTGGCAGATAAACTAGGAATTCCAGCTGCTAAAAATAGTTTGGGTTTATATTACGAAAAAGGCGAAGGAGTAAAGCAAGATGGTAAGCAAGCAGCGCGTTTATACCAAGAAGCCGCAGACCTAAATTATCTGCCGGCTATATGTAATTTAGCTAATTGTTACTACTATGCCCAAGGAGTAAAAGCAGATAAAGAAAAAGCTTTAGCACAGTTTACAGAACTGTATCAACAAATATCCTCGTCTTATGAGGCTTTAAAAACAGCCTATGCAGAGCAGAGCTCCGAATTAAAAAAATCCAAATTGGCAGTCATTGACTATAAAAATCAAGCTCATTATTGGGAAGCTCAATTTAAGAGAATCCAAACAAGAGAAGAGGGGCTAAACCAAGAATTAGAAGAGTTAAAAGCAAAATTGCGCAAGCGGGAGCAACAACTATTCGGTAGGCGCACCGAAAAACAAGTGTCTACTCTTCAGAGTGCTCCTGCAAAATCGGCTAAGAAACTTGGACAGCAGGCGAATAATCCCATTCCCACGCGCCGTGATTATAGGGACTTACCCGAAGTGGAGGAAGTGGTTGGACTGAACGAGTCTGAAAATTATTGTCCCTGCTGTCATTTCACCCTTGGCAATCAAAAAAATTTCAAGAGCAAGACCAGTTTTTAAGGAATGCACTTAAGTGCATGGAAGAAAAAATACAGGGTGAACTGGCTCAGCCAGATTTACTCTGCTCTGCTAAAAAAATATTAAAAAGTTTATTAGGGCATTGGGCTGGATTAATCGTATTTGTATATTCAAAGCATGGGTCGGAAGGGGGATTGTTGGGATAACGCAGTCTCGGAAAGCTTCTTTCATAGCTTAAAAGTGGAGCTGATTCATGGCTCATCATTTAAAACACGGCAGGAAGCTAAGCAAGCTATTTTTGAATACATTGAAGTTTTTTATAACAAGATAAGAATTCATTCCGCTATAATTATTTATTATCAGAGGTGTAAGGCCTGAGAACACGATCATTGCTAGGTCAGCATATCAAACAGTATCAAGAAGGTAGAATTGAACCTTTAGTCCAGGCGGAACGGGGATATTCTAAGGATTCTAAAGCCTTTTCTATCAGTTCAGCTTTATTATCCACGCCCATCTTGTTTTTAATATTTTCGATATGCGTCTGAACAGTACGTGTTGATCTACTGATAGCTTCTGCGATGAGCCGCGAAGATTTGCCTCGAACAATATGATGCAATATTTCAATTTCGCGTTTAGTAAGATAAATATTTCCTAATTTTAATCCAGGCAAATACATTGGTAAATTATTTTTTTGATCAAAAATTCCTAAATTGGCGATCAGTGACAATGAGCTTGCAAGAGAATATTTACCTATGACTACCGAAAAACCCATGACACCAATAACTTTATTTTCTGCGCCATACCAAGGTAACTTGATTGTAAGCCCATCAATAAATAAACCATTATTAGTTGGCATCTGCTCATCAAAAAAAAATTTTTTTTGGTAGCAAATAACATTCTTATCATTTTGAATCATTGCCCTGCATGTTTCATTTTGCCAGACATCAAAAGCACTTTTTTTATAAACATCTTTAAATGAAGCAGTGTTTAATAAATCAAGATTTTCTATATTACAATTTTGCAACCTACTTTCATGATCTAGCAAATAAATAGACAATTTCAACTTAAAAAGATCAGATAAGCTATCGGCTTTTTCTGACATAAAAGTCGCATTTTTTTTCTCTGGATCGAGAAGTTTAATTCCATGTTGAAACTTATAGACATACATTTCATCGGGGGAAAAAATTTTTTTTATCTCACACATATTCGGCATTTTAATATTATTTCTATTATTTGTCAAAATAATACACCAATAATACCCATAGAACAATTAAAAAACCATTAAAGCAATGTAGCAAAAAAGTTAATTTTCCCAACCCCCCTCTCAACCAAATATCAGTACTTTGTACGGATAAAAGCTTTTGGCAATTCTTTACACTACCTATCACTTTTAAATCTAGTCAGATATTTATTATAAACGAATATAGTCACTTACCTTCATAATGCGAGAATCATATGTCAGAGAATAAGAAATCTTTATCTGCCTCCCCCCAAAAAAAATATTACCCTGAAATTGAACTTTCTTCTATTAGGGCGGTCAACGATGCTAAAGACGACAATTTAATAGAAAATATCACCGATGAGCTAATTATTAATGTCGGGCCATTGAAACCTCTGTCAAAAGACGAGATGGAAAGACTTCTTAGGGTACTTGGGGAGTCGCCTGATCTTGAGGAAGAAACTTCAGAACAACTGCCAGCACAGGATGATATTGGTCTTAGCGATAATACGGCTAAACTGGCGGATATACTTTACCATGAAGTACTTGACCCACAAATGAATGTCAACGCAACAATCCTCGCTTTGGATAACCGAGGGATTAGAAGTCATACCTTTCGTTTATTCATAGATAAAATCCGCGAGCGATATATTACTGAAATAGATTTAAGTAATAACTTCTTAGATGACGATAGTGCAATCTTGTTGGCAGAGTTCTTATCTAATCGACAAACGATAAAAAAGTTAAACCTCAGTCATAATAGTATTGGTAGCGCGGGTATACGGGCACTCGCTGAGATACTTAAAACGAATACCAGCCTAATCACGCTGGATATAAGTGCAAATCACCACCTAACTTTCGAGGATGCCCAACTGTTGGCTGAGGCATTGGTTATCAATGACACATTAACCACTCTTATCCTGCCTGACCAGGCGCTGGATCTAGAATTCAGCAAACAGATTAAGGCAGCATTGAAGCTAAACCGTCTGGTTGTAAACCAGACTCCATGGGAACGTGTTCCCCTTACATTCTGTGACAAGGGTATTGATGACGGTGCTGTCGAGGTATTGTCTAAACGACTACAACAAGGTTATTGGAAACCCAGCGAATTGGATCTGAGTCACAATCAAATAACGATTAAAAGTATTACGCCAATCAGTCAATGCTTAAGCCATAGTCGTAATACCATCACTAAACTGAACCTGGATGGAAATTACCTGACTAAGGAGAGCCTGGCTGTTTTGACTGATTTAACTAAAGATAGTGCCGTGAGGGATGATGCTATTTTGCCAATTGATAGAAAACCCCTCGAAGCAATAACCAGTCCCCCCATGCTCTCAGATACACTGACTGATATTTTTTGTGACATTAAATCATCTTCTAAAAAATATGATACGGAAATAGAAATGATAGATCTGGAGGAAAAACCACTTATCAGAGAAGCCTTACCTTCAAATATTGATATGCTCGATGGTAAGGAGCCCAGCAATTTGCCTAAAGATAAAATAAATCCTGAAGCATTTTTTGAGGATGCCAAGCAATGCGGAATACCTATTCCTTTATGCTTAGCAGAGTATTCATATGACATGACCCCTATTGAACGAGATCCTAAAGCGTACAGCGGAGAAAACCAGTTTTTGAAAGATATCCATCGTGCCCAAACAGCCAAAATAGGCATATTAGTTATGGGAGAACCCATACCTTTTGCAGAAATGCAAAAAGCAGAAGCGCTGAAGGAAAGCCTAAGAGAACATGGATATCAAACACCTTTATTCCGACAAAAAGAAAGCATAGAAAATGAGCTCTTCCACGTTGAAAGGACCGTGTTGAAAGATAAGGAGAACCTACCGCTTCTCCTCTATCAAAGGGAGCTCGAATTAAGGAGAGACGCCATTAATGCGGAGCTGTTGTTATATGGCCAAGAATTTTTAGACCCCATGATAGAAAAGGGAACCTCTATATTCGAATTTTTAAATTCCAGGCTGACATCTAATGTGACTAGAGAATATAACTACCATCATACACAAGAATTTTTCTCCACCCAGATTTTTTTGTTAAAAGATGCTATTAAGCTTTATAGACCCGAAATTCAGCAAGAAGGTACTGTTCAGGCAAAAGTAATCGTTAATATTGAGAATAGAGATGGCTTAGTTGTTACCTCGTTGGCCAGGAACTTCACAGCTCGCGTATCTGGAGAGCCAACACCTGTAGAAAAAGAATTGTTTATTTCCCCACAAAAAGAAGAAGCAGGTCCGTTGATAGTAACACGTTATAAAAAAGTGCCAGGGGAAAAAGCTCTGGAAGTAACTGCATACACCAATATTCCTAAAATCCCTGCTTTGATGTATGAAGCCTTTTGTCTCAATCGCTTGAAAAAACTACAAAACTATGAACTATACACCCGCTCTGAAAAAGGCGGTAAAAAGCCAGAAATAGGCGAAATAGTTATCGAAAAGGTTAAAAAATCAGGTCATGCTATGTTGTGTTATACCGTCATAGACCCTAATGGGGATCTGCATGATGATGTAGAAATATCACCACTGGAATTCGATGTTTCAGCATTCTCGGATAACCCGAGAACATTAAAAGAGGCTTTAGTTAATGAAAATCATTTACCAACCATTTTAAAAATCACTTCGGAAAAAGGCCATACCCAGATACGGACACCTCAACTCCCTCTCAAAAATATGCTTTATGAAAAACAAACATCAACCAGTACACAAACCTCATCGGCCTTCTTTTCACCCAAAAGAAATCCTTCCCTTTTGTCAGAATCTAAAATAAAGCCCCCAGAGTCTAAAGCTATTGCACCCAAAGATATATCGATACAAGATTTTTTAACGGTGGTGTATGAGGATATGCGCACAGATCTTCCCCAGCGCACAGATTTTATCTTCTGGTTAGAAAAAATGGCTGAAATACCATCGGAATTAGAAAAGGTAGATCAATTTCTAGCTACAGAATATATGAAAAAATATATAAACCAAAAAATTGGACCTCTTATGGCTGAGCTTAAAAAAATATGTGATAGATTTAATCCCATTAAAGAACAGTCTGGCGATAATAGTTATATCGAGGATCTTAACCATAAATTACTATTGTTAGACAGGTTCCTTGATGATACAAAATCACACTTTCTTAACGGACTCACAGATAATCCCCGATCTCTCTTGAGCTTATTTGGTATATATAAAGAATTTAATATTGTCAATAGTGAAATCTTAACTTTATCTAAATTAACTATGGAAGATATGGAAAAGGGAAAATATAAAGCTGAAGAAGCTACAAATAACTTCAGCTTGCGCTGAGCTAACGCGAAAACCTATTGACTTATCCGCTAAAGGGGAAAGAACCACTTTCTGGCATTTCTTTCCCTAATGTAAATATTACTTAGGCCATTGTTATTTAGAGGAAAAAGGCGGAGTATCTCAAGATTTAAAAGAAGCAGCGCGCCTATTCCAATTATCTGCAGTACAAGGTTGTGCGGCAGGGCAGTATGGCTTAGGTTATTGTTATCTAACAAAGAAAGGCGTAGTTCAAGATTTTGCACAAGCCCTGCATTTTTTTGTATTGGCAGCAAACCAAGGGCATCCAGTGGCTCAGTATTATTTAGGTGAATGCTATGAGTGTGGAAAGGGAGTCAATAAGGATGTAGATAAAGCTATAGGGTACTATAATTTAGCTGCAAAACAGAAGTTAGCTATCGCTCAACATAAATTGAGTTGTCTCTATTATGAAGGGCTTGGCGTAGAAGAATATCTGGAAAAGGCGTTGAATTATTCTGAAGAGGCAGCTGGGCAAGGCCTTGTAGAGGCAAAAAGTTTTTTTGGTGTTCTTTTACATAATTATGATTATGGTGATATAAAACTTAAAAACCATGTCAAAGCCCATGATTTAAAAATTGTTGTAGCAAATTATCAATCTGGAGCTGCCCGGGGAGAGCGAAATGCGCAATTTAATTTAGCAAATTGTTATAAAACGGGTATTGAAGTTGAGCAGGATATGAAGTTAGCGGCGCGTTTTTATTAATTAGCGGCAGATCAAGGAGAGCCTAATGCGCAACGCGAGCTAGGTGTTTGTTATCAAATGGGACAAGGGGTAGAAAAAGACATAAAAGCTGCAATTCACTACTATCGTGCTGCCGTTTCGCAGCAAGATGCTGAGGCTCAGTATATTCTGGGACTTTGTTATATCTCAGGTGAGGGAGTAGAAAAAGATACTCAAAAAGGACTACGCTTGTTCAGATCAGCCTGTAGTGGTGGGTACCAGAAGGCTAAAGAAAAAATAATGGAATTCTATGCAGGTCAGGTTCAAGGATATGGGTTTTGGAAAAGCAAGCATTCGGAGCTACAGAATTTTGCGCCCTCAAGTGCGCCTGTCAGTAGTGATGGTTCTGTTAAGCCTTATTGGGTTGAGGAAGGTTTAGGTTTTTGAGATTATCAGGTCAAATTATAACTACGTCAAATTCATTTCACGGACTTTAGGGTTGGGTAAGAAAACAGTTAAAATCCCTAATGTTGGCAGAAAAGAAACCAGGTGATAAACATAATCGATGCCATGGATATCCGCAAGCTTACCGCAAACGGCAGCGCCTAGCCCTCCCATTCCAAAAGACAAACCGAAAAATAAGCCAGCAATTGTGCCGGTACGACCTGGGGCTAATTCTTGTGCATACACTACAATGGCTGAAAATGCAGAAGACAAAATCAGTCCGATGATGACACTCAAAATACTGGTAACCGGCAGGCTGGCATAGGGTAATGCTAATGTAAAGGGTAGTACGCCCAATATCGAATACCAGATAACTGCTTTGCGTCCAATCCTATCACCGATGGGACCACCGATTAATGTGCCAATTGCCACGGCTGCCAGAAACAAAAATAAATGTAATTGCGCAGCTTGAGTGGACAGATGAAATTTATGTATGAGATAAAAGGTAAAATAACTGGTAATGCTCGCGAGGTAAAAATACTTAGAAAATACCAGCAACATCAACACAGTCATAGAAATAGTGATGGTCTTGCGGTCAAATGCTATTTTTTCAACGTGTTTACGTTTACGGGCGTTGGCCAGATGATGAATTTGGTACCAGCGTCCGATGTAACTCAAAGTGATAATGGCAGCAAAAGTGGCTAATGAGAACCAGGCCAGACTCATCTGACCATGGGGTAAAATAATAAATGCTGCGAGTAAAGGCCCCACTGCTGTGCCGGCATTGCCGCCAATTTGAAACACCGATTGAGCAAATCCTGGTTTGTTACCTGCTGCAGTACGCGCCATGCGCGAAGATTCTGGATGAAATACTGAGGAGCCAAGGCCGATTAAACCGGCACCTAGCAAAATAAAAGAGAAATTTTTCGCATAAGCTAGAGTCAATAGTCCAATTAAAGTCGAGAACATACCTATGGGTAAAGAATAAGGGTAGGGCTTGCGATCTGTAATTAAGCCTACCACAGGTTGTAAAAGCGAACCTGTTAATTGGTAAGTCAGGGTGATAATTCCGATCTGCGCAAAATTTAAAGTGTATTCGTGTTTCAAAATAGGGTAAATCGCAGGCAAAAGCGACTGCACCATATCATTGAGAAAATGGCTGAAGCTCAGGGCAAGGAGGATAGAGATAACAGTGTCTTTTTTTTCAGATATATTTTGCATGAGTGGTGGTTAGTTTTTTGAGGGATTTTCCTCTCCCCTTGTGGGCTAGGATATGCACACAAGGGGAGAGGGGGAAAGCCAAGGCTGTAAGAGAAAAACAGTCTTCACTGCGAAAAGCAATGACAGTCAAGGGTTAACCATAATTATTAATAACTAAAAAAATAACCCCCTGATCTCTACCCAGCTTTAACAACAAACGTTGTGGATTATTCTTAACTGTTTGCAGTAATTGATCCACATTATGTATGGCTTGACCATTTGCTTCCAGAATGACATCGCCGGGACGTAAGCCGCTGATCCAGGCATTGCTGGTTTCATCCACATCAATTACGCCGGCGCCTTTAATGGGCCCAAAGTCTGGCACCAGTTGATCGTAAGATGTAAGTCTGACGCCATCTAGCAATGAAGCGAGTCCAGGCGTAGTAGCCATTTTAAGTGCTTTGGGATCGACGATATGGGCATTTAAAGAAAATGATTTATCTTTGCGAAGTACCTCAATTGTTATCTGCGTATTAATAGGTAAAAAGCCGACGATATTTTTTACTTGCGCGCCGTTTCTCACATTGATGTTATTGAGTTTTACAATAACATCTTGTGGTTTTATTCCGGCAGTTTCAGCGGGAGAACCGGAAATGACGTTGGTAACCAATGCGCCTTGTTTGCCGCTGATATTAAAGGCATCCGCGAGTGCCGGTGTTAGATCTTGCACCATCACGCCTAAAACACCGCGTTGTACTTTGCCAAATTTAATTAATTGCACGGCGACGTCATGTACCATATTGCTGGGAATAGCTAGGCCAATACCCACATTAGCGCTGACAGGGCCAATGAGTGCCGTATTGACACCAATCAATTGGCCATTGAGGTTTACTAAAGCGCCGCCTGAGTTTCCAGGATTAATAGAGGCGTCAGTCTGGATGAAGTTTTCATAACCTTCTATGCCTAAGCTGGTGCGATTTAAAGCGCTTATCACCCCGGAAGTCACAGTTTGTTGCAAGCCAAATGGGTTACCAATAGCAGCTACAACATCTCCAACCTTCAAATTTTCAGAATTTCCAAAGGTAATTTGCGTTAAACCTTTAGCGTTAATTTGCAGCAATGCAATGTCAGAGGGTTTATCCGCACCAATTAATTTGGCTTTAAAACGACGGCCATCCTTCAGGGTGACGGTGATGATTTTAGCATCTGCCACCACATGCGCGTTGGTTACTAAATAGCCTTGTTCAGCATTGATAATGACACCAGACCCCATTTCTTCAAACTGTCTAACACCAGGTACTACTTGCTGTCCAGATTGTGGGGAAGGGGCGCCTTGTTGGTCAGGAGATTGATCTTGAGACTGTGGTTGATTTCCAGAAGTGCCACTTTGGGCGGAGATTGGGAAAAATCCTTTAGTTTCACCTAGAACGGTGACATTCACCACCGCAGGCATGACTTTTTCCAGCATGTCTGCGAGATTAGTGGGTTTACCATTAGCTTCTGGCGGTAAAGCACTAAGCCCTGGTAGTGTGACCAGACTGCCGGCTAAGACGAATAAAGCGATCTTTATCCATTTGCATACTTTCATGAGTGTTTTTCCTCTGAATTATATTTGGTCATTTATAGGTGAGTTGATCTATCTAAGGTTTATAAAGCTTTACTGTGACTGAATCTATTTACGAACATATGTTTGAAAAGATATGAATAATTACAAGAATTTAGCTGATACTTTATCATATCAGAACTATTGCTGCACTTTAAATTGTGGTCTTAGCATCAAGTATTACCTTGCAACCAAATTAAACTGGCCATTCTTCCGGTTTTACCTTGTCCACGACGGTAAGAATAGAAACGGGAAGCATCGGAATAAGTACAAAATCCTCCTCCATAAATACGTGACACGCCACAGGCATGCAAACGCTGTTTAGCAAGCGCATACAGGTCAGCAAGCCATTTATCGTGAGATTTAGCTTTAAAGGCAGTTTGGGCTTTGGGATCATGCTGTAAAAATGCCTGGCGTACTTCCTCGCCGACTTCAAACATGCTGGGTCCAATAGCGGGTCCCAGCCAGGCTAGCCATTGGTCTTGAGGCTGTTTGAGGTGTGAAAGTGTATTTTCAATAATCCCTGCAGCTAAGCCGCGCCATCCGGCATGGATTGCAGCTACCTGATCGCCTGCTGTATTGCATAGTAATAAGGGCAGGCAATCTGCTGTTATTACGGCGCAAACTATATTAGGCACACTGGTGAAAGAAGCATCTGCTTCAGTGCTTTGTGCGTGCATTGTATCAGCTTGGATGGCATGGGTGCCGTGAACCTGTTTTAGCCATACCGGTTCATGAATGAGATTAAGCTCAGCCATTAAACGTTGGCGATTGGCAATAACAGCTTCTGGGCTGTCTCCGCCTTTGCCTAAGTTAAAACTGGCGTAAGGACCTTCGCTAACGCCATCGAAACGCAAGCTGGTGCAGGCTTTAATATGAGCGGGGGCAGGCCAATTGGGGAAAAGGTAATGTAGCATGAGCAATTTTCCTATTTTTTAGAGTATTTGTTGGATATTTTCTTCTCAATAAGCCGCTACCTTTTTCCTTCTCCCACAAGGGGAGAAGGAAAAAGGTAGCGGCTTATTTAGGCCGAATTTTTATGCTCTCTTAAATAATTTAGCAAAGTCTCAAGATCATCAGGAAGCTCCGTCTCCCAACTCATGAGTTCATTTGTTTCAGGGTGAGTAAGGGTCAATTTTTTTGCATGCAACGCCTGGCGTTTAAATGCCTGTAGGCATTGTTTTAAATTATCCGAGCATTGTGCTGGGATTTTTAATCTGCCGCCATAAGTTTGATCGCCTAGCAAAGGATGACCTATATAGGCCATATGTACGCGAATCTGATGCGTGCGTCCGGTTTCCAGCATGACGTTAATACAAGTATGCGCGGGAAAGCGCTCATTGATGCGATAATGTGTGATAGCTGGTTTTCCAGAAGCGACTACCGCCATATGGGTACGCTGGGTGGGGTGGCGCCCGATAGGTTCGGCAATTGTTCCGCCTCCTGTTAAGGTACCATTGACGATGGCAATATATTCACGCGTTACTGCGTGGGTTTGCATTTGATTAATTAAATGCGTATGCGCGCAGAGGTTGCGGGCGATCACCAATAATCCTGAAGTATCTTTATCCAGTCGGTGTACGATCCCCGCGCGGGGCAGGCTGGCCAGGCTGGGATCAAAATGTAGCAAGGCATTGACCAATGTATTGTCAGGATTACCGGCAGCAGGATGCACTACCTGGCCGATAGGTTTATTTACAATAATTAAGGATGTATCTGCATAGACTACAGATAATTGCATATTTTGCGGTTGCCAGTCAGTTGCAACAGGTAGGGTGGCATTGATGTGTATATACTGGCCGGCGGCTATTTTATCTTTAGCGCGCAGATATTGATGATTGACCTGCACGTGTTTATTTTCGTTCCAAGTCTTAAGACGTGAACGGGAATGTTCAGGAAACAACCGGGCAAGTGCCTGATCTAGGCGAAGGCCGTGTAAATCTTCAGGTACAAAGGCATTTAAAGTGATGGTATGCTCAGGTGTGGTCATGGTGGTATTTTAGCGTAATTCCAGTAGCTACACAAAATCTCTTACAGCCCTAGCTTTTTTCCTTCTCCCACAAGGGGAGAAGGAAAAAAGCTAGGGCTGTAAGAGATTGACTGCATTTACATTCTGGTAAACACCAGGTATTCTTCCCCACCATTGATAGAACCCATTGAATAATAATTATAGTGGATCAAACCCTATGCGAATTTTCAGCATCATTGTCCTGGTCATGGCGCTAATTACCCTGGCAGCCTGTAAGACCTCTGAACCTTTTGCGGCATACAAAGGCGCATCAGCCCAGACTATTTTCCAGAATGGTGAAAACAGCTTAGCCAGAGGGCATTATGAGGCAGCTGTCAAAAGTTTTGAGGCATTAGATGCGCTCTATCCCTTCGGTGATTATTCCCAACAAGGTCAGCTTGATATCATTTACGCCTACTACAAAAAAGGCGATGCCGAATCTGCATTAGCGGCTGCGGATCGCTATATCCGTCTTTACCCTCGTGACCCCAATGTCGACTATGCTTTTTATATGAAAGGACTCATTAATATGGGGCCTTCTGACAGCTGGATAGAGAAGACTGCGCGTTCGGAACTTTCTCAACGTGATCTCACCAATATGCAACAGGCGTTTGCCGATTTTAACTTACTAATACAGCGTTTTCCCAACAGTCGCTATGTGCCGGATGCACGCACCCGTATGATTTATATTCGTAACCTATTGGCGCAGCACCAATTGGAAGTGGCACAGTATTATATGAATTATAAAGCTTATGTGGCTGCCGCTAATCGCGCGAACAGCGTAGTGCAAGACTATCCCGCTTCACCGCAGATAATCCCAGCTTTGGCAATTATGGTTCAAGCCTATCGCGCATTAGGTGAAAATGATATGGCTAACAATGCCTTACAGGTATTGCGAGCTAATTATCCTAATTCTAAAGAGGCAAAACAGTTAGGAACAGCTTCCAAATAGATCTGTCCTTAAGTTTAAAACGCCTCAAGCATACATATAAATTAAGATATTATGACTTGATAAATATAGCTTTGTTCTTTATTTAAGGCCTATATCTGAAAATCCTACTTTAATTAGCCGCTATTTCTGAAATCGTATTGACTAAAAATAAAAAATAAAAAAAATGAGGATTTCTACTATGGCAGACATAAAATCAGAAAATCCCGCACCATTAAACCAAGATAGTGAGTTGCAAGAACCCTTAATTCCAGATAGTCCAAATGAGGAAGTTTCTTTTTGGGCAGGTTTGAGAACTGATATCCTGTCTAGTTTAAAAGTAGTATCAATACCATCAGTTATCACCAATTCTATATGGCGTGGCCTTAATTTGGCTGGTGTTGCAGCGGATGGGGGAGTTCTGGCTACTTCCTATCAAATTGCTATGCCGGTTTTTATCACCTGTTTTTCTGTAGACTTGCTGCGTCGTGCTATCGAAAAAAGTATGGAAAATAATATAACAGTAAAAGAGGCTTTTTCTCGTTTAGAGAAAGAAGATTTTATTGGTGCTGCAAAACTCGCTTTGAAATTTTATGGTGGAGTTGTAGGTTGGACTGCAGGTTATAAATATTTAGGTGCAGTTTTGCAAAAAACAGGTTTGATGGACGTACTTGCTAATGCGCTGGGAGCAGCCTTTGGTTCTGCAGGTGGTTTATTTAGTATTTGCGAAGCCATAGAATTTGCAGAAGTGAAGGCAAAGAAAAAAGACAGTATGGATCATCAAGCCTCATGGGGAGTCGCTTTTCGGGGTGCAGTAGAAGGAGCTATCTGGTCCGTAATGGGCGATAAAAATTTGCATCAAATGTTGAGCAGTAAAAATATTTCAGATTGGTTAGCGAAAACCATAGATAGTTTTGCCGTAGGAATACCTTCAGGGATAGGTTTTGGTATAGCCTCTCTCGGGACTTATCCCTGCAGCAGAATATATAATTTTTTTGCAAGTAAGAAAGAAAGTAAACCAAACCCATTGCCAGTAGATACACAGGAAAATGATCTTCGATCAGACTCTATATTACCACCAGGAGTAACTGAGGAAGATAAAGGTTTAGTTAATGTTGTTACGGATCCTTCTCCCCCTCTTGCTCATACTAAACCCTAATTATCGAAAAAACATTTCTTTTGTTGAACTCTAAAAAATTGTTTCTCTTTTTGAAATAATATCTTTCTAAATGCCCTAATTATCTTCGCATAAGAAATAGTTATAATGCTCTCAGTATCAAAATATATGGGAGAAAATCATGATAAAGATATTAGTTTTATACCATTCTAATAGTGGAAATACTGCAACAATGGCGCAATTAGTCGCTCGAGGAGCACAATACCATGAACAAGTAGAAGTAAGAGAAAAATCCATAGATCAAGCCAATGATGCGGATATTCTCTGGTGTGATGGCTTGGCGGTTGGTTGTCCTACTAACTTGGGGACTTTATCCTGGCCAATGAAGAAATTCTGGGATGACCGCAGCCGTACTTTATGGGGCAAGGTCGATGGCAAAATAGCCTGTGCTTTTTCTTCTGCAGGAAGTTATGGCGGTGGGGCTGAATTAACTTGCTTTAGTTTGACAAGTTTATTAATAAATTATGGGTTTTTGGTATTTGGAGTGACCGAATTTACCGGTAGACGCTTTTCTCCGCATTATGGCGCTATTTGCGCTGGTTCACCTGAGCAAACGCAGGAACAGAATGCTTGCTTGTTGCTAGGTCAGCAATTAGCGCAATGGGCGGGAAGAAACCGTGCTGCAGTTTCACATGTTGACGCGGTTAGAAGCTAATTAATCGCTGGCGCGAAATTAAAAGTGAAGCGTTTTTCTGCGGCTTTAGTAAAGCTATTGGCATCAACCACAGCGATAAAACTTTTAATATTGGTAATCCAATCCATTCTGGCACGACCATTTGCAATAAACTAAATTTGTAAGTACCCCCATTTTTCCAATTGGGTGGGCAGGCATCTAAATTTTTTGTCTACGGATTATTTTGGGTACAACCAGCGCTGCAATTAAGGCAATAGCAAAAACTACAGGAAACAACCACATAGCAAATTGAAAATCTGCTGCAGAGTAAGTACGAACACCGCCTTGGGTAATGCCCGACCAATGTTGATCCAATAACCAGCCGAACAGTGGTTCAAAGATAATGCCGCCACTTAAAATACTGATAGAAATCACGCTGACCGCTGTTGCGGTAATAACGGGGGGATTATTTTCAGCCACTAAAGGATAGCTGATGACTTGGGTAGAGGTAGCAAAGCCCAGTAAAAAAAATAATGTCAAGAGTGTCAATTGGGATAAATGCGGTATTTGCATTAGGCATAGCACAATGATGAGTGCAGAAATAGCACCCACAATCATGAGAAATTGTCTTTTGCCAAGATAGTCTGAGAGCCATCCGACAAAAGGCGCACCTAACATGGTGCCTATAAACAACATAGAGGTAGCATAAGAAGCTGAGGTCTTGGTTAACTGGTGTACCTGTTGTAAATATAAAATCCCCCAGATACCCCCCAGTAAAAAAATAGGTAGGTTTACCAAGCAAGAATAAATACCGCATAACCAATTATAAGGTTTGGACAGTGCTAATCTTAGGCTGCGCCAATAACCTATACTCTGTAACTGCTTGCGTTGCTGTTGTTGTAGCTTGGAAAGTTGCGCCGGGTAGTCATGAACCAAGGTAAAGATTAATACGATAATGCCTAATCCGATTGCGGCATCGATGAGCAATGTTTGTCGCCAATTTAAATGATTTATTAATAAAGTTAATGGTGTTTGGGCAATAAAACCACCCAGCATAGCAAAAGTAACCATTAGCCCAATCACTAAAGCTAATCGGTATGGAGGAAACCAGCGTGAGGCTAATCGCACGCAGCTTAAAAAACAAAAAGCACTGCCAATGCCGGTTAGAAAGCGCGAAACGGTCAATACAAAGAGCGTTTGTGCTTGTGAAAACATGAAGGTTCCCAATACACAAACCGATAAAGCGCAGAGTACCACTTTGCGTGTGGAAAAACGGTCTAAAATGGTAGCAGCAGGGAACAAAAATATTACGGTTGCATAAAAATAACTTGAGGAAAGATAACCTAGGGTAGTGGCGCTGAGTTTAAATTCCAGGATTAACGGTTTACTAATCGCATTGAACATATTCATTTGAATAAATTCATAAAAGTAAAATAATGCGCCGGTAAAACAGACTATCCAGGATTTAAGGCTTGAGGTAATTAGGTGGGTAGAAGGGTAGGGTATGGCAGTTTGATCACTGACAGTTGTCATGATTTGAACTCCTGTGCCATGCAGCGTGTTTCTTTAAGCGGTAGGGTTGCTAGTAATGCGATCAAAAAAGCAATCGGCATCATCCACAGAGCTAAACGGTAATCAGAGAGAGAATACAGTGGAACTCCATTCAGAAGATGATGATCCCAATGCAAACCCATAAACCAGCCAAATACGGGTTGCATCACCCCGCCACCCATAATTAATACGGAGGCAATGGCACTGGCAGTTGCCGTTATTTCCAAGGGATTGCTTTCTGCAATCACTGGATAACTGATGACCTGACTGCTGGTAAAAAAACCCAAGAGGAAAAATAATAACATGCCAATAGCGGGTGTGATTTGTGGTAAGTAGATAATTGGAAATATGACGGCTAAGGATAAAATGCTGAAAACAATCATGGGTAGTTTGCGGCGGCCAAGGCGATCCGACAATAAGCCAATCGCTGGGGCACCCACAATGGTGCCGACAAATATCATGGATACAATTTCAGAAGCTTGCGTGTCGGTTAAATGATGAATTTGCACTAAATACAAACTGCCCCACATGGCGCCCAGCAGGAAAATAGGCAGGTTCATCAAAGAGGTATACACACCGCTTAGCCAGTTTTGACGGTTGATAAAAGCGCGTTTTAGGCTAGTCCACAGGCGGGTGGTCGTGAGAGGTTTGTGATATTTATTGAGCGATTGCTCGCCATTTTCTGGATAATCTTGCACGAAAAGAAAAATCAGCAGCCACAATACTAAGCCAAAACCTGCAGCAATGCGTAAAGCATTGCGCCAGCCTAAGGCATCAGTTAACACGGTCATCGGCGTTTGTGCCACCATGCCGCCCAGCATAGCGATAGTGACAATTAGACCGATGACGAGTGCAAGATATTTGGTTGGAAACCAACGTGATGCCAGTCGCAAACAGCTAAGGAAGGCAAAGGTGCTGGAAATTCCAGTAAGAAAACGGCATAAATCAGCTACCCAGATGGTGCTGGTATGGGCAAAAACAGTGGTACAGCTCACCGCAGTGAGCATAGCCACTAACAGGGCTTTACGAGTAGATACACGGTCTAAAATGAGACCGGCAGGGAATAGAAATAACACATTCGCATAGAAATAATAAGCCGAAAGCCGGCCGAGTTGTTCGGCACTGAAGTGGAATTCTTTTAATAAAGCTTGATTAATGGAGTTAAACATATTGAGTTGGAAAAACTCATAGAAGAAAAATAGCGAAGAGGCGAAACAGACTAGACAAGCTTTGACAATTTGGCTTCGAGTTAAGGTGGGTGGGTTAGGGATAGTCGAAGTATTATTCTGCATTAAAAAAGCACCTCGCGAGTTTCTATTGATTGGTACATTATCCCTACTAACAGCTAACCCCTTTTTCAAAGAGGGTTAGCTGCTACGTTTATGATTTATAAGTATAACAAGTTTCTGATATCCCTGTAACTTCCGTAGTCATCGCAAAGAGACCTCCTGCATCAGGTCCACGCAGCAAATCAGCCTCCGATAAATTGCCGCGGGCTGAAGTCACATACAGAATATTTAAGTTTTTACCGCCAAAACAACAACTGGTAGGGCGGCTGATAGGCATAGGTATTACCTCTTTGATGCTGCCGTCAGGGGCATAACGTGTAATCCGCCAGCCGTAGGAATGTGCGCTCCATAAATCACCCTGGCTATCGACAGCCAAACCATCGGGTAGACCGGCATCAGTCGGGGTTGTGGCAAATAGCCGTCGGTTGCTTAAGCAACCGCTTTCTGGGTCAAAATCATACTGGAATATTTTTCTGGCGATGGTATCGGTGAAATACATAGTGTGATTATCTGGACTCCAGCCAATACCGTTAGAAATAGCAAAGTCCGCATCGCGGGCAATAGCTTGTGCCTTATGATCGAATTGGTACAGTACGCCAGTAGGTTCCTTACCTTGTATATCCATGGTGCCAGCCCAATAGCGTCCTTGACGGTCGCATTTTCCTTCATTAAAGCGTAAATTGTCTGCATTTTTTAGCAATTCATTCAGCCAAGTTATTTTTCCAGAAGGTAGTTCAATAGCCACCAGAGCGGACTTAAAAGTTGCTACCAGGCCACCGCCTTGTTTTAAACCGATGCTGGTAATTTTGTCTGGCATAGTCCAGCTGTGGTATGAGCCATCTTCCACCCTAAGACGATGTAGCTGGCACCCATAAATATCCACCCAAAACAGTGCATTTTCACGATGATCCCATAGGGGACTTTCTCCAAGGGTGTTATGTCCATGCCAGATACAGGTTATGTTCATTTGCGGTTCCTTTTGTGCTAAAAATTAGTGCGGCGTATTTTGAAGTAAATTTCAGGATCGCGCTAGGTTAAGTTACTCATCTTTTTCGCTATGAGCAGGGTACCTTGATGCTTTTTCCTGCAGGTGGTTATATACTCCTAAAACCCTCCCAATCAGGACGAAACCATGCAACCATTTGAATTGAATCAATATAAACAGACTTTACGCGCCCTGTCAGAACGTATTGTTGAAGCTCAAAAACCCATACGTATTCTTAATTCACTCAAATGGCCGGCTGAAGTACAAGCACAGTTCTTTGAAAAAAAATGCCGCGAATTACCACAGGTGACTGAAGCTACCTACCAAAAAAATGCCTTGCAGTTTGAACCCAAAGAGAAAAAAGAAGAATTCTACGCCATAGAGCGCGATATCCGCCGCCAGTTAGGTCAGTTCAGCGGTGTTGCCAATGTCATGCTACGTATTTGTCGTGAATACCGTGAAGTCATACGCTTAATAGAAGCACGTGGCACGCTGGAGTTTACTAAAATTTCTCAAGAGCTTTATGGTAGCTCACAAGATGCCTTCTACGCCGGTGCTCCCACGCTGCGCGATCTAGCTGAATCAGTTACAGCCACCTTAAGCCGCATCAAAATTCAAGAAATCGATCCTCAGGAGGAAAAATGTTACACCAGCGAACAGGCGGTGCAAATACTAGGTGAAAGACTTGCGCAATATTTTGGCGATGACGACCGTCAAATTCATGTCAAATTAAGCGATGATATTGTCGCTGATGCTTCAGCCGGCGCTGAATATATCAAATTACGCAAAGACGCTTTGTTCAGCGAACGCGATTTAAGAGCTTATGAGGTGCATGAAGGCTGGGTTCATATTGGTACAACTTTAAATGGTCTAGCACAGCCAGTATGCACTTTTCTCAGCAAAGGTCCGCCGTCATCAACGATTAATCAGGAAGGCTTGGCGATTATTATGGAGATATTCACTTTTTCTTCTTATCCACATCGAGTACGGCGTTTGACGCAGCGCGTTTCTGCTATTGATATGGCAGAACGTGGTGCAGATTTTTTGGATGTATTTCGTTATTACTGTGAGGAAGGTCTTAAAGAAGATGAAAGTTATAATGCAGCTGTTCGGGTTTTTAGGGGTTGTCTACCGAATGCAGGTCCTTTTACTAAAGATTTATCCTATAGCAAAGGTTTTGTGCTGATTTACAATTATATCCGCTTGGCCATTAAAAATGGGCTGCAGAGCCGGATACCGTTATTATTCTTAGGCAAAACTACGCTGGAAGATTTACATGTATTAGCGGATTTGCAGGAAGAAGGCATTGTGACGCCACCTAAATATTTACCACCACAGTTTAAAGATTTAGCAGCACTGACAGCTTGGATGGTGTATTCATTATTTTTAAACCGTTTGAGTTTGGATCAACTGACTGTGGATTATAAGGGGATTTTGCATGAGTAGTTTATTGGATGCTTGTTAAAATTTTTTATCCTACAGAGGGAAAGATTACGGTATTGCCATTATTCGGCATCACTGGTTAACATGCTTTGCAATCTATCATCATTAGCAAATGCCGGCCTGCTGTATGAAAAAGGTTATACTAAACAAGATATTATTCAACTGCATATGTTGATTGACTGGCTCATTACATTGCCTGAAGAGCTTAAACAGATTGAGGAGGAACTAAAAGTGGAATTTATTACTACCCCTGAACGTGTTGGTATGATGAAAGGAAGAATAGAAGGTAGAAAAGAAGGCCTTAAATAAGGTGAAGCTACTATGTTAATGCGTTTGTTACAGCACCGCTTTGCTGATATACCGGAAAATTACTTAACTCTCATTCAACAGACGGATTCAGAAACTCTCTTGTTATGGGCTGAGCGTGTCCTCGATGTAGATTCTTTAGAAGAGGTATTTGATTAAACGTAAGTAAACAATCACCCTACAAGGAGATTGCTTTCAGTTGTATTTTCCAAATGCATCCTCTAGGAGGTGCTGCCATAAAACGACAATGCAATATAGGCAAAAAAGATCAGTAAATGAATTGCCCCTTGTAGAACATTGGTACGGCCGCTGCCGATGGTGAGAATGCTCATAATGAAAGTAAGCCACAATAAGGTCTCATTGACATAGTTCACCCCTAAAATGACCGTTTTTCCTGTCAACAATCCCATCACCAGCACTGCTGGAACAATTAAACCAATCGCTGCCAGAACTGAGCCCAGCATGACGTTGACCGCATTTTGCAATTGGTTGCACAAGGCAGCCCGTATAGCCACACAGGCCTCCGGTGTTAATACCAGCATGGCGATTAACAGTCCTCCTAAGGCATGTGGTGCTTGCAAATTATCCATGGCATAGTCGATAGGTACAGCTATTATATTGATTAAACTCATAGTCAGGATTAAATAAATGAGCAAAAACAGTAGATGCCATCTTTTAGAGTAGGAAATAGCATTATCTTTATGAATATGTCTTTGCTTATCTAGATCAACCTCCAAAAAATATCTACGATGACGCACTGTCTGAATGCCTAAAAAAATGCCGTAGACAATTAATGAGACGCAAATTAAAAAAATAGTCAAAAAAGGCGAGAGGATGCCGCTAGCAAGTCCACGTGAATAAGCCGGCAAAATTAAATTAAATACGGCGATTAAAAAAATGACACAGAGAAAAGATTTAGCGCCTAATAAATTAATTTGCTGTTCTCGATAACGCCAACCGCCAAGCAACAAAGTGGCTCCTAATAATCCATTTAGCATCACCATAATAATCGCGTAGAGCGTGTCACGTGCAAGGGTAGGGTTAGTATTTGTTCCGTTTAGCATGACGCTGCTAATCAGCATCACTTCCAGGGTGACAATGGATATGGTTAATAATAAAGTACCCCAAGGTTCGCGGATAAGCGCGGCGACGGCTAAAGCATGCCGAAAAATTGCAAACTCTGCGTATAGAATAGTTCCGAATAGCCATAGAAATACAATTAGCATGTAGATGAGATGATAGGGGGTGGCGAGTAAGGTATTTTGTAAGAAAAAAATGAGGATAGAGGTAGTTAGTAATATACCTAGGGCACGCTCCTTGAAGAGAATTTTGATTAATTTGTTGAAACCTGTGTTTTGCATCGTGGCAATTCCTTCAATATTTGTAACTACTCACTCCCACATAGAACACGTCGTCCCTGCATGGATGCCGGGATCCAGCTTACAGGGATGTAAAACTTTCACGTCCTTGTGATCTGGATCTCGGCATCCATGCCGGGACGACGTACTTATATAAAGTGCAAGCAGTTACAGCAGAGTTTAATACGCCCGCGCTAAAATCACTTTTTTATTGGTTTTATTGCCTGAGAAAATACACTTGCCTTCGTTAGGGCTTTCGGTAAATGGAATGCAGCGTGTCGTTATTTTTAATTCCTTGAAGATTTCTACCACTTCAGGATTATTTTCAACAGCTGGATCAAAATAGGCTAAAGCAAAATAATTACGTTGGTTTTCATCTGCATGAAATAACGGTTTAAGCTCAGCTAAAGTGTTAATTTCCAGTGTGTTTTCAGTTTGAAATTGTAGTGCTTTGGCCAACAGATTGTCTTGAATTTCTTCCAATATGGTACCTGCTTGTGACAAGAGTTCATCGCGCTGCAAAATCGTTTTTTCTTTAGCTGGTTTATCTCTTCTGGATAAAGACAGGTTCCCAGTTTCAATTTCACGGCGTCCAATTTCTATGCGTAGAGGTGTGCCTTTTTTCACCGCATCCCAAAATTTTTCTCCTGCGCGGCGTTCAGTTTTATCAATAGTTATCCGTAAAGATTCGCCAAAGGCATTAGTTTGTTTCAACGCTTGTGCCAGTTGCGTACAATAGGCCAAAACCTCAGCTACATCAGCTTCTTTCATAGCCACAGGTATAATAATAATTTGTTCAGGTGCAATGCGAGGCGGGATTACCAGTCCATCATCATCACTGTGGCTCATAATCAGCGCGCCGATAATGCGTGTGGATAAACCCCAAGAAGTAGTAAAGGCATGGTGAGTTTGCTGCTGCTTATCAGTAAAGGCAATGTCATAAGCGCGTGAGAAATTTTGTCCAAGGAAGTGTGAAGTGCCAGCCTGCAGGGCTTTTCCATCCTGCATCATGGCTTCGATGGTGTAGGTATTGACTGCGCCGGGGAAGCGTTCATTCGGGGTTTTTTCGCCCCGAATCACTGGAATCGCCAAAAACTCTTCTACCAGTTGTGCATAAACTTCCAGCATGGTCAGGGTTTCCTCTAGGGCTTCAGCTTCAGTTGCATGAGCAGTATGGCCTTCTTGCCATAGAAATTCTGAGGTACGCAAAAACATGCGAGTGCGCATCTCCCAGCGCATAATATTGCACCACTGGTTAATGAGTATAGGTAAATCCTGATAAGACTGAACCCAGCGTGCCATCGCATTGCCAATAATGGTTTCACTGGTGGGGCGGATAATCAGCGGTTCGGTGAGTTCTGCGTTGGGAGAAGGTATTAATTTTCCCTGGGAGTCAGTTTCTAAGCGGTAGTGGGTGACGACGGCGCATTCTTTGGCGAAGCCTTCAACGTGTGCTGCTTCTTTTTCTAGAAAACTCAAAGGAATTAATAGCGGAAAATAAACGTTTTGATGCCCAGTTTCTTTAATCATTCTATCCAATACACGTTGTACGGATTCCCATAAAGCATAGCCGCGTGGTTTTAAAATCATGCAACCGCGCACCGGGGAATGTTCAGCCAGATCAGCCGCTTTAATAACTTCTTGATACCAGTCAGGAAAATTCTCGCTACGGGTGGGAGTGATGGCATTTACTTTGGTGTTCATTAAGGCTCCTGGCACTTTGTTGTTCAAATGACTATTTTCGGGTTATAGTGAGTCAAAATCATACCACAGAAATAAACTGCTAATGAATTATCGTCACATCTACCACGCTGGAAATTTTGCTGATGTCTTCAAGCATATGCTGTTAATCACCTTGATTCGTAGTTTATCCGCCAAAGACAAACCCTTTTGTTACTTGGATACGCATGCGGGCATTAGTCATTACGATTTACAAACAGAAGCAGCTCAAAAAACTAATGAAGCAAAAGCCGGCATATTCAGGCTTTGGGATATGCTACAAACTTCTTCTTTGCTGCCAGAGCCTATCACTGATTACTTAGAATTAGTGCGTCTTTGGAACAAACAGCATGGGCAATTACAGTTACGTTTTTATCCAGGCTCACCCGTATTAGCCAGATATTGCTTGCGTCAGCAGGATAGGATGATTTTAACGGAAATGCATCCCGAGGATATTTTAGTTTTAAAACAACAATATGCTGGAGATAAATCCGTCGCAGTGCATCATTTAAATGGTTATCAAGGAATGAAAGCATTTCTACCGCCGCGTGAAGGGCGGGGTTTGGTGTTCATAGACCCGCCTTTTGAAAATACAGATGAATTTGCGTTATTGCTGCAGCATTTGCAGCTAGCACTACAACGTTTTAGCTCTGGAGTGTATGCCATATGGTATCCCATAAAATCATTGGCGAGTGTGAAACGCTTCTATCGTGAACTAAAGGCCAGCGGCATTCGCAAAATTCTCTGCTGTGAATTTCATTTGCCCAAACTAACGGATAACGCTTTGGCATTGGCTGCTGGCTCTAAATTGCGGTCTTCCGGGATATTAGTGATTAATCCACCTTGGCATTGGGAGGATACGGCAAATAAAGTTTTATCTTGGCTAAGTCAAAATTTCACTAAACCGTCAGGAAGTTATCAGGTAGAATGGCTGGTGCCGGAATAACCCAGAGAAAACAAGGAATGTTATCTTTTAGAATCGCTATATTCACCATTTCATCTTTGGCATTAGTTAGCTGTGCGGTTGGTCCTAATTTTCATCGCCCAGCATCGCCCGCCACTCCATCTTATACTGCCTCCCCTCTGCCTAAGAAAACTGCAAGCGTTAAAGGTCAAGGAGGCGCCGCGCAACAATTTGAAATGTATAAAGATATTCCCGCACAGTGGTGGGCATTGTTTCAATCAGAGGATTTAAACGAGTTAATTCAGCAGGGGCTGGCTAACAGTCCAAATCTTGCTGCCGCACAAGCCGCATTGCGTGAGGCGCATGATAATCTTTGGGCAGGTATTGGCGCTGGTCTATTTCCCTTAATCACCGGGCAATTTAACGCCCAGCGCGAACAATTTTCTGGCAATACCTTTGGTCAACCGGGCACTAATCTATTTAATTTGTACAATGCTCAGGTCAATGTTTCTTATACCCTGGATGTGTTTGGCGGCATCCGCCGACAGATTGAAGCACTGGGGGCGCAAGAAGATTATGAACGTTTTGAGTTGGCGGCGACTTATCTTTCCTTGACAGCTAATATTGTCACCACCGCCATTGCCCAAGCGCAATTGCGCGCCCAAATCAGCGCAACGTATGAATTAATCCAATCTCAAGAAGAATCTTTACGTATCATCAACGGGCAATTTCAGTTAGGTGGTGTGGCAAGAACGGATGTGTTAGCACAGCAAACATTGTTGGCACAAACCTATGCAACCTTGCCGCCGCTAGAAAAAAGTTTAGCGCAAACACGCCATGCGTTGGCAGTGTTGGTTGGCAGACTACCGAGTGACGATCAATTGCCGGTATTTGATTTGTCGCAGCTAAAGTTGCCTACGCATTTACCTATTAGTTTACCGTCGCGCTTAGTGGCACAAAGACCGGATGTGCGTGCGGCTGAAGCCCTAATGCATGCGGCCAGCGCCCAAATTGGCGTGGCGACCGCCAATTTATTACCGCAATTTACGCTAAATGGCTACTATGGCGCCACGGCCAATCAGCTCAAAGATTTATTTAAGCACAGTAGTGAAATTTGGGATATCGAAGGTCAGGTGATGCAGACTATCTTCAATGGCGGTGCTTTGCTGGCAAAACGTCGTGCTGCGATTGATGCCTACCAACAGGCGGCGGCGCAATATCGTGAGACGGTGTTGCAAGCTTTTCAAAATGTGGCAGACGCTTTACGAGCATTGCAATATGACGCGATAGCTTTACGCGCACAAACCCAAGCTGAGTCATCAGCTCGTGGTACCTTACGTTTAACTCGTCAGCAATTTAAATTAGGTGCGGTGAATTATTTATCATTGCTCAACGCTGAAATTCAATATCAACAGACACGCATTGCCAGGGTGCAAGCAGAAGCGCAACGGTTTACTGATACGGCGGCTTTGTTTCAGGCATTGGGTGGGGGGTGGTGGAATAATCCTGGGGCTGTGGCAACTTAGTTTCTCTTACAGCCTTGACTTTTTCCCTTCTCCCATCCCACAAGGGGATTCCCTTCGGTCACAGACGGGAGAAGGAAAAAGGTTAGGGCTGTAAGAGATTGATTCAACAAGGAGATACCCATGCAAGGCTCTACCAAAAAAGCCATGATTAAAATGCTGATTTGCGTATTGGTCATATTCAGTCTTATTTTTGTCTACAAGGCATTTCAAAGTCACATGACCGCTAAATTTATGGCGGCTGGCAAATCACCAGTTGTGACCGTATCGGCAATGCAAGTGCAATATCAAAAATGGCAGCCTTACATCAGAGCCAGCGGCAGTTTACGGGCGGTGCGTGGGGTAGATGTGACTACTGAGCTGGCTGGCATGGTGCGAAGTATCCTTTTTATCCCAGGAGCGGATGTCAAAGCCGGTGACTTATTGGTGGAGTTGAACATCGATACTGATGTGGCGCAGTTGCATTCGCTACAAGCCAATGAAGTTTTGGCCGAAACAGTTTATAAACGTGATAAAGCGCAATATGCGATTTCAGCAGTTAGCAAAGCGACTTTAGATAGCGATACGGCTAATTTAAAAAGCTTAGCAGCGCAAGTGACAGAACAAGAAGCAACGATTGATAAAAAATTGTTACGTGCACCTTTTGCTGGGCGTTTAGGAATTAATTTGGTTAATCCGGGTCAATATCTAAATCCAGGAGACAAAGTGGTAACGCTACAATCTCTAGACCCCATTTATGTGGATTTTTATTTACCACAGCAGCAACTCGTTCAGGTTGGAATTGGTCAAGTGGTGCATCTGACGACTGATACTTATCCTGGACAGGAGTTTACTGGCAAAGTCACAACGATTAATCCTGAAGTGGATACAGCAACGCGTAATGTTCAAGTGGAAGCTACATTTAACAATCCGCATTATAAATTGTTACCTGGCATGTTTGGCACCGTCAATGTGGTGGCAGGTGCGAAACAGCAATTTCTTACCTTGCCGCAAAGCGCGGTGAGTTTTAACCCTTATGGGGAATTGGTGTATGTGATTAAAGGCAAAAATATTAAAGCTAAAAAGTCAGAAGAACTGACAGTGCAGCAACAATTTATTACCGTCGGCGAGACGCGGGGTGATCAGGTTGCTGTTTTAAATGGTTTGCAACCTGGGGATTGGATAGTAACTTCAGGACAGCTTAAGCTGAGAAATGGCAGTCGAGTCGCCATCAATAATCAAATTCAGCCGAGTAATAATCCTGCGCCGCGGACGGTGGAAGAATAGGTTGTGAGTTTTTCTCTTATAGCCCTAACTTTATTCCTTCTCTGACAAGGGGAGAAGGAATAAGGTACATTTTATTTTAGGAAAAATAATCTCACATGAAACGGATTACTGATATTTTCATTCAACGTCCAGTACTAGCCACGGTTGTGAGCTTGCTGATTTTAGTACTTGGCCTGCGTTCTTTCGGATTATTACCCATCCGGCAATTTCCCTACACTGAAAATGCGGTTGTGACGGTAACGACACTTTATTATGGTGCAGATCCTGATGTGATGGCCGGCTTCATCACTACACCATTAGAAAATTCCATTGCGCAAGCCAATGGCATTGATTATATGACCTCTTCCAGTTATCAAAATTCCAGTGTTATACAAGTTAATTTACAACTGAATTACGATTCCAATCGCGCATTGAGCGACATTAATACCAAAGTCAATGCGGTATTAAATCAATTGCCTAAAGAAGCGCAATTACCGGTTATCACTGTAGCAGTAGGTGAAACCATTGATTCTATGTATATGGGCTTTTACAGCAAAGTCCTGCCAAATAATAAAGTGACTGATTATCTGCTGCGTGTCGTGCAACCAAAGTTACAAGCAATCAATGGCGTGCAACAGGCGGAAATTATTGGTGAGCGTCAGTTCGCACTGCGCGCTTGGTTGGATCCGATTAAAGTAGCCGCTTACGGGATCACGGCCGCCGATGTCAGCAATGCATTAGCCGCGAATGATTTTATTTCAGCAGCAGGGCGTACCGATGGTGATATGATTACCGTCAATCTGGCATCAACTACTGGATTGCATAGCGTCGATGAATTTCGCAATCTGATTCTTAAGTCGAAAAATGGCTCAATTGTGCGCCTCCGTGATGTGGCGAAAGTGACATTGGGCTCTTCAGATTATAATACCTCTGTGCGTTTTGATGACCAACCTGCCGTCTATATTGGCATTCAAGTTGCACCTAAAGCCAATTTATTATCGGTGATTCAGTCTGTTAGAAAGGCTTTCCCAGAAATCAGCCAGCAGTTACCTCAAGGATTGCAGGCTAGAATTGTTTATGATGCGTCACGCTATGTGAACAGTTCTATTCATGAAGTGATTTTTTCATTAACTGAGGCATTGCTCATTGTTACGGTAGTGATCTTCTTATTTTTAGGCAGTGTGCGTTCAGTGATCGTTCCAGCCATTGCCATGCCTTTGTCTTTGATTGGCGCTTTTTTTATCATGTTTCTGTTGGGTTATTCCATCAATTTATTGACGTTGTTGGCGCTAGTGTTGGCGATTGGTTTGGTGGTAGATGATGCCATTATCGTAGTCGAAAATATTGAACGTCATCTGGAACAAGGTATGACACCAATGGCAGCAGCTATTGCAGGTGCACGCGAGTTGGCAAATCCAATTATCGCCATTTCAGTGGTGTTAATTGCTGTGTATATCCCGATTGGATTTATGGGAGGATTAACCGGTGCGTTATTTACCGAGTTTGCTTTTACTTTGGCGGGTGCTGTAGCGGTTTCTGCGATTATTGCCTTAACGCTATCGCCTATGATGTGTTCGCTGTTGCTTAAACCTCCAAAAAATCATGAAGACGGTAAAGGTTTTGCCGCCTTAATTAATCGAACTTTTGAGCGTTTGCGGGTTAATTATCATCGGGTATTAACCATATCATTGGATTATTTGCCGGTGACGGCAGTATTTGCAGTGATTATTTTGACGAGTATTGTTTGGTTATATTTTACGTCTAAATCTGAATTAGCGCCCATTGAAGACCAGGGGATTATTATTACGCAGTTGACGGCAGCGCCGAATGCATCTTTGGGGCAGACTGAATTGTTTTCACAGCAAGTTGCCAAAGGTTTTATGCGCCTACCTGAAACCGACCATGTATTTTCTTTAGACGGTATTTCAGGTTTAAACAGTAGTATTGTCGGTGATGGGCTAAAGCCTTGGGATTTGCGCAAACGCACGGCAATGACATTAACGCCGATCGTGCAGCATATGTTAGATGGTATCTCTGGAATTAAGGGCGCGGCTTTTCAGCCCCCACCTCTGCCAGGTGGGGGAAGAGGTCTGCCGGTGCAATTTGTGATACAGACGACTGAACCCTTTGGTGCATTGAATGAGGTCGCTCAAACGATTATGCAGCAGGCACAAAGTAGTGGTTTGTTTTTGTATGTGGATAGTGATCTTAAAATTGATAAATCACAACCGACCATTGTGATTGATCGTGATAAGGCATCTGAGCTGGGATTAACCATGCAAGATATCGGGAATGTATTGTCATCCAATCTCAGTGAAAATTATGTTAATTACTTTACCTTGCAGGGGCGTTCCTATCGGGTGATTCCGCAGGTGAGACGTGCAGAACGTATCAATTACGATCAATTGCGTAATTATTATATTACCGCCCAAGATGGAACTGCGGTGCCTTTATCGACGGTTGTGAGTTTAAAAAATGCCGTGGTTCCTGAAACCTTGAATCATTTTCAGCAGTTGAATTCGGCCACTTTGTCAGCGGTGCCTATGCCGGGTGTGACACAAGGGCAAGCGTTGGATACTTTGAGGGCGATTGCCAGTAAAGTGTTACCACAAGGTTACACAATTGATTATGCGGGACAGTCGCGGCAGTTTAAGCAGGAAACGAATGCTTTGATTGTGACGTTTTTCTTTGCTTTGGTGATTATTTTTTTAGCTTTGGCGGCGTTGTTTGAGAGTTTTCGCGATCCGTTGATTGTGATGATTAGTGTGCCTATGTCGATTTGTGGGGCGATGATTTTTGTGAGTTTGGGCGTTGGTGGGGTGAGTTTGAATATTTATACGGAAGTGGGTTTGGTGACACTGATTGGGTTGATTAGTAAGCATGGTATTTTGATTGTGCAGTTTGCGAATGATTTGCAGAAGCAAGGTATGCCTAAGCGTGAAGCAGTGGAAATGGCGGCAACAATTCGTTTGCGACCCATTTTAATGACGACGGCGGCGATGGTGTTGGGGGTGGTGCCGTTGTTGACGGCTACGGGAGCGGGGGCGGTCAGTCGTTTTAATATTGGGTTGGTTATTTCAACTGGGATTGCAATTGGTACTTTATTTACGTTATTTGTAGTGCCGGCGATGTATATGTTTGTGGCGGAGGAAAAGCGTGAGGAATATGCAGAGGGGAAGGTGTTGCCGGAATAGAAGGTGATTGTGCCGCTTATCGGCGAAAGTAGCGGGGAGGGGCTCATCAGACACGCTGTGAATACGTCCGTGTACGCTCGACGGGTTCATCCTTGAACCCGACGGTCTGATGAGCCCCTCGCCGCTACTTTAGCCTTACTTTAAAGCCACATTTACTACATGTGTCACCCCTTTTTTCAAAGGGGTGAGCAGTGAATTCTTGAACCACCGTCAGTAACCGGTTGATATCCTGCGGTCGTGCTAGTCTATGATCCCCATCTTTGATGAGTGTCAGCACAACATCGCCTCCGGAAAATGCGGGTAGTAATTCACTGACATGTGTCCAGGGCACGTCGACATCTTCCATGCCTTGAATGATACGTACGGGACAAGTAGTTTCTATGGTTTGGCCTAGTAGCAGGTGATTGCGGCCTTCTTCTAAGAGTTGTCGTGTGATGCAGTAAGGTTGTTCCGAGTATTCTGAGGGTTGTAGCAGAAAACCTTGTTGTTCGATCTCCTGTCGCATTTCTTCTGGTAGTTTTTGTGATATCAGTACTTCAGTAAAATCGACGGCAGGGGCGATCAATACTAAGCCGGCAATGGATTGTTTGGCAGGTTGGCGTTGGCGCAAAGCTTTTGCCAGTAATAAAGCCAGCCAGCCTCCCATAGAAGAACCAATGACTACTTGCGGACCTTCACAATAGGTTTCAAATACTGCTAGGCTTTCTTCTAGCCAGCGTCCGATAGTACCCTCTTTAAATTCGCCAGTGGATTCGCCATGGCCTGAATAATCAAAGCGAACGCAGGCGCGGTTTTGGTTTTTAGCAAAATGATCTATGGCGGCAGCTTTAGTACCTTGCATATCTGACATGAAACCACCTAGCCAGAATAAGCCAGGGCTAGCACCGCTGCGAGCGCGAATGGCGATGCGGCGTGTGTCATTGCCATTACCATTTCCTAGCGTGAGTAGCTGAGGCGGTGGGTTGTCAGTATAATTTGATGTACTCATAGAGGGTTTCTTGTGACCTTACTTTGTTTTTTACTTGATAAGGAATATTGTCATGCCAAAAAAATTTATTGATTTATCAATTCCTATTGAGAATAACGTCAAATCTGATCCTGCGGGTTATGAACCGCAGGTTGAATATTTTTCTCATCAACAGACGGTTCATGAGTTGATGAATTTTTTTCCGGGACTTGATAAAAACGATTTACCTGAAGGTGAGGGTTGGGCTTATGAGCGTGTTAATTTAATTACACATAATGGGACTCACCTGGATGCACCTTACCATTTTGCCACGGTTATGGATAAAGATAAACCGGCGATTGCGATTGATGAAGTGCCGTTGGAGTGGTGCTTTCAACCGGGTGTAAAGTTGGATTTTCGGCATTTTGCGGATGGTTATGTTGTTACGCGAGATGATGTGATTGCTGAGTTAAAGCGTATTTCGCATGTGTTAAAGCCGTTAGAGATTGTATTGATTAATACCCGTGCGGGCAGTCGTTATGGTCATGATGATTATGTTAGTGCAGGTTGTGGGATGGGGCGAGAGGCGACGCTTTATATTTTGGAACAGGGAGTGAAAATCACCGGCATTGATGGCTGGAGTTGGGATGCACCTTTTGTACATACCAGAGAAAAATACTTGGCGACTCAAGATGCCGGGTTAATTTGGGAAGGACATAAAGCGGGACGTGAAATTAGTTATTGTCATTTAGAAAAATTACATAATCTGGAAAGCTTGCCGGCAACGGGATTTACTGTGTCTTGTTTTCCGGTAAAAATCAAAGCGGCGTCAGCAGGGTGGACGCGAGCGGTGGCTATTTGGGAGTCTTAATTTTTTTCCTTCTCATGGCCTTAGCTATTTCCCTTCTCCCCTTGTGGGAGAAGGTGCCCGTTAGGGCGGATGAGGGGTAAGCTTGCAGTGGCATTTACTGCTTAAAGTTAATCCAAACTCACCCCTCATCCGCCCTTTGGACACCTTCTCCCACAAGGGGAGAAGGGCAAAGGTATATTCCGTTATTATGCAGCTAAGCCACGGTTTTTATTAGCCAGAGCCAGTAAAAAATATCCCAAACCACTAAATATCAGGTCAATCCCAATAAACAATCCAATAATCAGTAAGCTAGATGCTGGCAGATGAGCCAAAATCAGAATTCCCAGTACCAACGCAATAATGCCACTGACGATATGCCAACCTTTAAAGGCTATATTTAACGACAGTGCGGTAATGATACGGAAAATACCGACAACTATATAGAAAACCGCCAATAATAGTGTTAAGGATATAGCGCCTAAGATCGGCTTTTCAATCAGCATGATACCGGCGGCGATAAATAACAACGCAAGAATTAAATGTAAAATAAACGAACCCGGTTTGTGGCGCCAGGATTTGAACGTATCATACAGGGCAAAGATGCCGCCCAGCAGCAGTAATATCCCTAAAAATACAACTGAAATTAGTGTGGTGAGTGCTGCGACACTGATGGCTATAATGCCTAAGATAATTAAGAGAATGCCATAGGCAAATAACCAGCCACGGCTTTGATTCAATTGGACTGATAGATTCATTGAAAACCCTCCTGGTGAGTAAAAATCCTTAAGAAATGTTTAGAAAATACCCTGATCGAGCGTATGATAACAGCATTGGCTTAATTTGCAAAAACAATAGGTTATGGTATTCATAACCAACGGTTCTTCTTAAAATAAACGAGCATAGTGATGATTATGACCAGCATGACGATTAAAGTCGCCGGATAACCAAATCGCCAGTGCAGTTCTGGCATATTAACGAAATTCATGCCGTAGATACTGGCGATAAAAGTGACGGGAATGAAAATAGTGGCGATAATGGTCAACACTTTCATTATTTCATTCATGCGGTTAGTTAAGCTAGATAAATACATATCCAAAATGCTGGATAACATATCGCGGAAGGTTTCAACCGTATCGACAGCCTGTACGGTATGGTCATAGACATCGCGCAGATATAAATGCGTAAATGGCGTGATCACAGCGCTATCTATCTGCAGCAAGCGGCTGATGGCTTCTCGCATAGGCCAGATAGCTTTACGTAGCATGAGTACCTGACGTTTTAGACGATAAAGCACGCGCGAATTCTTAGTAGAGGGATTAACAATAATCCGCTCTTCTATGC
Organism: Gammaproteobacteria bacterium; assembly: GCA_035546635.1. Taxonomy (NCBI): domain Bacteria; kingdom Pseudomonadati; phylum Pseudomonadota; class Gammaproteobacteria; species Gammaproteobacteria bacterium. The sequence goes on from DASZWJ010000028.1 coordinate 122,927, forward strand.
TTTCAATCTGATCGCTGATGGTTTCTAGCACGACAAAATATTGATCGATAACCGCATCCATCAGACGATAAACTAAATAATCACTGCCGTGTTGGCGTAGACGCTGGGTAGGGTTGCCGTGTAAGCGGGTGCGGATATTATCAAACAAGCGGGTTTCATGTTCCTGAAACGATAATACAAAATTGCTGCCAAACACTAGACTTAATTGCTCTACAGAGACAGTATGCAGCGTGGAATCCCAGGCAAGTAGTTTCAGAGTGATAAAAAAATAGTTATCAAACTCTTCAACTTTACAGCGTTGCTCAACATTGAGAATATCTTCGACGGTCAATGGATGCAATTGATAGGTTTGGGCTATTTGTTCAATCAATTCGGCATTATTTAGACCGGTGACTTGTACCCAAGTGGTGAGGTCGGTTGTAGGCGATAAACAAGCCTTTATATCGGTGCCTTGCGTTTCTTTGACCTCTTGGGTTGAGAAGGAGAGAGTGGTAATGCTGGAGGTTACGTTTTGGTACTTCCCAGTGTAAACCGGAGTTCCTGGAGGTAATCCTGCTTTTTTTGATTTGCTGCGAAGGTCAGTGTACATGCGGTTCTCCAAAAAAGATTTTTCAAGAGTTTATCATAGGTTAATCATTAGACAGGCAATTCCTGAAGATACACCTAACTTGGCAAAACTCTATCAATCAGTCCGCCAGCAAATATTTACTTGGGAAAAGCCAGAGAAATTTAAATTCTATGATTATCACGAATCAGTTGCCGGGGAAGAAGTATGGGTTGCAGAAGTAAAAAATGCCCATGCCATACCTGAAATAGCTGGGTTTATATCGGTTTATGCTAAAACCAGTTTTATCCATAACTTGTTTATTGCATCGGAATGGCAAGGACATGGTATTGGTACAAAATTATTAAAAAAGGCGCTAGAATGCTTCCCGCAACCATTGACCCTAAAGGTGCATATCGGAAATATGCGTGCTTGTCGCTACTATGAAAAATTAGGCTGGCGCCGCATAGGCACTGATGAGCGCACAGTCGAACCTTATCATTTATATGAATACTACTCTGGAGAAAGACAATGAAAAAAATTTTTGGAGTTTTAGCTGTTAGCATGTTAGTTGCCGGTGTAGCCCAGGCTGTTGATTATTACGGACCCACACATTTATCTAAGTCAAATCTGGATGCAGTGACGGTTTATGGGCCTGCTAATTTAAATCAAGTGAAAGCCGATTCCGTGGTGGTGACAGGACCAGTACAGTTTAAAGATCTGGAGGTTGCAGGGGGAGCGGAATTTACTGGGCCCGTGACGAGTAGTACTAACGGTCGTTTTGGCGAGCTAAAAGTCACAGGTCCTTTTGATGCCAGCCAAGTGCAAACAGGTAAATTAGATGTGACCGGGCCTGTGAAAGTCAAAGGCCTTTTTGTTTCTGGAGATACAGAGGTTATTGGTCCATTGGATGCAGCACAAAGTCATTTTGGAAATTTAACCGTCAATGCGGAAGAAATTAACTTAGACAATGTGGTGGTGACTGGCAATGTAATAGTTAAAGACAATGATAAAAAGCAAACACTTTATCTGAAAGGTTCGACAGTACAAGGTAATATCAACTTTGAATCTGGTAAAGGAACGGTGGTGATTAGAGGCGGTTCATCCGAAGTGAAGGGTCAGGTCAAAGGTGCGACTTTAGAGAAATAGTTTTTTTATGACTGCCATCCTTTGCTCACGCTCAGGATGGCAGTCGCTGTATAGAAGGTATAATACTGCCTCGAGTTTTCCCATTAAGACCTAAAGCAATCAAGCCAAACATAACCACATAACTTACCAATACCCACACTAAATCATTTCGCGCTAACATTTGCGCTAGCAAAGGTGCGCTGCTGCCAAAAATAGCCACCGCTATATTCCAACCAAAGGCTTGCCCTGAGTAACGTACTTGGATAGGAAAAATATCTGCAAAATATTTAAACATCGGTGCTGTAAACGCAGCATGGCATAGCCCATAAAATAAACCCATCAGACACATAGCCCAGAATGACTGCGTTGCACTAATTAAAAACAACAAAGGCACTACCATGATATCGCCCACCAATCCCAATATCATCAGCCGTCGACCCTGCCATTTTTGTGCAAGCATACCCATCAGCGGTGTCGCTATCGTCACACAGCACATCGTAATAGTTGCCAGCGTTCGTGCCTGAAATTCGCTAAAATAGCCTTTTTCAATCACAAAGGTAATCCACCAAACGTTACAGGTATAAACAAAGATACCGACAAACGCACCAATAGCAGCAGTTTGCAGCAGGGGTTTTTGATAGTATTTTAATACCGTTTTGATAGGTATGGCTTCTACTTTATGGCTTTGCAGCAACTGTTGGTAAGCGGGTGACTCTGCCAAATGGCGGCGAATATAAAAGGCCAGTACGCAGGCAAAAAATCCTAGACAAAATGGCACACGCCAAGCCCAAACAGGCATAGAGGAGAGACTTACGATAGCGGCTGCAGCTCCGCCAAGCAGCATACCCGCCGCAGAAGCAGTTGCAACCCAGCTGGATGAAAACCAAGGTGCCAGCGGATTATTTTCGATAATAAATACACTGGCGCTGGGATACTCACCCGCGACAGCCAGACCCTGTAAAAAGCGCATGCTGATTAATAGTATAGGCGCCAAGATGCCAATGCTGGCATAGGTTGGCAACAAGCCAATACCCAAGGTGGCAATGCTCATTAACAAAATCGAAGCAGAAAAACTTTTTTGTCTTCCTAGCTTGTCGCCAATATGTCCAAAGATAATACTACCCAGCGGCCTTGCAATATAACTCATGGCAAAAGTCCCAAATCCAGCAATGATACTGGCATTGGCTGTTAGCATGGGAAAGAACAGGTGAGAAAATTGCACAACCATGTAGCCGTAGAAACAAAATTCTGCCCATTCGATCAGGGTGCCGATGGAGCCCGCGAGGATGTATTTTTTTGAGAAAAGTATCATGGAGAATTTCCGTAGGAATAAAGCTATGCAGTTTGTCAGTTTAATCACAATTTTTACTGTGCTAATGAATGCATATATTTCTGTATGCGTTTGAATGTCTAAAGTGAGTTGATAAATTTTTTAAAAATAAACAAGATGCTAATATGTTTTTACATGCATTAATTTCTTTTGAATACTGTCGTGGAAACATAATTTTTTCTTGGTCCCATAACGTGGTAAGTAATATTAAACTCATTTGCGTGAACAAATTCATAAAGTGCAGAATATCTATCTTCACGACAGACATGAATGCCGGTTGCTGTTAACAGGTCATCCTTTTCAGAGGTAAAATTCAACTCATGAAACAAATAATCCAGCTGGTTCGCGCATAAAAAATATACAGCCACTTTATCTTGAGTTGCATCATAGCAATAACCATATTCCCGAGATACTTGATAAGTTTTTTGAGTATCAGTAGTGAACACGCCGTGCTCTTTGTAGTGCAAAATATTGGGCGCTACTAATTCAAAGTGGGCATTGCCGGTGACGGAGCCGGCAGTTGATAATGTGCGGTGGAAATGCCAGTTACCGGCTAATTGTGTGAAAATTTTTAACGTTTCTGTAGTCATTAAATCTCGAAGGTTTCCAGTAGAGAATAATTTTTCTCAAAAATCCATTTTTCTAGCAGTTTTAATAATTTAAGTCCTTCGCTTTGGTATTGCTCCATTGGATCAATTGTGATGTTGCGTATGACACATTGATTAGCTTCTAGCAATTCAATATGTGCTGTGCCAATGGCATTACTACCTTTGATAAATAAGAAATGATAATGATTGGTGAGAGTGAATGTTGGGTCGAGTTGTCTGTTGATGCGGTGAAAATACGCTAGCTCGCGTATCGAGCGTGGTATGATTAAACGGTAATCGTTAAAACCGGCCTGCTGCACGATGTCTTCGATGAAGCCTTGTTTACCGCTAATGTAACTGTCAATATCATGTGGAAATTGTTGGGCTAATTGTTGCTTTAAGTCGGCGTAAACATCCCGCTCTTTATGATGAGTGCGTAGATAATCACGAAATAAAATATGACGTGTAATTTCTGGATTGCCGCTGGCAAATACGTGCACGTTGCAGGTGGTGTCATCGGTTTTTTGGAAAAAACGGCGGAAGGGTATACCATTTTCACCCTGTGGAATATAACCTAAGCTTTGCATCGCTGCATTGTGTTGGTCAACTACGCAAATATCTCTGACCTCAGGGATCATATCAATCACCGGTTTAGCGGCAAGACCGGGAATAGAGGTGCTGCCGATGTGATGAATGGCAATGCAGTTGTCGCCTAAAGCATTTTTGATCTTTTTAGATTCAGCGGCAAATAATAGAGGCCAGTGACTGTCATATGGGTAGATTGCAATTTTTCTGGTCATTTTTTCTTATGGGGAGAAGTTAGGCAGCTGATATTACCATATATTTTATCTAGGTATGATAAAATCTCTCCACATTTATAAGATCAATAAACAATCAGAGCGTATTATGCAATCTTCTCAATCTTCAAAAACTACCATTGAGTCCCAAGTTTTAGGTATCGTGCGCGAATTTACTATGGAGTTAGGTAATGACCGTGCAGCGCGGGCGGTCAATCCCCATGCTGCATTAGATAAAGATCTGGGATTGGGTAGTTTGGAACGAGTGGAATTAATGCTACGGTTACAGCAAAATTTCGCCGTACGTCTACCGGAACGTTTAGTATTTGATGCACGCACATTAAAAGATCTGATCGATGCAATTACCAAGGCTGAACCGGCAGAAAAAAATTTGTTTCGTCAGCAGACAATCATCAGCACTACCCAGGCGGCTATCGTGCCGACCGGTGCGGTGACATTGACAGAAGTTTTATTCAGTTACGCCAATGTAGAACCCAAACGTCCGCATATTTATTTACAGCAGGAATCAGGTGAGGAACAAATTATTACTTATGGTCAGTTACTGGAAGCAAGCTTAGGTGTAGCCGCAGGTTTGTTGGAGCATGGTTTAGTGCAAGGGGGCAGGGTCGCTTTGATGCTACCCACCAGTCGTGAATTCTTTTATGCTTTTTTTGGCGTGTTGTTAGCGGGTGGTGTTCCAGTGCCTACGTATCCGCCTTTTCGACTTGATCGCATTGAAGATTATGCCAAACGTGCAGCTGTGATTCTTAATAATGCAGAAGTGCAATTGCTGATAACGGGATATCGCATTGAGAATATGGTGCAGCTATTACGACCCTTTGTCCCTAGTCTCACCCAGGTGTTGAGCGCCGCTGAATTAATGCGCCATCATGGCAAGCCGGTTAATGTACCAGTACGAGGAGATGCGAATGCATTAATTCAATATACGTCTGGTAGTACCGGAGATCCTAAAGGTGTGCAGCTAACACATTATAATTTACTGTCGAATATCCGCGCTTTTGGCCAGGCTTTGGAAGTCAAACCGACGGATGTGGTGGTCAGCTGGTTACCCTTGTACCATGATATGGGTTTGATCGGGGCATGGTTGGGGAGTTTATATTTTGGATTGCCGGTGACGATTCTGTCACCCTTAACTTTTCTGACAGAACCGCAACGTTGGCTCTGGGCGATTCATGCACATCGAGCGACTATCTCTGCTGCCCCTAATTTTGCTTACGAGCTTTGTGTGCGGAGAATTCCTGATGAAGCGTTGGAAGGGTTAGATCTTAGTTGTTGGCGGGTGGCATTAAATGGCGCAGAAGCAGTGAATCCTGAAACCATTTCCCGGTTTAATGCGCGCTTTAAAGCTTTTGGTTTATCAGAGCAGACTTTACTGCCGGTTTATGGCCTTGCTGAATCCTCAGTCGGTTTGACCATACCGCCTTTGGGGCGGCCAGCGCGTATCGATAAAATCAATCGCCAAATTTTTGATACTGAACATAGGGCTGTACCCGCTACGGCTGACGATTTATCACCGTTACAATTTCCTTCTTGTGGCAAAGTGCTTTGTGGTCATGAAATCCGTATTGTAGATTCACAACATATGCCAGTGGCTGAGCGTGTTGAGGGTTCATTGCAATTTCGCGGTCCTTCCAGTATGCAGGGTTATTTTAATGCGCCAGAAAAAACTCAGGCGATTTATCAAGCCGGTTGGTGGGATTCAGGTGATTTTGCTTATTTGGCTGATGGCGAAGTGTATATAACCGGTAGACGCAAGGATATCATTATCAAAGGGGGGCGTAATTTTTACCCTCAAGAACTGGAAGAAATTGCCAGCGAAGTGCCTGGCGTGCGTAAAGGTTGTGTCGTGGCATTTGGCGCCAAGGACCCTTTGCTTGGGACAGAAAAAATTATTATTGTCGCAGAAACCAGAGAACAACAGCCCGCAATGCTAGCGGATATAGAGCGGAGAATTATAGAAAAAATTGTGGAGGGAATCGATATGCCGCCTGATGTAGTACTTTTGGTTCTACCAGGCGCCATTCCTAAAACTTCTAGCGGTAAACTACGTCGTTCCAGCAGTCAGGAAATTTGGTTACGTAATGGCTTTGCGGAGCAACGCAAGGTGGCTCCTTGGCGACAAATTGCCAGATTAGGGGCTGCGGGATTAGTGCCACGTATCAGCAACCTGCTGCAAAAAGTGGGGCGGTTGCTTTATGGGGTGTATAGTTATTCTGTATTAGCGTTAACGCTCATTCCGGCTTGGTTAATTACTTTGATAATACCGGAAACCAGCCCTGCTGCCGGCAAATTGGTGCGTTATTGGGCGAAAGGGTTTTTATGGTTAATAGGCAGCAGCCCCAAGGTGACTGGTCAACAAAATCTAGCCCATTCCAAAGCTCTCATCCTAGTTGCAAACCATAGCAGTTATCTAGATGCTTTGGTATTAATTGCAACGATGCCGATCGATTTTGCATTTGTCGCTAAAAGTGAATTGTTGCAAACGCCAATTATTGGTTCTTTAATTAAAAAGCTCCATTACATCACAGTGGATCGTAGTGATTTTGTCAAAGGGACAACAGAGTTAGAAACCATTGTCACTACTTTGCAGCAAGGCAGGTCAGTTTTGATTTTTCCTGAAGGCACTTTTACTGCTGCGCAGGGGGTGAGGCCTTTCAAGCTGGGCGCGTTCAAGGCGGCGGTAGAGGCGGGTAGAGAGGTCTGCCCAATTGCCATTCAAGGGACACGACATATTTTACGCTCTGATTTCAGTTGGTTGCCACGCCATGGAGCAATTACCGTGACCATTCTCGCGCCAATTTCTCCGAGCTCACAGCAGTGGGAGGAAATCATTCGGTTGCGTGATGCGACGCGTGATGACATTGCTAAATACTGTGGTGAACCGAAGTTAAATTTAGTGGCAGCAGGTCCACCATCTGAGTCGGAGTAGGCATAGGTGTTAAGCTAAGCACTGTATTCCTCTGCACTTGTGGGGGTATTGTTGAATAAATAGCTACTTCCTTCTCCCACAAGGGGAGAAGGGGGTGTGGGGAAATTGCTTTTACAGGAAAATATCTTATGAATTCCACCCCCCGAATTATAAAAAAATACGCCAATCGGCGTTTATATGATACAGAATTAAGCCGTTATATTACCTTGGAGGAAATCAGGCAGTTAGTCCTGAATAATGTCAGTTTTCGTGTCATAGAAGCTAAAACTGGTGCTGATATTACTAAAAGCACTTTGTTATTGATTATTTCTGAGCAAGAGGAGAGTGCAGATCCAGTATTTTCCCTGGAAGTGTTGCAGCATCTAATTCGTAGTTACAGCGATAATGCCCAAAGTTTGTTATCACGTTACCTCGAACAGAGCTTGAGTTTTTTCATTCAGCAGAAACAGCGTTTGAACCAACATCCGCAAGATCTATTTCAAGAGTGGTCAAAAGTACCGTTTGAATGGATGCAGGAGTTTTTTAATTTGCAGCAGAAAATGTGGACATCGGATGAAGATGATCAAAAAAAGCCGTCTAGAAATACTAAAAAACAATTGTAACCTGTTTGAGAAATTAATTTAATACATACGCATTACACCTTAAGATGCGAAGTTTAAGTCCAAAGCAAAGTTGCTTGTTTTGTAAACGCTGATTGAAAAAAACGCAGAAATATTAGGGACTGTTGTCAATTAGCACTCTGGGCGACTAATATTTTATTCTATGGTCAACGGTTACTGTCCATTAACTTAAAGAGATATGAGATGTCAGACGAGAGGAAAAAAAAATGTGGTGTTGAGGGAGTCTTCAGGGCCATTTGCAGAGATCCCGATAGAGAAACATTTCAAGAAAATCGAAGAAATTGCGCTATACAAAAGAGTATCTTCGCTACAATTGGTGGAGTGATTTGTGTAGCGGCTCGAAACTTGGCAATTAACATGGAAGAACCCTGGAACGGAATTCCATGGGCGGTTGTTATACTATCAGGCAGCTGCGCAATATGCCTTGTAGGGGCATGTATCAGCGGACTGGCCAACACCGCAAACCAAACAGATTTCGGAAATTACGACGATGATAATGACCTAGCGTCATCAGGTTATGAGAATGAGAGTGATAAATGTGCATGCGAACTTGCAAAAATGATGTGCGGCTTAAGCTTTTTTATTGCAGCAGGTGCTGTTGGTGGTGGTTTAATCTTTGACAGACAAGATGTCATTTTAAGATTCGCAGGGGTTGCAATTATCCCCTTAGTTGTCGCGATAAAATTAATGCCGAAAAACACAAAAAGCGCTCTATCCACAAATCCCTCTGAAGATATTGAGACTGGGGCTGTTTTGACAGGTGAATCAAGGCATGAAAACAGCACAAGCAACGAGAAATCAGGTTTAGTTTTTATGATATTCGCTTTAGCTGATGGAATAAAAAATACCACTTTAAACTTTGGAAATATGGTCGTCAGCTGCTTTGCCTATATGAATTGTTCTCGAAAAAGAATCAAGAAAGATGATTCACTTATAGAGGGGCCAGAAAATCCTAAAAGCGACGCGTCACCCAGGAAAACAAAGTAAGTTAAATTTTAGCGAGGGAGCAATAAGGGAGCGCTCTAGTCAAATTTTCCTTAATTGCTGCATTAGGCCTAAGCTAATAGGCGGTTGCTTGACAATCCAGCAGGGTAGGGCTACTATTAAATTGTGCAATGCACAATAATTTGCCCAACTCAATAAGGAAGGATATTGCCATGAGTAACAAAGATCTATTTGAACAAGTCAACCTACTCAACAAAATCACTGCCAATGTCATCAAAAGAGCGAATGAATGCTCTATCGAAAATCTCAATGACATTATCGATGTCAGTTCCAAGCACATAAAGAATCTCGGTACAACTAAAGGTTCTGAAGGCCTATTTGATATTGCCAATGAAATGAGTGCCACCTATGCCAATTGCTCACAAAGAACTTTGAATGTTGCTTTGGAGAATTTTGCTGATTTTACCAAGTGGTTAGAAAACAGTGCCAAGAATATCAATCCGATCGTTGCTGCTGCTGTAAAACCGTTTGCAGATAAGATGGTTAAAGAAAAAGAGTAAGAATGCAATCTCAAGATGATTTTCTGATTAATTATACTTTTGATGAAATTCAGTTAGGTGATACGGCTAGTGTGTCGCATCAATTAACTGAGAAAGATATTCATCTATTTGCCATTGTATCAGGTGATATTAATCCAGCCCATGTTGATGTTGAATATGCAAAAACGCATATATTTCATAAAGTTGTTGCGCACGGTATGTGGGGTGGGGCGTTAATCTCTACGGTGTTAGGCACTAAGTTGCCGGGACCTGGCGCTATTTATTTAAGCCAGTCGCTTAAATTTCTGTATCCGGTGGGTGTAGGTGACACAATTACCGCAACAGTCACTGTGACACAAAAATTTCCGGGCAAACATCATGTGGAATTGGCGTGCCAATGTACCAATCAAGATGGAAAAATAGTCATAGAAGGCGTGGCGTTGGTATTAGCACCAGTGGAAAAAATTTGCCGTGAAAAGGTCGTGTTGCCGGAGGTGGTTTTTAAAGATTGATATATCTCAGGTCAGGATTTGATTGCACAGGTGGACTGCACTCAAGCACGTAGTTTAACATAAGTTCCTGGTGCATCTTCAATTGATTTGTACACACCTTGTCTTTTAGGCACTGCAATTTTCGCTCCAGCCTGCAGTTTTAACCACTGTGCCCAGTCCGTCCACCACGATCCTGAGTATTGTATAGCATCACGTTCCCATTGCTTTGGATCTTCAGGCAATTCTTCATTCAACCAGTAGCTATATTTTTGTTTCTCTGGTGGATTAATAACCCCAGCCACATGCCCGGAAGCCGTCAGGACAAATTTTTTATCGCCGCCATAATATTTAAGGCCATTATAACAAGCTTGCCAAGGGACAATGTGATCGCTTTTAGCCGCTAAAAAATAACTCGGTATCGTGATTTTACTTAAATCTAATGGTGTGCCTTTGATGCGCATTTGATTGGGTTTAATCAGATTATTATAGAGATACATCTGTCGCAGATAAAAGCTGTGTACTTTTTCTGGTATGTTAGTTGAATCAGCGTTCCAGTATAAAAGATCAAAAGGTGCAGGTTTTTTCCCCAGTAGATAATTATTAACAAAATTGTTCCAGATCAAATCATTAGCGCGCAATGCGCTAAATACTGAGGCCATGACTTGACCTTCTAGATAACCTTTTTCTTGCATATGTTGCTCTAATAGAGCAATTTGCTGCTCATCAATGAATATGCCTAATTCACCTGATTCAGAAAAATCTAATAAAGTTGTTAAGTAAGTTGCGCTGGCAATAGGGCATTTTTTTTCTTCAGTATATTTAGCAACCAGGCAAGCGAGTAAAGTTCCACCGACGCAATATCCTAAAGTGTTGATGCGGTTCTTTCCCGTTATTTGGGTGATGATTTTCAATGCAGTCGCAGGTCCTTCTTCTACATAATCATCAAAAATTTTGTTGCTGTGTTCTCTACCTGGATTAACCCAAGAAATCAAAAATACGGTGTGCCCTTGGTCTACCAACCATTTGACAAATGAATTTTTCGTTTGCAGATCGAGGATATAATATTTATTAATCCACGGTGGCACAATTAATATAGGACGCTGATGCACCTTGGCAGTGGTAGCGTTATATTGGATCAGTTGCATCAAGTCATTTTGGTAAATAACTTTTCCAGGTGTAGCGGCGATATTTTCTCCCAATTTAAAATACTCTGGATCACTCATTTGAATATTCAGGGCGCCTTTGCCTTGTTGGATATCAGCGGCAAATTGTTTTAATCCTGCGCGTAGGTTGGCGCCGTTGGATGTGAGGATAGCTTCCAGCACTTCGGGGTTAGTAGCGATAAAATTGGCGGGTGATATGGCTTCCATGAACTGTCGAGTAAAAAACGCCAGTCGGGCTTGCAGTTTTTCTTCATTGTTAGTGATAGATTGGACTAAGGAATGGGTATGTTGTGATAAGAGGTTGTGGTTGTTTTTAATAAAATTAAACAGATAATGGCTATATTGTGGATTTGCGGCACTGTGATCTGTAGAAAGGTTGGATTGGGAAGTTAGGTTAAAATTTTGCGTGAAATTGCTGCATAAGGTTAAATAATCTTGCAGATAATTTAACTGTGCAGTAAGTACTTTATCGGGGTTTTCCAATACCTTGATATTGAATTCCTGCCAGACATTCAGGAGCAAATTTAAGTTATAGTTAATTTGCCAGTGCTGCTCAAGAATGGCTTCTTTCAGCAATGTTTGATTTTTTTCGATAAATTCTGCAGTATCTTTGAAGTAAGATGCAGTGTCATCGGATGAGGTTTTTTTAGGCATGTTTTTATTCTCCTGTGGCTCTTTCGCTTCAAGTATAAGATAGCGAATGCAGCTTCCTGACTGCAGAGACATTATACACAAGGCTGCAGATGACTGCTATTAATGGGTTATTCCAATTCTGAGAAATTGCTTATGGGGGATAGACATTGTGAGCCTTTACAGCGATAAGCTATAACTCCTTGCTCAGGTATTTTCTCGGCAATTGCAGCGGGCAAAGCTTTGGCATCATCAGGTATCGCCAGTATTATCCGTGCGGGGTTATATTTTTGCAGCAGCTTATAGCGCCAGGCAGCTATGTCTGTAGTTTTTCCGCACAGGATAATCATTTCTGCTGGATTTATGTACTCTTGCAGTGCAATCAACAAGGAAGAATGTGCGGCAGGGTAGTCAGTCAGATCCTGCCAGGCGGATAAAAGAATTTGCTCGGCAGCATTTAAATAACGGGGTTCAGCCAATAGCCAGCCCAATCGTTGCAATACCTGACAAGCGACGCTGTTGCCAGCTGGGGTAACATCATCCGTGTAAATTTTGGGTCGGTAAATCAGTGGCTCATGGTCATCAGCGGTAAAGAAAAATCCTCCATGTTCAGAATCGACGAAGTGTGCCAGCAAAACTTCAGCTAATTGCTGAGCAAAGTGCAGATACTGCGAGTCCCAGCGGTATTGTAAAAAAGTCAAGATAGCATCTATTAGAAATGCATAATCATCTAAATAAGCGGGTAGATGCGCTTTGCCATCTTTGCAGGTTGCAAGTAAACGTTGGTTGCGCCACAAATTCGTCATGATAAATTTTAAAGTATTTTCTGCAACATCTAATAATTCAGGCTCAACTAATTGATTTGCAGCCAATACCAGGCCTTTTATCATCAAGGCATTCCAGGAGGTGAGAATTTTATCATCTAAAGCGGGGCGAGTTCTTTGTGTGCGTGACTTAAATAATTTTTCGCGCGCAGTAGCAATTGTCTGGTCGACTTTTTTTGGCGGTTGTTGCGTTTTTTGCGCAATTTTCTCAATGGAATGGTTAATGTGCAAATGCCAGCGCCCTTCGAAATTGGCGGTTTGCGTGAGATTGAAATGCAAGCAGAGCAGCTGGTATTCTTCGGCAGTGAGTAAGGTTTTCATCTGCGCTGGCGTCCATAAATAAAACAATCCTTCAACTCCTTCAGAATCTGCATCCAGGGCGGAGTAAAATCCACCGCGAGGTGTCTGCATTTCTCGTAACACCCATGCGGTAGTTTCCTTTAGTATTTTGCTAAATACAGGTTTAGGTGTGATGGCATTGGCATGGGCATATTGCACTAAAATTTGCGCGTTATCATAGAGCATTTTTTCAAAGTGCGGGATTTCCCACCGTGTGTCTACAGAGTAACGATAAAAACCACCACCCAGCTGGTCATAAATGCCGCCACTGGCCATTTTCTCTAGGGAATAAATGACTTTATCTACAGAAGTATTCTCGGCATTATTTTCTAATTTAGCCTTAAATCCATCCTGCAATAACAATTCCAAGTTATTAGGATTTGGAAATTTTGGCGCTTGTCCGAAACCGCCATTGACTGAATCGTAGCTGATATTCAGTTGCTGAACAGCGGGGTGCCAAGGTGAGAAGTTTAATTGAGCTGGCATGGCGGTGGCAGTTTGCGATGATTGTTGCAGAGCGGTCAGTAGTTCTTGAGAGTGACGGGTTATTTCTGCGGGTTGTTGTTGATAAATATCGGCAATATGCCGTAATAAATCTTTAAATGCCGGTAATTGATAGCGCGGCTCTTTTGGAAAATAGGTGCCGGAAAAAAATGGTGCATGTTGTACTGGATCTAAAAATAAAGTCAGCGGCCAACCGCCGGCACTTTGGGTCAGCATTTGATGGGTGGTTTGATAAATTTTATCTAAATCCGGTCGTTCTTCACGATCGACTTTGATATTGATGAAATATTGATTCATCAACTGAGCGGTTTCTTTATCTTCAAAAGATTCATGCGCCATGACATGACACCAGTGGCAAGCAGAGTAACCAATGGATAATAAAATGGGCTTATTTTCACGTTTTGCCATTGCCATTGCTTCTTCTCCCCAGGGGTACCAGTCTACTGGGTTATGAGCATGTTGTTGTAAATACGGGCTAGTTTCGTGAGCGAGTCGATTAGGGGTTGGCATAGAAGATTTTGTCCGTAAAATGCATTAAGAGATTAAAAGTGGCAATGGTTTGCACTGGTTATTTTTGATTGTATCTGAGATTCACAACGAAGCGCATGTTAGCATGTGAGTTCCGCGGGGAACAATATACTTGAAACGTTATTTGGATGTTTTTTGAATGCGGGCATCTAATTGTAACTCCTCAATGGCTGCGCTCATCAGTGTAAAACGTTCTATTTCTGGCCGAGTAAGTCTTATGTTTTGATAAATTAATTCTTCCACTCTTCGTTCACATAAGTAAGCATAATCTTTAAAATTAGATTCAGAGAGCTGTTGTTGCGCTTCGGCATTTTTGGCGTGGTTGAATAGTTGATTTAGCTCTATTATTTTATCGATATTCGCCTCTAATTTTCTTAATTGTATAAGTTTAGATTGATCAAATTTTTTTTTGGCTTTGACTGTGTTAATTCGTTCCTCCGCTAATTGCTGATAGGTCGCAAACTTTAAACCTGGTGCACTAATTTCATCTTGAGTTAATCGCTGCTCTATAAAAGTTTTACGTCTTGAATATTCGGTCTTAATAGATTTAAGATTACGTCTATGTGCTGCATTTAGATCGATAGGAAAAGCAAAGGGTGATTTTTCTTGATCTTTTCGATGAGGGTTAGGCTTTCCGAATAAGCTTCTGCCTTGGGGTTTCTCCTCTATCGATGTGTCAGAAGATGTGTTTTTAATTAAAGAATGCAGGATATCCTGAGAGGAATGTAATTTTTTAGTTTCTTCAGGTATAGTTTCAAAGCGATGTTTAGTCATATATTTCAATTTTTTTTGCTAAATAGGGAGTATATGAACCCGATGATTATTAATGATTTATTAATGGCTTTAAAAATTTTGTCAAAATATCGTTGAAAAACTCTTCATAAGAAGCCCAATATGCCTGAACTCCCTGAAGTAGAAACTACCCGTCTAGGTCTTAAGCCCTACCTGGAAGGACAAATTATTCAACAAGTCATTGTGCGTGACCCGCGTTTACGTTGGCCTATACCATCTAATATTAATAAAATTTTACCAGGTCAAACTGTACATGTTATTGAGCGGCGGGGTAAATATTTATTATTCAAGTTAGATAATGGTAGCTTGATTATACATTTGGGTATGTCGGGACGGTTACGCATATTCAGTCAACCTACTGTGCCTCAAAAACACGATCACCTCGATATTAAGTTTTGCAACCAGCTGATTTTACGTTTCACCGATCCGCGGAGATTTGGCGCGTGTTTATGGGTAGAGGGCGATCCGTTACTGCATCCATTACTAAAAAATTTAGGCGTAGAGCCATTGCAGCGGCAATTTACTAGTAAATATTTATGGCAATTGGCGCGTAACCGAAAAATGCCAATTAAAAATTTTATCATGAGCGCTAATATTGTAGTGGGTGTTGGCAATATTTATGCTAATGAAGCATTGTTTGCTGCCAGGATTCACCCGGCAAGACCTGCGGACAATATTTCTTTAGAGGAATTCAATCAATTAGTTATAGCGGTTAAGGCGGTGTTGCGTCAAGCGATTGCTAAAGGTGGTACTACTTTAAAGGATTTTTTTAACAGTGAGGGTAAGGCTGGATATTTTGTTAACCAATTACAGGTGTATGGTCGTCAAGGGCAGGCTTGTGTTGATTGTGGCTTGCGATTAAAGGCTATGCGGATTGGTCAGCGTAGTTCGGTCTATTGTCCGCATTGTCAACCCCTGATGACAGCGCGAAGGGATGGCAGCGGATAAGGATGACAGCTACCGCTTGCGCTCAGGATGACAGCTACTTACACTATACCTCCTTTCTATCTCAATATTTCTGCTGAGGTCACCCATGTATAAAATCCAAACACTCAACACGATTGATGCGTTGGGGTTAAACCAATTTCCACGCCAGCTGTATGAAGTAAGCAGCGATTTGACTAATCCAGATGCCATTTTAGTGCGTTCAGCTTCTCTGCATGACAAAGAGCTGCCAGAGAGCGTTAAAGTAATCGCGCGTGCCGGTGCGGGAGTTAATAATATTCCAGTCGATAAGTTTACCAAGCTGGGTATACCGGTGTTAAACACGCCGGGGGCTAATGCCAATGCGGTGAAAGAATTAGTGCTAGCAGGGTTATTATTGGCCTGTCGCAATATTTGTCAGGCATGGGGTTATGTCCGCGGCCTAAGTGGCGATGATACTTTGATTAATATGCAAGTCGAGCGTGACAAAAAGCAATTTGCCGGATTTGAATTGCCGGGTAAAACTTTAGGCATTGTGGGTTTAGGTAATGTCGGGGTAAAAGTTGCGAATGCAGCCATTGCTCTGGGCATGCGGGTGATTGGTTTTGATCCGACGATTACGGTTAAACGTGCCTGGGAATTGTCGGCACATGTGGAAGAAGTATTGAGCTTAGATGAACTAATTATGCAGTCAGATGTAATTAGTCTGCATGTGCCATTGACTCCTGAAACCCGACATCTGATTGCTGCTTCACGTCTGCGTTTGGCTAAAACCGATTTAATACTGCTGAATTTCGCCAGAGATGGCATAGTCGATAAAACTGCGCTGAGAGCTGCCTTAGATGAAGGTAAAGTATTGAGTTATGTTTGTGATTTCCCCTGCGCGCAATTAAAAGATCATCCGCGGGTGATTAGCTTGCCACATTTAGGGGCTTCGACCCGCGAAGCTGAACAAACCTGTGCGATGATGGCAGTTAAGCAAATCCGTGATTATCTGGAAACCGGTAATATCGTCAATTCGGTGAATTTTCCTACGATTGAAATGCCATTTAATCATGGGGTGAGATTGGCGATAGTGAATGCCAATATTCCCAGCATGGTGGCGCAGATTTCCACTAAATTAGCGGATGTGAAATTAAATATTGTAGATTTACTGAATCGATCTCGCGATCAAATCGCTTATACGCTGATTGATGTCGAAGGTGAAGTAAATGCGGCAGTTATTAGTGAAATAGCGGCTATTGAGGGTGTGATTCAAGTGCGGCGTTTGGAGAAAATTAGATTGATTGCTCAGGAATCAGCGCATGTTACTTCATGATAGTCATCCATTAATACCAATGGATGCTGTGGTATTTGATTGCGATGGCACATTAAGCAGCATAGAAGGCATTGATGAGTTAGCAGAGGCTAATGGCGTTGGTGCAGCGGTTAAAAAATTGACAGAGGAAGCGATGGGTCATACTGGTATTAACCCACAATTGTACCGGCAACGTTTGGCCTTGGTTTTACCGACAGTGAAGCAGGTTAGAACTTTAGGCGAAAAATATTTCTTGCATAAAACTGCGGATTTGCTAACAGTACTACAGGTGTTAACAGATTTAGGCAAAGCCGTATATGTCGTTTCGGCTGGGTTATACCCGGCTGTGGTGGGTTTTGCTTTGCGTTTAAATTTGCCACAATCGCATGTATTTGCGGTAGAAGTTTATTTTGATGATAGCGGTAATTACCTTGACTTTGATCACCGCTCGCCATTGGTATTGGCGGATGGTAAGCGCCATATTGTCGAGCAGCTTAAGAAGCAGCATCCACGCTTAGTCTATGTGGGCGATGGATTGAATGATATGGCAACACAAGATATTGTCACTCGCTTTGTCGGGTACGGTGGAGCATATTATCGAGAAAATATCCGGCAAATGTGCCAATACTATATTACCGAGCCGTCTATGTTGCCGTTGTTACCGTTATGTTTGACGGCGGAGGAAATGCAGTTTGCCACTTCTTGATTTCCCATCTAGATAATCTATTTCTATCACATTGTATTATAAACTTAAGACCTGTCGTAAGCCATCATCAAGCGCATTAAGATCATGCAGTGAAAGTGAACCGGCTGAGTCATTGAACGTTAAAAACCCAGTTTTAAAAATCTAAAACTGGGTTTTTAACGTTCGACCTAAATATAGTATATCTTATACCCAAAGTTGATTCGGAGGCTGTTCTGGCGCAAGCTTTTTAATACTAAGTTAAGTTTAGCAATTTAATATAAGCTTAAATTTGTAGAGAGGGGTGCAAATGTCAGAACTTAAAGAGCCAGTCAAAATCTCGGGAACACCCGAGGAAAAAGATAATAAAGGTATTAGTACTGCACAGGTACTACTCAGTAATGTATCAGACAAAGATAAAAAAGTTAATTTATTGAAACAGTCTCTACCTTCAATTCAATATTGGGCATGGTATGGGAACCGCAGTGTTGGATTAAATGATACAACAGCACCTAGCATTGAATCTAGCACCCGTGGTTCACTATCTTCTGATTCATCATCTACAGGGGTATTGGCTTCATCACTTCCAGTGCCGCGATTTCAACATGATTATTTTGCGAAAGATAACCCACCTAAGCTGACAAGCCAACCTATCGTACCCTTTGATTTGCCTACTGTGAGCCAAGGTGTTGATAAGAAGGATAGCAAAAGTATCTCTCATATAGCTCAACCTACATTGTTTTCAGACTCCCTACCTCCATCTATTGCTAGAGCGGTCGAAGATAACAAAAATAAGCGAGCTTCTCGCGAATACGGCGAAGAATTATTTGCTAGTGCTGTTATTAATGTATTGGAAGGTAATTTTTCTTTGGCGTATTTCCGTCTGAATCAATTTAGTGATAATTCCAGAGGGATATATTCGACCTTTGATGCAAAAACAGGCCTGTATTTAAGAAATGCGATCCATCAAAATGATAGTAAGACCTATAAAGAAAAATTGCCGCTTTCAGCCTTTGCTGTCATGGGACTAAATTACTTCCATACGGCGCTAAAAATTATGGATAAAGAAAAACTCTTAACTGATGAGAAACGAAAAGAATTTCTATTAGAAGCGAATAAATTTTTAAACGATATGTGCAGTCATGGCAGTAAATCTGAAATAAATTCAAAAAATCTAGTTGCAACAGCAGTTCAAGATATCATTCAAAAGTGGTTAATTCCAAAACCATGCAAAGATGCTGCGACAGCCGATAAAATGTTATCAAAAAATAAGGATTTTTGTAATACAGATCAAAGTCCTTATACTCTAGTGACAGTTAAAGCAATTAATATTAAAAATAATGATGAAAAAACCGCTAAATCACGTGTTTTGTTGCATATCGATGCGCCTATTCCCACTAAGACTGATGTAATGATCAAAGAATATGAGGGAAGAAGAGATAAGGCTTGGTATAAAGATTTAAAACAACAGCAGAAAGCGTTTGTTGATGATTTTGCAACACGAGTAGACAAGG
Organism: Gammaproteobacteria bacterium; assembly: GCA_035546635.1. Lineage (NCBI taxonomy): Bacteria > Pseudomonadati > Pseudomonadota > Gammaproteobacteria > Gammaproteobacteria bacterium. The sequence continues at coordinate 142,055 of DASZWJ010000028.1, forward strand.
ATTTAGATCTGGCGCCTACCTTGGCGACGCAAATGCGCAGTTTAAAAATGCCGGGCAATCGAAATGCCGGTTGCGACCGTCTTTTTATAAGCGATCAAGATGGTTGGAAATTGTTATATCGCGGTCCGCATATGGCAAGCCCTGGATTTAAAGATACCAGCGATGAAGCCAAACGTCTGACGCGATTAAATCTTGAAAGTTTTCAGGCCACCATGCCGGCATTAGTGACCAATATGCATACGTTAATTACGCCTATGCTGGGTAAAGAGGGTGAACTGGATATTCATAATGATGTAAAAGGTGCAATCGAAGATGTCAAATCTCCAATGCCTGGTATTTATTATTCCAATACCCCAGCTAATGTGGGGAGGACTTTTTTAACGCCCGAATTAGGCGGGGTTTATGCAATCTTAAATTATTTGAATATATTGCTTGAGCATGGGGAGGTTTTAAATCAAAAGGCGTATTCCCAACGCAAGGAATTTTGGAGTCTGTTGTTGACTAAAGATGGTACAAGCCTAAATGAAGAAAATGTTAAGGCCGTACTTAACGAAGCAAATCAAAATAATCGTGAATTGATAAAATTAATCCAAACCACTATTGAACTACTGCGTTTATTAATTAATCCAAGTAAGCAACAAAAAATAGGGGATGATCCGCGGAATCAGAATGTACAATTGGTTGCTAAACTTAAACAGGCTGCTTATTTAATTGATCGTTGCATGTCGGCATGCCCAGTGCCTATTCAAGCAAAATTTTTATGCCATTCACCTGAAGTTATCAAGGATTCGGATAAAGCATTGTTGTTGCCAATTTTGAAAAATAAACTCGACGAATATAATGTATTTAAACAAACAATAGAAATGGTGAAAAAGGAGGGTGATAAGAATTCCGACTTAAATTCACTCCAGGAAGGCTTGGCAGAGCTTGAGAAGAAATTGGAAGCGGACATCTTAGCTATCAAAGGCAATAAAGCTTGGGTAATACAATTGGATGGATGCGTTAGCGCGAAAGATCGCGAAGGTATAGTACGCTTAATGACGCTTATAGATGCGACTTATCATGAGATAACCGGACATTCCGCTAATCTTAACCAGATGGATGAGGCGCAAAGACAAATCTATACGGCTATAGCAGAAGCGATCATCGAAACTTATATCATTCAAATGCAGGCTGGGTTGCATGGTGGCACGCTTGGTGCTGAGGGTATTAAAAGTGCAGCTAAAATGTTGCCGCAAGTATTTGATGATGGCCGCTTCAAGACTTTTGTAAGCTTGCTGGATTTGGCGACGTCCAAATATAATCACAATGCGCCCGAACTTTCGGGAAAAAAATCTGTACGCGATGAGAAACATCATTTTATTCCTCGCACAGGAAATCAATTAGATTTAAGTGAAGTACTCAAGAAGTTTTATAAACATGTTGCCGGTGCGCTAAAATCATCAGAGGCAACAGAAGAGCCAGGATTTGGTGTTACGAGAGGAAGAATGTCGTCCTTCTTTCAAGATGCTAGGGTTGCGGAGATAAGAAAAGCAATTGATATTTTACAAAATTATATCTCAAAATTAAAGGAGAAAAATATCAAACTTGATGAATCTGATGTTGAGGTATTTTATAAACAAATTGAATGTATAGACAAAGATCTAGAGTCGATTCACAGCCAACTCCCTAAAAATAGTTTTAGAGAAATTAATAATCTATTGGATGAATTTGAAGAATATATTTTGCAGAACTCTTTAAAGAACAATAGTAAGCTACTCGTTTTGGATTAAAGATAGGGCTAAGGTGGGGTGAGCGTCATCTCTAATCAGTTACAGAAAGAAAACTTAGACAAAACCTTAGACTTGCATATAAAATTATACTATGTTATCATCCAAAAATTAAAGGTAGCGCCCATTTGAGTTTCAGATTGCAGGCGCTGTATAAATCTGCTAAAGCGTTTGAGGTACTTTATGAAATATCTGCAAAAAATCCACTGCAGTCATCACCACCAGTTTCCTTCTTATCTTGTTTCAGAATTCTTCCATCCGTTATTAATGCACATGTGAAGCCTGTTTTAATCGGCTCTTCAGATTCTCCTGGGGGCGCTGTTAAAACAGGCTTTTTTCGTTTGAATTATTCCAAAAAATTTTACTTTGGACGTCAAATAGGCTGCTTGATTTTGTTACGTCTAAAAACATTGCATTATGAGGATTAAAGTTTATGTCTACTCAAGAAAAAGTTCGCCAAATACACCCAAATCAGCAGATAAATCATGTCGAGCCAGAATATGGTTTCAGTACGCGTAGTATTCATGCGGGCGTGACGCCGGATCCAACGACTGGAGCGATATTAACGCCGATTTTCCAAACCACCACTTATGTACAAGAAGCGGTTGGCGTCCATAAAGGTTATACCTATTCGCGCAGTGCCAACCCCACAGTATTAGCATTAGAAAAAAAACTCGGGGAGTTAGATGGTGTGGGCAGGGCAGTGTGCTTCTCAACCGGAATGGCGGCCACAACGGTATTATGTTTATCACTTTTGCAAAGCGGAGATCACATTATCTGCTCGGATGTGGTCTATGGTGGTACGGTGCGATTTTTGCGAGAGATATTGGTGAAATTTGGTGTGACCACCAGCTTTGTCGATACGGCCGCTCCTGAAAAAGTTAAGGCGGCTATCACGCCGGCAACTAAGCTGATTTTCATTGAGACGCCAGCCAATCCTACGTTAAAACTAACTGATATTCAGGCTATTTCGCACATTGCCCGCGAACAAAAAATTCTGCTGGCCGTCGATAATACCTTTTTAACTCCAGCCTTGCAGCAATCATTTAAATTAGGCGCTGATATTGTTTTGTATTCAACCACCAAATATATCGATGGCCATAATGCAACAGTCGGAGGTGCTTTATTGGCTAAAGATTCAGCCCTGATTGAAAAATTTGATTATGTACGTAATGCCATTGGCGCTATTCAAACACCGTTTAATGCCTGGTTAACCTTGCAAGGTGTGAAAACTTTGGAATTGCGCATACAACAACATTCTCACAATGCCGCAATCATTGCAGAATATTTGCATGGTCATGCCAAAGTAAAGCAGGTGACTTACCCTGGTTTGCCGAGTTTCCCGCAGCATGAATTAGCCAAGCGTCAGCAACTGGCTTTTGGGGGCCTCTTGACATTTGAAGTGAACGGCGGTTATGAGCAGGCAGTGAAATTAATGAGCGCCGTAAAATTATGTTCTTTGGCGGAAAATCTCGGTTCAGTGGAAACGTTGATTACGCATCCAGCATCCATGACACATGGTCCAGTGCCGATTGAACAGCGCCATGCGATTGGTATCACGGATGGTTTAATTCGTTTATCGGTGGGGTTAGAAAATCCTGTAGATATTATTCAGGATTTAGAGCAAGCGTTTGCAAAGTGCGGAGGTTAACATGAATTCTGGAATTTGCTTTGCAACTGATTTGAATGTAGTCGTAGTTAAATTTGGCAGCTCAGTATTGTCAAAAGTTGAAGCTATCCCTGAAGCGATTCATGCAGTGTATCAATATTTACGCAATGGTTATAAAGTGCTGGTAGTGGTTTCTGCCATAGGCGATACCACCGATTATTTAATTAATGAAAGTAAAAAATTAATCGGCGATGAAAATTCAGCTTTACCGCCTTTGGAATATGCAGCTTTATTGGCTACTGGAGAAATCAGTGCCGCCGCACTTTTTGCTATTGGCCTTGATCGTGCGGGAATTAAAGCGCGAAAAGTGGATCATCGCTGTTTAACTACCCAAGGACCGATACTTAACGCAGATCCCATAAGCTTAGATACTACCTTAATCAACCAATTATTTGCCGAATATTCAGTTTTAGTTATTCCAGGTTTTATTGGCTGTGATTTGGCATCTGAAGTGACTCTGTTAGGCCGTGGTGGTTCTGATTATACGGCTATTTTCGCAGGCTGGGCGTTAAATGCCAAAAAGTGTGTGATTTATAAAGATACCCCGGGGATATTTGATCTAGATCCCAACGAGTACGCACCTGATGCGCAACATTTTGAATGCATTACTTTTAACGATTGTTTGAAAACTTCCTATGAAGTGATACAGCATAAAGCCGTTAAATTTGCTCAAAGCAAAAATTTTCAATTTATTGTGAAATCATTAACGAGTGTGAGTCAAACTTTAGTAGGGAGTGAAACATCGATTGTTGCCCTTCCATCTCGACGTCACCCGAGGAAACTCAAGGTAGCATTATTAGGTTTGGGTACGGTGGGATTAGGTGTTTATAAACATTTGCTGGCTAACCGACAACTATTTGAAGTGGTAGGTGTTGCTGTGAAAAATATTGCCAAGCATCAGCATCATGATACACGCCCAGGATTGGTGTCAGATAATATAGATGAGATATTGGCGCGAGAGTCTGATGTCGTGGTGGAGTTAATTGGCGGCATAGCTGAACCTGGCAAGTGGATTGAAGCAGCTTTAAGGCAGGGTCGGAATGTGGTTACAGCCAACAAAGCATTAATTGCTGAGCAGGGTCTGGCGTTATCGCAATTAGCGGACGAAAACAACGCACATCTTTATTATTCAGCAGCTGTGGCTGGCGCTGTGCCGATCTTGGAAATTTTAAAACACATAAAAAATAAACCCGAAAATACTGTGCAGTCAATCACTGGGATTTTAAATGGCACCTGTAATTTTGTTTTGGAAAAAATCAAAGAAGGTAAAACTTTTTCTGAAGCCTTACATATTGCGCAATTGCATGGATTTGCGGAAAGTGATCCGAGTTTTGATATTGAGGGGCTGGATGCGGCACAGAAAGCCACGATTATTTCCCGTTTTGCGTTTGGTCGTGATCCAGACAGTATTTTGGTAGAAGGCATTCAAGATGTGTGTGAAAACCATCTTCGCGAGCAGTATGCCCAAGGTAATATTATCAAGCTAATTGCCAGTTGTGTGTTAAATGATGGCAAAATTCAAGCGAATATTAAGCCGGTAGCTTTGCATTATACCCATCCGTTAGCCGCCATTTCAGGAGCCAATAATGCCATCGTTATTGAAACTGGCCATCAAGAAGCTATTCATCTGCATGGCAAAGGTGCTGGCCGTTGGCCGACAGCAGAGGCGGTGTTTGCAGATTTGCTGACGTTGTCGTTTAATCATCAGGTCGATACTGTGGCTGTTCCGTCTCATCGAGTAAGTAAAGGTCATCATTATGAAGCGTTGGACACAGTTAGTACATTTTAATCCCAATCCGGGCGACCCTTATCACCCGAATTGCACCCCCATTTATCAAACGGCCACATTTGCGCAAAAATCGCCTGAGATGGATCTATATGATTACACGCGCAGCGGCAATCCGACCCGCACGGTCTTGGAGCAGCAGTTGGCACGGCTTGAAGGTGGAACCTCCGCTTTCACTTTTGCCAGCGGTATGGCGGCATTGACGGCAATTATAGGATTATTATCTTATGGCGATCATATCATTGCTGGGGATGATCTATATGGCGGCACGCATCGTCTACTGTCGCAACGCTTACCACAACGCGGGTTGCAATCTACGCTGGTAGATACCACTGACCTCAATGCAGTTGCCAATGCACTGCGACCAGAAACCCGCATGATTCTCATTGAAACACCCTCGAATCCATTACAGAAAATTTCTGACATAAAGGCACTGGCACAATTGGCGCATGCTCAAGGTGCACAATTGGTAGTAGATAATACGTTCTTATCCCCTTGGTTGCAACAACCCTTGTCCTTGGGCGCAGATATCGTCATCCATTCTGCAACCAAACATTTATCTGGACACAGTGATGTCACAGCTGGTGTAATAATAGTGAATAACTTAGATACCGCTGACAGAATTGCTTTTATCCAAAATGCCGAAGGCAGTGCGTTGGCACCGTTTGAATGCTGGTTATTGCTAAAAGGATTGAAGACTTTGGGATTACGTGTGGAACGACAACAAAACACCGCTGAAAAAATAGTCACTTATTTACAAAATCATCCGCTCATAAAAAAGGTTTATTATCCCACGCTTGCCTCTCACCCAGGTGTTGATATCCAAAAACGTCAGGCCGAAGGTGGCGGTACTGTTATCAGTTTTGCTACGGGTTCAGCAAAATTATCTAGCCGCCTGGTACAATCCACGCAATTATTTATCAAGTCAGTGAGTTTTGGCAGTTTAACCAGCTTAATCAGTCTGCCATGCGCTATGTCACATGCATCAGTGGCGAGTGAGCAGCGATTATTTGCAGCAGATTTAGTACGAATTTCTATTGGCATTGAAGATGCGGAGGATCTTATTTTGGATCTGGAGCAGGCTATGGCTAAACTCCCTCTTTCACAGGAGGCGTAGGCGTTAGGTTATGTACTGCATCCTCTCTTTTTCTGGGCATACACGTCTGGATAAGCACCGTATCCCCTCTCCCGTCTGTGACCGAAGGGAATCCCCTTGCGGGATGGGAGAGGGTTAGGGAGAGGGGGTACGGTGCTTAACCTAAGGCTGTTTAACAACATAAATACACACGAGGAACAAAGCATGACCGAAACCAATCACCACCAGTCGCATATACTCGGGTTTCCACGAATTGGTAGCCATCGACAGGCCAAAAAAGCAGTAGAATCCTATTGGCGTGAAGAAATTTCTTTAGCTGAATTGGAGAAAGTGGGCCAACAAATAGAGGAGCATAACTGGAAACTTCAAGCCGATGCTGGTCTTGATTATGTTACAGTCGGTGATTTTTCCTGGTATGACCATGTGTTGGATACCAGCGCCTTGTTAGGCGTCATTCCTGAACGTTTTGGCAAGCATAATGGCAAGGTGGATATCAATACCATTTTTTGTATGGCGCGTGGCCAGGCACCCAAAGTGCAGGAAACCACGGCTTGCGAAATGACCAAATGGTTCAATACCAATTATCATTACATCGTGCCTGAGTTCACTGAGCAGCAAACTTTCCATTTGGCCAGCGATGTTTTATTTAACGCTATCGATCGTGCGCAAGCCAAAGGTTATCAAGTTAAACCGGTGTTGCTTGGACCATTGACCTATTTATGGTTAGGCAAAACCAAAGGCAAAGACTTTGATAAATTAACCTTATTAAAAAAATTGCTACCGGTTTATCAAGAAATTATCAATCAACTCAATGCTAAAAAAATTCATTGGGTGCAGATAGATGAACCTATCCTGATCTTAGATTTGCCCAAAGCTTGGCAAGATGCATTTGTTGAAGTTTATAAGCAATTAGACTTCAAACAGGTAAAATCATTATTAGCAACTTATTTTGGTGGGTTGGAAGATAATTTGGCAGTAGTTAAAAAATTGCCGGTCGATGGTGTGCATTTGGATGTATCTGCTGATGCTGAACAGTTATCGCAATTAGCCGCGCAAATTCCAGCCGATAAAATTATTTCTGCAGGTGTCATTAGCGGTCGAAATATTTGGAAGGCAGATTTAAATAAATTGTCTCAAGTGTTACATGACGCTAAAAAAACTTTAGGTGCGCGTTTATGGATTGCTACTGGTAGTTCTTTACTACATACACCAGTCGATTTGGACAACGAAACTAAACTAGATGCTGAACTTAAAAATTGGTTGGCATTTGCAACGCAAAAAGTCCATGAAGTGGCAGTTCTGGCCAATATTCTGAATCAAGGTCAGACCAGTTTTTCTCGTGAATTATCTGAAAATCAAGCAGCATTGCAATCGCGTCAGCATTCAACACGTATACATAATGCCACGGTACAACAGCGCCTCGCTTCGCTAACTAAACAATATGCCGAGCGTAAAAACGCCTATGCCAAACGCGCACTGGCTCAACATAAGGTGTTAAAACTACCGTTGCTGCCGACTACCACCATCGGTTCTTTTCCGCAAACTAAAGAAATCCGTGTGATTCGTCAGGATTTTAAAGCCGGTCACATTGATGCGCAGACTTATATCCAAAAGATCCGCGAACAAATTGCCGATGTGATTAAAAGACAAGAGCATTTAGATCTGGATGTGCTAGTGCATGGAGAAGCTGAACGCAATGATATGGTGGAATATTTTGGTGAATTATTGCAAGGTTTTGCTTTTACCAGTAATGGTTGGGTGCAGAGTTATGGTTCGCGTTGTGTTAAACCGCCGATTATCTTTGGTGATGTTTATCGACCCAAGCCGATGACGGTAGAGTGGAGCCAGTATGCACAAAGTTTGACTAAGCGTCCGGTGAAAGGCATGTTAACGGGGCCGGTTACAATTTTAGCCTGGTCTTTTGTGCGCGACGATCAACCTCATGCGACTACGGCTTTGCAGATTGCTTTGGCGCTGCGTGATGAAGTAGTGGATTTGGAAAAAGCCGGCATCAATGTCATTCAAATCGATGAGCCGGCCTTCCGTGAAGCATTACCGCTGCGTAAAAATCATTGGCAAGAATATTTAGATTGGGCAGTGCATTGCTTCCGAGTCTCGGCAAGTGGCGTGCAGGATGAAACGCAAATTCATACGCATATGTGTTATTCTGAGTTTAATGATGTGATTGATTCCATTGCTAAATTAGATGCGGATGTGATTACAATTGAAAGCTCGCGTTCTGAGATGGAATTGCTCAAAGCGTTTGAGTCATTCTCTTATCCAAATGAAATTGGACCGGGTGTGTATGATATCCATTCTCCGCGTGTTCCTTCTAGTCCAGAAATTGTGACGCAACTGGAAAATGCCATTAAATATGTGCCAATTGCACGTTTGTGGGTGAATCCCGATTGTGGTTTGAAAACTCGTAACTGGCCAGAAGTAGAGCAGGCATTAACGAACATGGTTTCTGCGGCAAAATCTCTCAGAACAAAATATAATCAAGAAAGCGCTTCATTAGAAGAATTGCCTTCGCGAGAAGCTTAACTATGCAAGTTAAATCAAAAGTGCCTGTTAGCTTTGAAGTGTTTCCACCGAAAACGCTAAATGGGTTTCGTAAACTCAATGAAACGTGTGCCCAGTTGCAAGAACTGGGTCCACGGTTCTTTTCTGTCACTTTCGGTGCCATTGGTGCACATCAATTAAAAACACTGGTCGCTGTGCGAAGCCTTGCGAGAAATGATATTACTGCAGTGCCACATCTTTCTTGCGTGAATATGACAGCTGAACGTCTGGAACGCATTTTGCATCGTTATATGGAATTTGGTGTGCGGCATTTGGTGGTGATTCGTGGTGATTTGGTCACAGATAAGGGCATGGTGGTTTCAGAGTTTAAATACGCCAGTGATTTAATTGCCCATATTCGTAAAATATCTGGAAATTATTTTCATATTACGGCAGCCGCTTATCCTGAGTTTCATCCAGAAGCAAAGGATAGTGAACAGGATTTAATGCATTTTAAGCGCAAAATTGACGCAGGGGCTGATAGTGCTATTACGCAGTTTTTCTATAATTGCGATGCCTATGCGCGTTTTTTAGAAAGTTGTCATCAATTGGAGATAAAAGTTCCGATTATTCCTGGGATTATGCCGATTAATGATTATGCCAGATTGTTGCGCATTTCAGCGAGTTGTGGTGCGGAGATTCCTTTGTGGCTTCGTAAACGTTTGGAATTGTATGCCAGTGATCCACAGTCGATTCAATCACTTGGGATTGAAATAGTGACTAAACTCTGTGAGAGATTGCTTTCTGAGGGTGCGGCAGCGTTGCATTTTTATACCCTGAATCAGTTAGATCCAGTTAGAACGATACATGGTAATTTGGGACTGTAGGTTATTTTTGAATAAAGGGGCACAAAATGGAATTAGTTATTCAGCACGATAAGCTGACCAAAAAATTTTTCGCTGATATCAATGGTCAGATTGCGGAATTAGATTATGCACTTGAGGAGGATTCGGTTTTAAATTATTACCGTACTTTTGTGCCGCCAGAACTACGTGGTTCGCAAATAGGTGAAAAGATAGTGAAATTTGCCTTGGACTACGCTAGAGAAAATAATTATAAAATTATTCCTTCCTGCCCCTTTGTTGAGCGTATTATTGCGCGTCATCCTGAATATAAAATATTATTAAGAGAATAATTTTTTGTTGGAAGTAATAGCTAAATTTTTTTTACTGAATGGGTGAGGTGAGCAATGTCAAGCGCCAATTCACATACAAACAACAATCAAGTTGCTTCGTTGCAAGCTGAATTAGATCAAGAGTTTCCTGAGCCCTTAAAAATGGCATTGCAAGCGCATGGCTTCAGCTTAGAGCAACAATTAGGCATTTTACGGCTGTTTAAAATCTATCAAATACAAATACCGAATAAATTTCATAGTCCTGTGGCCTATGGGTTGGAAGAAGTACTGAAGGCTAATGATTGGTTAATAGCTGCGACGCAAACATTTTTAAGAAAAGGCGAAAGATGGGCGGAGGACAATAGTAGTTCTGAGGAAAAAATATCAGAATTTAAAGATTTGCTGCTCGAAGCCAGTCAATTGTTTGGTTTAACAGAAGAACAAATCCCCAATTTTAAATCGCTAGGATCGCAGTTAGTCATTATTCCTGGTGGTTTAGAAGCACGAGTAGCATTGCGTTGTCATGCGGTCATCCAAGATATTCAAGACGGCAATTCACACATTTAGCCTTGTAATCAGTGCTAATTTTTCACATATTCGAAATGCGTTTTGTGGCTTTATCTTATACTTGCCAAGTATCACAAAATCTCAAGCCTATTGCTGACATTCTTATTCTTTAATGGCTGACATCTGTTAATTTATTTCATTCGCTTTTGACTATAATGCCAATATATCTACTAATTTACTAATTTTACTTGATTAATTAAAGTTCGAATTTGCTGCTTGTAATACCAGTCTAATATAAAAAAAATAATACATATAACAATAAGGAAACGGGCTATGATAGAAAAAAATTTCTGTGGCGATAATTTAATAGATTTATTAGAACTACGCGCCAGCCAAAGACCAACAGATATTCTGTACCGATTTTTATCTGAACGTTTTGATGATGTTTCTATTTTGCGTTATGCAGAATTGGCGGGTCAAGCTAAGGCAATCGCCGTAGAACTGACAAAAAATGCAATGCCAGGTGATCGTGTCTTACTCATATATCCTCCTGGATTAGAACTCATTGCTGCTAGCTTTGGTTGTATCTATGCAGGTTTAATTGCTATTCCTATCTATCCACCCGTAAACATCAAATTGGCTGAAAAGTTACAGCGAATAATCGTTGATGCGACACCGTCTTTAATTGCTTCCACGCAAGACATTGCAGAAAAAGTAAAACAATTCAAATTTTTCAAACACCTGGATTTTGAAAAATTAGCTTGGGTTTACACTGATAGAGTGGCACTTAACCAGGCAGAAATCTGGCACAAACCTAGTATAACAAATGAGCAATTGGCATTTTTGCAATACACCTCAGGTTCTACGGGAAACCCTAAAGGCGTGATGCTAAGTCATCAGAATTTATTGCATAATCTGCAATTGATTCGTGAAGGATTTTCTTTGGACACTAGCGATAGTATTGTCAGCTGGTTACCACCTTATCATGATATGGGTTTAATCGGTAATATATTATCGGCCTTGTATGTAGGTATGGAATGCACTTTAATGTCGCCTGTAACTTTTTTGCAAAATCCTGTGCGTTGGTTGCAGACTATAAGTGACTATAAAGCCAATATCAGTGGTGCACCCAATTTTGCATACGATTATTGCACGCGCAAAATAACAGATGAACAATGTTCCAATTTAAATCTTGGAGATTGGCAGCTGGCGTTTAATGGCGCAGAACCGATTCATCCGCAAGTTTTACAATGTTTTTCTGAACGTTTCAAAACTTTTGGATTTAACCCAAAAGCTTTTTATCCTTGTTATGGGTTAGCTGAGGCCACATTATTTGTAGCAGGTGCAAAACGTTCGCAAGGCTATGAAACCACGCAGCATACAGGTAAACAACTCATTAATTGCGGTCGTTGTGTTCAAAATGTCGCTATCGTCAATCCAGATACCCAAATCCTTTGTAACGATACCGAGATAGGTGAAATCTGGGTAGAAGGTGATAGCATTGCCAAAGGGTATTGGGGCAATGCACAAGCAACACGAGAAACATTTACAGCACATCTACACAATGACTTATCTACAGCTTATTTGCGTACCGGCGATTTAGGTTTCATTAAAGATCAAAACTTATATGTCACAGGTCGTATCAAAGATCTGATTATTATTCATGGTGTCAATTATTATCCGCAGGATATTGAATACACGGTAGAGAATTGCCATGCACAAATTCGTTACGGTTGTTGTGCAGTTTTTCCAATTACCGTTGGAACAGTTGAGCATCTTGTTGTTGTATGTGAAGTCGATAGGTTAAAAGATGAAGCTGATTATGTAAGTGTTTGTCAAAGTATCCATCGCGCTGTCATAGATCATCATCAATTAGCTGTATATAGCATTGTGCTTATTTCTCCTAAGAGTTTGCCAAAAACCACCAGCGGTAAAAAAAGACGGCGTGAGACTAAAACACTGTTCCAAGAACATAAGCTCAAGGTACTTTATGAATGGATGCAAAAAACCAATAGTGCTGTGTCAGCCATAGATGAGCCAATCCAGGATAAAACACCCATCGAAATGCAACTTGTGCAAATATACATGCAAGTTTTTGAGCAGCAGTCTATTCATTTAACGAACCATTTTTTTGATTTAGGTGGGGATTCCTTAAGCGTCATGCAATTAATTGCTCGCATTCGGGAAACCTGGGGTATCGAACTTGACATGCAATGTTTTTTTAAAGATCCGAGTGTGGCTGAAGTAGCAAAAATGATTGAAAATGCTTTAACTGCTCCTATTAGCCAACTGCGCCGATCTGACGCCTTACCTGCTGTTCGCCGTGATGAAAAAATTCCTTTGTCATTTGCCCAGCAACGTTTATGGTTTTTACATCAATTACATCCCGAGCATGCCTTTTACAACTTAGGTAAAATTATGCATATCAAGGGACAGTTAAACATCAGTGTATTAGAAAAAGCCATTCAAACCATTATCGTGCGGCATGAAATCTTAAGAACCGCCTTCCTACAAATGGATGGACAACCTTATCAACATATTTTACCTGCCGCTGATTTTCATTTATTGCAAGAACATTTTGTAGATAATTCAATGCAAACTGCTGCACAGCAGACGCAAGTATTTATGCAAGCAAAAATTGCTATGCCGTTTGATTTGAGCACAGGAAATTTATTGCGTGCATATTTATTGACTATGAATAACGAAACATCGGAATTTATTTTATTGCTGGTAGTACATCACATCATTGTTGATGGTGGGTCTTTAGAAATTTTTATGGATGAATTAAGTCAATTATATAACGCCTACACCCAGCATCTAAGTAAGCCATTGCCGCAATTAGAAAGACAATATGCTGACTACTGTCAGTGGCAACAAACACAGGCGGCTGTGATTGAAAAGCAATTGTTATTTTGGCAGCAGCAATTACAAGATGCCCCCCCCTTACTGATGCTGCCTATCGACAAACCGCGTCCTCACGTTGCCAGCTTTCAAGGTGCTAGCTCGGAAGTTGTATTAGTTTCGCAAACAGTAAAAAAATTGAAATCTTTGGCTCAGCAACAAGGCTGTTCTTTGTATATGGTGTTGCTGACTATTTTTGAAGTATTGTTATATCGATATACACAACAAACTGATATGGTGGTAGGTTCTGCGGTAGCGCAACGTCATCACCCGGGAGTTAAAAATTTAATTGGTTTCTTTGTCAACACCTTGGCATTACGCGCTAAAATAGCCGATACGCCGACGCCATTTTTAACACAACTGGCACAAACTAGGCAGACGCTATTCAATGCATTAGCGAATCAAGAAGCTCCTTTTGAACAGGTCGTGCAGACATTAAATATTCCGCGGCACTTAAGTTTCAATCCCTTAATTCAAGTGATGTTTGTTTTACAAAATAATACAAAATCTGCATTGGAATTACCGGATCTCAACATCACTGTCGATGCTGATTCCCTGATGGCTAGATTTGATTTAACGCTGGAGTGCATAGAAGCCAACGACCATATCACTTGTCGATTTGAATATGCGACGGATTTGTTTGAGGACACTACGATACAACGTTTAGCACAACATTTTATTACTTTGACCGAATGTATTGCCAAAAATCCTCATGCGGATATACACACCCTAGATTTTCTTGGTCAACAAGAAACACAGCAAATGCTAAATACTTGGAACGCGACCGAGAGCGATTATCCTAAAGATCAATCTATCCAACAGTTATTTGAGGAGCAGGTCAAGAAGACACCTAATCACATAGCTGTGGTATTTGTAGATACTCGACTAACCTATTCAGCATTAAATGCCCAGGCTAACCGTCTTGCGCGTTATTTGCGTGATATTTATCAAATTAAAGCCAATGATTTAGTTGCGCTGTGTTTAGAGCGCAGTGAGCAAATGTTAATTGCTATCTTAGCTGTTTTAAAAGCGGGTGCTGCTTATGTGCCTATTGATGCCAGTTATCCAGAGGAGCGCATCAGTTTTATTTTAGGAGATACTAAGGCAAAACTATTATTGACCCAGGCCATACATCACAACAGCTTAATTGGAATGGTTGCGCAAAAACAGCTTTCTACTCAAGTGCAGGCTATGGATAGTCAGGCATTGAGTAATAGCCTGACTATGTATTCGACGGCTGATCTTACAGCAAATATAACGAGCAATCATTTAGCCTATGTCATTTACACGAGTGGCACTACCGGTCAACCCAAGGGGGTGATGGTTACCCATAAAAATGTGGTTAATTTGCTGCATATGCAAGCCAAAACTTTAGGATTATTTAAAGCCTCTCAAGATAAACCTTTGAATTGTTTATGGTATGCCAATTATGTATTTGATGCGCATGTGTGGGAACTGTTTGCGGTGATATGCACAGGGCATGTGATTCATGTAGCAGCAGAGGCGATACGCCAAGATGTTCGCGTATTATCAGAGTATATAAAGGCGCAGCACATTGCCATAGCGACATTACCGCCCGCGTTATTAAGTTTAGATTGGCTGCCAGCGTTACAGACGTTGATAGTAGCAGGGGAAAAAACTGAGCAAAAAGTATTGGCTTATTATAAAAGCCATCATATTAATATCATTAATGCTTATGGTCCAACTGAAACCACTGTCTGTGCGACCTTGCATCACTATCAGCAACATGATTTAAACACCCAAATTGGTAAACCCATTGCCAATACGACGATTTATATTTTGGATCGATATCTGAATCCGTTGCCTATAGGCGCGATAGGCGAATTATTTATTGGTGGAGAGGGTGTTGCGCAGGGTTATCTCAATTTGCCTGAATTAACGCAAGAACGTTTTATTGATAATCCGTTTCAAACGGCCAAGGAAAAACAGCTAGGTAGTAATGCAAAATTATTTCGTAGTGGCGATTTAGCCCGTTATTTGCCAGATGGTAGTATTGAGTATATTGGCAGAAATGATACGCAGGTTAAAATACGTGGTTTTAGAATTGAATTAAAGGAAATTGAGGCGAAACTTGCCAGTTATCCTGGTGTTAAGCAAGCGGTTGTATTGCTTAAAGAACGCGTGGTTTTTAATAGTTATCCTAAATATCTGGTAGGTTATTATACCGCCAAGCGGATGTTAGATGAGGCGGTGATGCTGACTTATTTACGTCAGCTCTTGCCGGAGTATATGCTGCCAAATAGTTTAGTTTGGTTGCCCGAGTTTCCGTTGACGGTAAATGGCAAACTTGACTATAAAGCGTTACCAGAGCCAGTTTATCAGCGCCGTTTAAATTATAGACCTCCCAGTAATTCTGTGGAAAAACAGATTGCCAGTATCTGGCATGAGATTTTAAAAGTTGAACCGATTGGTGTTGATGATAATTTTTTTGAAATAGGCGGACATTCATTGCTGGGTGTGCGTCTGGTGCAAAAAATTGAACAGGTTTTTCAGCGTCGTGTACCGGTTGCAGATTTATTTAGCCATCCAACGATTAAATCTATGGCACAGTTATATCAGGAGGATAACAATATAAAAATGTAACTCTTCGGATAGTATGTTGAGACCCGCTATGCTAGAATGTGATGTTACTCTGAAAAATTTCCTGAAACATTAGGCCCTCTGATGGCGCCACTAAGATTGGACTCACTAAATCCATGATGAGGATCTGGTTGAGAAGTTTTATCATAAACCACATTTGAAGGGTCAGCGGCAACGTGTTTGAGTTCTTCGCGGTTTGGAGATTTGAAGCTACCCACTTTTGCTAAAAGCGGAGCTTTTAAATCTCCATCTTTAGATCGTTTTGAGTGTTTTTTATCAGTTTTGTCTGGTTGTTCTTCGTATTGGGCTCTTAATTGCTCTCCATAAGTATCCATAAAATATTGAGCCAGTGATCTGTTGATTTTGCCGTATCCATTTACTAGACGCTCTTTTAAGGCGTGGATGTCCTCTGTATTAAATTCTTCAACCCCATTAATCTGGATCTCATATACCCCAGAGGCTTTAGCTACAAATAACAATACCATCGGATTGCTCAGCAATGCATTAGCAACCAAGGACATATAGCCAGCGAATTTAGGATTATATTGGATTTTAAAAGCGACATTGATCATAAAAGCTAATTCAAAATTAGGCTCAAAAATAAATTTTTTCCAGCTCCAATTATATAAAAAATCAACATTATCTCTTGCCGGACGCATCTTTGGGAAAATAGAGTTAAAGCCGAACAGCATAGCAGCTATGTTAATACTAGTTAGAATATCTATCCAGGCATTTTGTTTATCATTATGCCATGCCGAAGGGAATGAGGCTGAGGCTATTTTGTATACCATATAAGAAAAGAAAACTGCATTAAATAAAAATTTCTTCAAGGCTAAGTATTGTTTTTTATGTTGCTTTAATAAAAGCTGTCCATCTGGTGTTTCAAAAAAATCAAATAGGTGTTTCATATGTTCATTATTTTGATGTTTTTTAAATAATCCTTCTATTTGTTTTTTTCTTTCTTCGCGTTTTCGCAGCTGTGATTTTATTTGTTCTTCAGTAATTTCCTGGGCTAATCCACAAGAAATGCCGGCTGCAGTTAATAGCGCCGTAGACTTTATACTGTCTGCGAACGAGTCTAAATTTGGTGAAATAAGGAAAACAATCAGTTGGTTGGAAAGCGTAGTAAATAAATTTCTGTAGCCAGGGGCATGAGAATTAATTAAACGTCCTAATGGAATACCTACGGCAGAGCCTAAGAAATAACCTCCTACACTATCAAGCCAATAGGCGCTCCATTCAATTAGAAGTTCTGGGTCGGGTAGTTCTCGGTTTTTTAAATAGAATGCTGATCCTATACAGCCTACGCCTAATAATGCGCGCATAGTATCATAGACCCAATTAGGACAGGCGAAGGTCGGTACAGGCATTTCCAGAGGTCTTTCAACGATGGATGACATAGGTGTGCGCATTCTTCTGGTATCATCTAAGCTATCTTGAGCCTTAACAAATAAGTTTTGTACAAACCTAGACCAATTAAATCCAGTGAAAACTGAAGAGGCGATCGTATCAAAAGGCCCTTTCACTGCTGGTAATCGTCTAGTCATAACCGTACTTAAAACAAATTGCAATGCAAGTAGAACATGATTACGCGAATGAGAAATTATTGCTTCTAGATTGCGTCTAAATTTAGGATCGTTGGGGGTGTGTCCATTTTTTGAGGTGATTTCTAAAATAGTAGGCAAATGCTCTTTTAATGCGGTTCTTAATAATATTGGGTATTTATCATCGGGAAATTTGGATGGATCTAATTTTTCTCGAGGAATGTCTATATCTCTATGTATTTCTCCGTGGTTATCCATGAGAGTATATTTAAAATTACCATCAACACTAATATAAATGATACCTTTTTCTGGCAGATCCCCTGCGGCTATTTCTGAGGTTAAACCAACTTTAAATACTTTGACTGCGCTAAGTGAAATCTCGACTAAAGCGCCGGTCGCTAAACCTGCAATGACAGTGAAGGTATAGAGTTCATTATTCTTAGTTTCTGCCATTATATTTTGTACAAGACTAATGCAAGATTGTACTAGAAATATGCTGGGCAGTAAGTCGGCTCCATCCTGCAGTGCTTTACATAATCTTTCTACGAGGGTGGGAGGAGTTGTGCGTATTTTTGATTCATCGGGGTCAGTAGCTTCATCAGTTATGCTATCACTGATAGGAGTGGGTTGCGGTGCGCCTAATTTTAATTCACCGCTGTCAGTTATTTTATTCTCAGTTGTGCTTTCACCCAGTATGGCAGGTATTATTGGGGCATCACTGGCTGGAAAATTAGAGGGTAATAATGTGCTTTTTTCAATGAGATCAGAAATAGTTTTAGGCTTTACAGGTGGTGCACTATTTTTTTTGGCCACCATAAATAAAATAGCGGGGATTATCAGTAAGGCAGGATAAAATGATTTTTGCGAGTCAAAATGTTCGCTATTCATTTGTTCTTTGATGTACAGAGCTGTGATAACGAGCCAGGTAAATACGGAAGAAATAAGCCAGGGTTTGCTGGGTGTATGTTCACTTTGTGATGCTTGGGATGTTGCAGATTTTTTTTCTTCCACGGTATTTCCCTTATCATATTTTTTTATTTTTATTATCTTTTGAGTCTGACATGGCATAAGACGCATTGTCAAGCAGGGGTCATCTGAGTATAAGTGAATGATCTCCGTATGCTATCATCCTTGACTTCATTTACGATCAGAGACAATATGCTGCGTTCAATCGATTCTTAATACCAGGAGGTCAATTCGTGAAATCTGTTATTTCCAAATTTTTATTTCTTTTCGTTTTGTCTGGGTCATGGCTGTCAGTTGCGCATGCTGCCGATCAATATACTTTTGATCCGGGTCATACTTATGTCTTATGGCATATCAATCATTTTGGTTTTTCCAATCCATCTGGGAAATGGATGGCTGAAGGCACATTGACTTGGGATGAAGCTAAACCTGAAAATGATAAAGTGAATATTGTGATTCATACTGCAAATATCACCACCGGCATTCCCAAGTTAGATGAGCATTTGCAAAGTGCTGATTTTTTTGATGTGGCAAAATTTCCAACCGCTACTTTTGTCAGTGATAAAGTGGATATGACGGGAAAAGATAAGGCAAAAGTTTCTGGTACCTTGACTGTGCATGGTGTTGCCAAGCCGGTTACATTAGATGTTAAATTAAATAAAAGTGGCGTTAGTCCGATTACGCAAAAACAGACTTTGGGATTTTCTGGCAGCACTACTGTGAAGCGTTCTGATTTTGGTATTGATAAATATTTGCCGGGGTTGGGTGATGATGTGAAAATTGAAATTGAGGCTGAGGCTTCTAAAGTGGGGTAGCCATCGGTGTCATCCTGAGTGTTGCGAATGAGATGACAGCCCTGGGGCCAACGCCTAGGATGGCAGTTATTGTTTAGAGATTTGGCAGCAGGCAAAACTTATGCAGATCAAGAATTCTCAAAACCGTTACGGCATTGTGGCTATTTGGCTGCATTGGCTGATGGCAATTCTAATTATTGGGCTTTTGGCTTTGGGGCTTTATATGGTTGGTGTACCCCTTAGTCACTGGAAGCTTAAACTCTATGGCTGGCACAAAGAATTTGGGATGTTAGTGTTGCTATTATTGTTATTGCGTCTAGCTTGGCGTCTAGGCAATATAATTCCCTTACTCCCAGAAACTATTCCGCGCTGGCAGAAACGAGCAGCACGTGTGGTGCACTGGTTATTTTATGGTTTTATGATTGCATTGCCAGTTTCGGGTTGGTTGATTACTTCAGCTGCTGGGTTACCGGTATCTTTCTTTGGCTTATTTGTATTGCCGAATTTAGTATCTCCTAGTGAAAATCGGCTTTTGCTATTTACTGAGGTGCATGAATGGTTATCTTATGCATTGATAGCCACATTGTGTTTGCATATTCTGGCAGCGCTTAAGCATCACTTTATTGATCGAGATGATACTTTAAAAAAGATTTTGTAGGATGTTTGTTATCCTTCTCCCCTTGTTAGAGAAAGTGCCTTTTTAAACTTGGCTTTTTTCTTTCTCCCCTTGTGGGAGAAGGTGGCCTATTAAAGCCTTAACTTCTTTCCTTCTCCCACAAGGGGAGAAGGGAAAAGGTGAGGGCTTTTTTAGCGGGAGCTTTCTTTTCTGCCACTGCCACTTCGTCTTTGTTGCTGCGGCTTGCCTTTAAATATTTTTCCAGGTTTTTTCCTACCAGCTGCAAAACCATCACGATTTTCAGCAGTGCTGCTGCGTTTGCCATGATTTTTAGCTGCCGCAGTTTTCCCAGGTTTTTTCCTAGCACCTTGAGCAGTCTTAGCATAACCGCCTTTGGCAGGTGGGCGGCGTCTTGTCTTTCTTGGAGTATCAGAGGATTTGCTGGTTTCATAGGCAAAATCTGGCAGTAGGCGTTGCTCCAGTTTTATGCCGGTAACGCGTTCCAAAGTGCGTACTCGTGCGGAATCTTCGCGGGTTATCAAAGTGAAAGCATCGCCCAAGTTTGTAGCGCGTCCAGTGCGGCCAATGCGGTGAGTATAGGCTTCTACCGTATCTGGCATGTCGTAGTTAATCACATGGGAGAGCCCGGCGATATCTATGCCGCGTGAGGCGATATCGGTTGCGACTAAAATTTGTAATGCACCTTTGCGGAAATTGTTCAGGGCTTTTTGGCGTTTATATTGCGATAAATTGCCTTGTATGGAGCTGGCGCTATAGCCGGCTTCTATTAACTCTTCGGCCAGCTGTTCTGCGCGGTGTTTGGTGCGAGTAAAAATCAGCGTGGATTTCACATCCATATCATGAAGAATTTTCATGAGTAGGTCAGTTTTCTGCTTTTGACTGACGGGGTATAAAACTTGGGTTACAGATTTGACTGGCGCGGTGTTTGAGATTTGTACGGTGATGGGTTGATTTAAAATCTCATCGGCTAGTTTCCGTACATCCTGTGGCATGGTCGCTGAAAATAGTAGTGATTGGCGTTTTTTGGGTAGTAATTGCAATATTCTGCGCGTATGAGGCAAAAATCCCATATCAAACATATGGTCGGCTTCATCCAGTACTAACATTTCTACTTTGGATAAATCAATGGTGCGTTGGCTGACATGATCGAGCAAACGACCTGGGCAGGCAACGGCAATATCCACGCCACGGCGCAGCTTTATTTTTTGTGGGTTAATGTTAACGCCACCATACAGAGCAGCACTGCGCAATCCTGAGTCTTTGCTGAATTCAGAAATGGCCTCATGGACTTGTTGTGCTAATTCGCGCGTGGGGGTGATAATTAGAGCACGAATCTGACCGCGTGATCCTTTCATTAAACGTTGTAGCATGGGTAGCACGAAGGCTGCGGTTTTGCCGGTTCCAGTTTGCGCCAAGCCGACTAAGTCTTGGCCTTCCATAATTGACGGGATGCTTTGTTTCTGGATGGGGGTAGGGGTTTGGTAACCTAAGGCGTTGATGCGGGATAAAATCTGCGGGTGAAGATTAAAACTAGCGAATGTCACGAAGGGGTTTCTCCTGGCTAAATAAAAAAAGAGCCAAGTAGAAGTTTTGCCACCAGCTCAAGTAAAAAGGCATCTTAGCATGTATTTGGAGTTGGCGTCCATGTGTCTGCTATTATTGGGTAGACCAACGCTGTAAATATACGCAAATTTAATATTTTTATGGCAAAATTTGTAAATGATAATATCAGTTTACTTTAATGCTCCTTTGAGTTGTGCTCTATAAACTTACGTTTTCCTTTATCAAGAATTATTCTTCATATATCATGATCTGTTCACTTATAAAAAGGCAAATGATCTTCATAATGAAGTCATAAGCAGCCGCATTGTGCAGCACTATTGAAAGAATAGGTGGTTTCATGGTTATTTCCCTTGTCAATTTATTAATCCTTTTGATCTGCCTTGGATTGTTGTTAGGATTAAAGCGCAAAAATTTCTCATTTGGTTCGCGAATATTGGTGGGTCTAGTTTTAGGGGTGTGTTTTGGCTTGTTATTAAAGACTTTTCCTGGAAGCGGGTTGGCTGCGGTCAAGGGAGTGTTGGATTTAATTGGTGATGGTTATCTGGGCTTGCTAAGGATGTTGGTCATCCCATTGATTATGACCTCCATTATTCATGCCATTTTAAATCTGGGTACAGACAGTACTGCTAATATAAAAAAAATCAGTTTTTTAAGTTGTGCTATGTTGTTGATAATGACAGCGTTGGCGTCATTAATTGGTTTACTGGTCGGAAAGTTATTTGCTGTGGGTCATGGTATGACGCTGTCGGGTTTAATGGCTACTCCCAAGCATGAATACACAGGTTTGGTGGATACATTATTAAATATGTTGCCGAGCAATCCGGTGGCTGCGATGGTGCAGGAAAATACCATTGCTACGGTGTTGTTTGCGGTATTACTTGGGGTAGCGGCGCGTATGCTGGATGCGGCTGACCACGATAAAATGACGACTTTTCGTCAATTTATTGCCTCCATATTTGCTGTGGTGAAAAAACTTGCGGCAATTGTGTTGCAGCTGACTCCTTATGGTATTTTCGCTTTGATTTCAGTGTTGGTTTTAGAGCAGGGGGTTGCATTGTTGGCGGGTATGCTGAATTTTATCGCTGCGATGTATGTCGCTATTGTTGCGGTGATTTTGATGCATCTGGTTATTGTCACCTTGTCAGGGCAGAATCCCTGGCAATATCTGAAGAAGGCTTATAATCCGCTGTTAGTTGCGTTTATCACGCGCTCCAGTTTTGCGACCCTGCCGGTTACTGAAGAAACCTTGCGAGATAAATTTAAACTGCGGCAGACTACGGCGACATTTGTGCCAAGTATTGGTGCTACGATTGGCATGAATGCTTGCGCCGGTATTTTTCCTGCTATGTTGGTCGTGATGGCATTGGCGATTCTAAATCAGCCATTGACGCTGCATTTAATTCTGACGGTTATGTTTATCAACGCGATTGCTTCGCTTGGGATATCAGGTATTCCGGGGACAGCTTATATTGCCGCGACCGTGACTTTAACTGCGTTAAATCTGCCTTATGCGGTAGTGGCTTTGGTGCAGGGTATTGATCCGATTATTGATATGGGTAGAACTGCGACGAATGTGAATGGGGTGATGACGACTGCGACGGTGGTGGATAGAGTTGTGGGGAAGGCTTGAGCTCGCTTGGAAAAATTTATAAAATTAAGCGTTGATAAAAAGATAACTTTCTGGAAAAATATTTGCAGTTGGTAGTGATTTATAAAGAATTCGCTTGGGTCATGGCAGAGTAAACTGCTTCCTTCCCTGGCTCTCCATCCTTGGAGATAGTTAGATATCCATAACTCCTGTCAACCCAAGCGACTTCCTCAACTTCGCATTTAACCATAATGAATTGGCAAAAAATGTAGGCCTTGGCTGAAAATTTTGTAAAAGTCACTTTTGTCAAGAAATTTATGGAATTTTTTTGTAGTGTTTGTTTAGTTCCCTTGCGTTAAAAATTCTATATTTTTCAATATCTTAGAATATTTTCTATGGGCTGATTATTATTTGGTCAGATGTTTTCTGCCATGTGTAAATTTATAGGGAGAATTCGAGCAGATGTTCCGTTGGACACATGGTTTTTTATTACTTCTTTGCAGCATTTTATCCGCCTGCAGTTTTCTTCAGCAGATTGATAGTCAAAATACCGTTATTCCTAGTGATTACTCAGATGAAAAGTTAGCGAGAAATACTTACCGGGTTAGTTATAACGGGAATGGATTTGCTTCTATGACGCATGTGGATCATGTCTTGTTAATGCGAGCGGCAGAGTTAACTAAAGAGAGTGGTAATGTATTTTTTATGATTTATCCGGCCAATCCGGCTCAAGTCGCTCAACCACCGCATGCGTGTAAATTTCCACAATTTTGCAGAACTAAAATTGTGAAAATATTTCCTGGTTTCCATCCAAGTCAGCCGGCATTTAATGCGAATCAGTTGTTGAGGATTTCTTGAGAAAGTACGATTAACTACTTCTGTTAATTGCCATTAGATGTTTCGAGAAAGTGAGTTAGCTCTATAACTCCCTCTCCCCTTGTGGGGGCAAGATCTCACCCCCTTTGAAAAAGGGGGTCGAAGGCCGCAAGGCCTGAGGGGGGATTTAAAAGCTGGAAGTACTAACACACAATATTAGGCACCCAAAACTCTTTAAATCCCCCCGCAGCCTAGGGCTGGCGCCCCCCTTTTTCAAAGGGGGTGAAGCTCCATTTATTCAACAATGCCCCCACAAGGGGAGAGGGGATACAGTGCTAATCCTTCGCTTATGCTCAGGATTTACAAAAGCTTAATCAACCCAGGCAAAGAAGCCAGCAGAATGCGCTGTAGTGAAGTATCTTTATGTTTGGTGGCTGGTGTTTTAGGGTGAGATTTAGGTGCATCAGGTTTAGATAAATGCTTTATTTTTGGCGCAATAATCAGAAATCCCAGCGACAATCCCCATAAAAAACCTTTTAATAGATTAGGTGTAGTGCCTAATTTTTGTTTTAGCGCCGTATAGTCATCAAACAGTTCGGCTTTTTGTAAATTAATTTCCTGTTCTAGCAGCTTTATTTGTTTGCTAAGTCTCATAATGATTCGCCTAATCAGGTTGCTTAAACAAGACAGATTTAAGGTGTCTGCGGGTGGCTGATAGTTTCAGATGGCCGATATACTTGAGGATAAATAGCACTACAATAATGACTAATAGCAGGTGGATACCGAGTACACCGAATAATGCGTGATAAATACTGATGCCATGGTTATTAAGATGTACTACAAGCAGGGTAAACAAAAACACCCAAAGCGAGGTGATAAAGCAGATAAGTAAAAACAGCAAGCCTGCCAAAACCGGCAGGCTTTTTTTGGCTAATGTTATCTCAAGGTGTATCAGCCGAAGTGAATTGCTCGCTAGTGACAGAGAATTTTTGGATAGCTGTTTAATTAAGTTAAAAATTTCCATATGGAGTTAATCATCCTCAAGGGGTTTTATTTGCGTAACAAAAACCCTAGCAGGACGCCCCCTAAAACCGCCCAACCGAGTGATTTCATGGGATTATCATGAACATAATCGGTTACGGCATGTTGCACTTGAGCGGAGCGTTTTTTTACTTCAACCACGGCTTGGTCAATGGATTCACCGGCTTCATTTTTTAGAATCTGGCCGGCTTCTTTGAGGCATTCTTTGACATTCTTTAAATTTTTTTCAGTATCGCTGGTATAAGACATGTGGGTTCTCCTTGATTAGTTTGGTGAAATTCCTGCCCGCGATTTCTTACTAACGGGTATTTAATTAGTATATACCAAGTGGCTTATCCCCGCAAAGTTAAAGCGGACAATCTAATAAAAATATGCTATTCTTATACAAGGATTATCAACAAGGAGGATAAATTATGTTAGGTTGGGTAGTCATATTTTTAGTAGTGGCAATTATTGCGGGTATATTAGGTTTTACCGGTATTTTTGCAGCTGCAGTGGGTATTGCAAAGATATTATTTTATATATTCCTCATATTATTTATTATATCGTTAATTATGCATTTGGCGAGAAGAAACCCCAAAGTGTAATAAATAGCGCTCTCCCTTGAAAAAGGGAATTAAGGGGGATTTTAGAGGCTACGGAGTACTATTTGACAATATTGGCAATCCAAAACTCTTAAATCCCCCCGCAGTCCTTGCGGCCTGCGACCCCCTTTTTCAAAGGGGGTAAGTTTTTTTTCCCTTTGAAAATTATGGCATTCGATCATTCTGATAGCCTCAGCTGGGCTCATCCATTAGTACGCGATTGGTTCATAAGAAAATTCAATTCACCCACCGAACCACAAATTCAAGGCTGGCCAGCTATTCTGGCTGGTAAAAACACCTTAATTTCTGCTCCCACCGGCTCAGGTAAGACATTTGCAGCCTTTTTAGCCTGTATTGACCGTTTGGTGCGTTTAGCGCTTTCAGGAGAGCTTCAAGCTAAGACGCAAGCGCTTTATGTTTCACCGCTGAAAGCATTAAGCAATGATATTCAAAAAAACTTAGCAGAGCCACTGGCAGAAATTAGCACTTTAGCTAAACAGCGCGGCTTAACCATGACAGAAATTAAGGTAGCTGTTCGCACGGGAGATACGCTGGCACGTGAACGCCTGGCGATGTTAAAACAACCGCCACACATCCTAGTGACTACCCCTGAATCACTGTATATCCTCCTTACGACGGAAAAAAGCCGCGAAATATTGCGCGATGTAGAAACCGTGATTGTCGATGAAATTCATGCGATGGCTGATGACAAGCGCGGTGTGCACCTCTGCTTGTCTTTGGAGCGCTTGGAGGCCATCACCTCACGACCGCCAATGCGTATAGGTCTATCAGCTACACAAAACCCGATTACAGCGGTAGCCCATTTTTTGGTGGGCGCACGCCCATTACCGGAGATTATTAATATTGGGCATGTACGGCCACTGGATTTAGCAGTGGAAATACCTGCAAGCGAACTCGGTGCTGTAGCATCTAATGAAATGTGGGACGAAATTTATAACCGCGTTGCTGAATTGGTCCAGCAAAATCGTTCGACACTGGTATTTGTGAATACCCGGCGTTTGGCTGAGCGTGTAGCGCACCACCTGGCGGAGCGTTTGGGTGAAGACGCAGTCGCTGCGCATCACGGTAGTTTATCCCGCAAACTGCGTTTAGCTGCGGAAACTCGCCTTAAAAATGGCGAGCTGCGGGTATTGGTAGCAACGGCTTCATTAGAATTGGGTATTGATATTGGCAATATTGATCTGGTATGTCAGCTGGGTTCGCCACGAGCGATTGCTGTGGCGCTGCAGCGTATTGGTCGTTCCGGTCACTGGCGCGGTGCGGTTCCTAAAGGGCGCATTTTTGCTACCACACGTGATGAATTGCTGGAGTGCGCGGCTTTGGTCTTGGCAATTCGTGCAGGTGATTTAGACCGATTAATTATGCTGGAGGAACCTGCAGATATTCTCGCTCAACAGATGGTTGCCACTTGTGCAACCGGTGAATGGTTAGAAGAGGAGTTATTCGCATTAGTCACTCGGGCGTGGCCTTATAGGGCGCTATCCAGACAACGTTTTAATGCCATATTGGAGATGCTGTCCTCAGGAATTGCCGGATCGCGTGGCCGTTATGGTGCTTATTTATTTCGCGATCAGATACAAGGCCGTGTGACAGCGCGCCGTGGTGCGCGATTGGTTGCTATCACTAGCGGTGGTGCGATTCCAGAGAATGGTTTGTTTAACGTTATTGCTGAACCGGATGGCGTCATGGTGGGCACGTTGGATGAAGATTTTGCGGTCGAAAGCAATCGTGGCGATATTATTCTTTTGGGAACGACTTCTTGGCGCATCCGGCGCATTGAAAGCGCCACCGGTAAAGTGTTAGTGGAAGATGCCCATGGCAATCCGCCCAGCGTGCCTTTCTGGCGTGGTGAAGCACCGGCTAGAACGATGGAGCTTTCAACACAGGTTGCCAAATTGCGCCAACAGTTAAGTGATCTGCTGCCAGGTCAGCCATCAGTTGCTTTGATTGCAGTGGCTGTGAATTGGTTACAGCAAGCATGTGCTGTGGATGAGATGGGCGCACAACAGCTAGTGGAATATATTCTACAAGGTCGTGCGCTGTTAGGTGCAGTACCGACGCAACACACTGTGATTGCTGAACGTTTTTTCGATGAAGGCGGTGGAATGCAGTTGATAATACACGCGCCTTTTGGTGCGCGCATCAATAAGGCTTGGGGTTTAGCACTGCGCAAGCGTTTTTGCCGTTCATTTAATTTTGAATTACAAGCAGCTGCCACTGATGATGGTATCAATATTGCTTTAGCAGAACAGCATAGTTTTCCTTTAGCGGATGTCTTTGGTTTCTTGCATCCCAATAGTGTCAAAGAAGTATTGGTGCAAGCCGTACTGCAATCACCGATATTCACGACACGCTGGCGTTGGGATGCGATGCGTTCTTTAGCTTTAGTACGATTTCGTAATGGTAAAAAACTGCCGCCGCATATTTTACGTATGTTGTCGGATGATTTACTGGCGGCAGTGTTTCCCGATGCGGCGGCCTGTCAAGATAATTTAGCTGGTGAGGATATCGAATTGCCGGATCATCCGTTAATCAATGAGGCCATGCACGATGCATTGACTGAAGCATTAGATGTTGAGGGTCTTATCACGGTACTGAAAGGAATTAAAGACGGCAGCATTCAATGTGTAGCGGTCGATACACCTACTCCGTCGCCTTTTTCTCATGAAATTTTAAATGCCAATCCTTATGCCTTTTTAGATGATGCACCTTTGGAAGAGAGGAGGGCGCGTGCCGTAGCCATGCGGCAAGTATTGCCTGATACTGTATTGCAATCTATGGGACGCCTGGATGCTGCAGCGATCGATGAGGTGCGACAGCAGGCCTGGCCTGATATTAGAAACAGCGATGAATTGCATGATGCCTTGCAAACCCTGATTGCTGTGCCTTCGGAATTGCCATTATCCAATGTGCCAGTACAGCCATCTAGCTGGCAGGGGCTGATGACTGAATTAATTGCGACAGGGCGTGGGGGTATTGCTACATTGCAGGGGAAAACGCTGTGGTTGGCAGTGGAGTGTGCAAAAACCTTTACTGCCGTGTATCCGCCGGCTGAGTTGTTAGCGCCGTTAGCCGACATTGAAAAAAATGTGCCTCTGCGCGAGGTGGCTATTGTCAATATGTTGCGTGGTTGGATGTTACATCTGGGACCTGTCACAGCAGAAGAGTTAGCCAATTGGCTGAGCTTGAGTCTTTCTGAAATAGAACAAGCGTTGCTGAAATTAGAGACAACAGGATTCATATTACGCGGTAATTTCACAGGTGCAACCACCCAAGAATGGTGTGAGCGCAGACTGTTGGCGAGAATTCATCGCCTGACTTTAGGCAAGCTGCGTAGTGAAATCGCACCCGTGACTGCGGCGCAATTTATGCGTTGGCTTTTAGCTTGGCAACATCTTGCGCCTGGCACACAGCTAAGAGGTGAGCGTGGTCTGTTGATGGCGATTCAGCAGTTACAAGGTTTTGAAATTCCTGCTAATGCCTGGGAACATGAAATTCTCCGTCCTAGGGTGATAGATTACGACGCGGTGATGTTAGAACGCTTGTGCTTGACTGGTGCGGTGGGCTGGGGGCGTCTGTCGCCGCATCCAGCGACAATAGCGGTTTCTAAAGCGGCGGAATCATCTAGTGAGGAACATTCGGGCTCGCGACGTATTTCGCCAACTAGCATCGCGCCGATTACTTTCTTTGTGCGTGATGAAGCAGACTGGATGGCCTTAATGCATCGTTCAAATATAAAAGCGGATGATTTGGACAGGTTGGGTCATGTGGCTAAAAAGATTCATGCTTACCTGCAACAGCGAGGGGCAGCGTTTTTTGCAGATATTACCCGTGGTATAGCGCATCTTCCTGCTGAAGTTGAAATGGGTTTGTGGGAGTTGGTGGCAGCTGGCTTGGTCACAGCCGATGGTTTTGATAATTTACGTGCCCTGATCGATCCGCGCCGTCGTGTTGGCCAAAATCGACGCCGACTAGGACGACCTCGCCATAGCGCTGGCCGTTGGTCATTGTTGTATAGTGAACCTTCACATGACTATGCGCATTCACTAGAAGCTGTCTGTTGGATGTTATTAAAGCGCTATGGCGTAGTTTTCCGTGATCTCTTGGCTAGAGAAACGCTCATTCCGCGTTGGCGTGAACTATTAGTTGCGTTGCGACGTATGGAAGCGCGCGGAGAAATTCGCGGCGGACGTTTTGTCAGTGGCTTTTTGGGTGAACAGTTTGCATTGCCGTATGCAGTTGAGTCATTGCGGGCTATGAGAAATAAAGCGCAACAAGCAAGTGAAATTACAATTTCCGCTGTTGATCCGCTGAATTTAGTGGGGATAGTTTTGCCGGGCAAGCGTGTGATGGCCGTTTCTGGTAAGAGGCTGACGATGCGTGATGGTGTGCCACTGAATTGAGTGGGTGTATATTTTTTAAACCGTCCCATTTTTTCTTCAAAAATTCCACCCAATATGGCCGTTAGTACTCATAATTTCAGGGTGTATATGACCACATTACTTCGACATCATATGAATACGAATAAGCATCCAGATAAATGTTGCGCAAACTGAGGTGAGAAATACGATGCCAACTCGCCAAATTATTTTTCCCGAAAAAATCTCTAAACGCGAGACGTGCGCCAAAATATCATAGGGTTTTAGTGAGCGGTAAATAGAGGTATTACGCCGCTGATGTGAAGCATAGTTAGACATTAGTGTGACATAACCCATAAAGAATATTTTATGATTAGGGTTGGCTAGTGGCTTTTGTTGTATCATTTTTTCGAAGCGGGGCATTATGCGCTTTTTCAAATAGAAGTAAGGAATAAGCGTAATGATGCCAGTAATAATGGTCATTGGGAAAAGTACAAACAATAGTTTATGCATCAGGTCGGATTGATGCTGTTCAAAATAGTATAATTGAATTCCGAATAAGACGGCAAAAATACCGGCGCCTAATTTTATAATAAGAAAGAATGTCTTTACGGCCAAAAATTCAAATCGACTAATATGTTCACGAAAATTATAACCACCGTAGCAGCGATATGCGGGGAAATTATGGTCTCTTTCTTGCTCATAGTCATAGATTAGGTCTAAATAATCACTAAAGCGCCCCATTTTTTCTCCATAGCGCAGATAATCATAAGATAATGAAGGCAGGGTATCTTTAAATAATTTTTCGAAGCGTGGGCGAATGGTGACTGCCAAATAAGCCATGATGATTGCCCATACTGACATCAGAGAAAGTAAAATTATCATTAAGATGCGCGAAATTTCAATAGCTAGATTTGGCATAGTTAATTCCCAAACTTATTGATGATAAATTCAAAACCTTTTTCCGCAGAGTACCCGCTGGCTGTGATTACGAGAATTACTACGATTTCTGGACCCAATGCAGCGAGTGTCACTCCTTCGGCTATTTCAGCCCCTGTAGCTAAACCTGCAGATGTCTCTTCAATATTAAAGGCTTTAAGTGCACTTTTTATTCCGACTTTTCCAATCCATCCTCCAAAAGCAGCACTTCCAAAGCCTCCAGCTTGCAACACAGCTTCTTTTTTCCAGTTCCCATCTTTTTGATAGACTTCAAATACTTTCCCCACACGAAAAGCAATATCAAAGCCCATTATTCCTCGTCCGAGCCAGTGTAAATTATTAGCCGTAGCCAATACCTGCCGCGCATCATCATCATCAAACAGTGAAAATCCTCTCTCACCCAGAGCGGCGTAAACATCCGCACGGCGTATCGTACGATCTAAGGTAAAATGTGTATGATTCAATGCCACTTTGGCAACAGCCTTATTCAGAGCATTATTGGCTTTTATGAGTTGCGGTTTGATTTTTTCTGCGTATTTTGGGCTGAGGTTATAGGCTTTTATGGCTCCGTTCAGCTGTTTTAATTCTTTGACCGCTGCATGGGTTTCTTCCTGAAGATGATCGAAGGTTGGGCCAGATAGTGCGGTGGCCATTAAACCACTATCCAGAAAATTATCTTGATCCTTGGTATTTAATTCATGCTGAATCTGCTTGGTTACCAGGGTGGCGGCCACTGCGTATCTTGGGCGGATGCCGGCTTCTTCCATTCTGCTTAAGTTAGGTTTGGCGTGGATGGGACTTGCATTCAAGATATTTTTAATTCCTTGGTAATGACGCGGCATACTGCAAAATTCTTCCGGCAGCCAAATGGCTTGATTAGCTGGTAATGGGCAGAAGATGTCAGGCCGGTTGCCGATAGCGGTTCCTAATTTTTCACAAGTGAAAGCAGGTTGATTCAGATGAATGAATGCATCGAGAAGGCTGGGATTGAGTTTGGAGCCAAAATGGCTTTTTGCCAGACTGAGCCAAGAGTCTCCCGGTCGAGTAATGGTGTAATACATAGGCTTGTCTCATAAGTATATAAATACATGCATATATACATTAAGACAATATTATTTTCAATACAATATAATTAATAATATAAAAAACTTGTTTTGTGATACGGCAAAGATATTTTGTATGCAATATTCCTTGTTGGCATCGCTTTTGTGCTCCAGCCAAAGAGAATTTTTATCAATCTAGCTGGTGCCTCAATGCTTTTTCGTTTATGTTCATGTAATCTTGATTCTTTTTATATTGACGGGAAAAACATGAGTATTAAATGGGCTGATTATTGCTTAAAACACATGGGCATTGATGTCTGGCAAGCGCAACTTGGATTGCCTGGTGCCAAGCAGGTAGTTGACTGCCAATATTTTAAATTGATGCGAGCAGTGGATAATGTCAGCCTTGGGAGCTTACTTTTGCAAATGATGGTAGCGACCGAACAGCAGCAGAGTAAAGTACAAAGTTTGATCGAGGCTATGTTATTTGCGTTGGGCTTGCGCACTGAACCCATGGACAAAGTGCTACTTCCGCATGATGGCGTGATAGTGATTTTAGGATATTCTTTGGCACAGAAAATTTTACCAGTTCTGCAACCACTAACGGAGCCGCAGCCATTGTCTGAAGAGCGCATTTGTGCGCCACGCATCATCACAAGCTACCATCCATTAGAGCTATTGCAACAACCTTTATTAAAGGCCAAAGTTTGGAAAGATTTACACGTCATCAACAATACTAAGGATAGTCATGAAAAGTCTATTTAAACAAAAAATTCAAGTTTGGCTGGGTTTGCCAGCGTTGAAAAGAGAAAACCTAGAGACGCTGTTTACCGTCTCAGCACCCAAATACCACTTGGCGACTCGGACTTTATCATTGGGTCGTGACCATGCGTGGAAAAAAATATTAATTGACAATTTGCCTCTACTGCAAGCGCCAAGCTGTGTTGATATCGCTTGCGGCAGCGGAGATTTAAGTTTTTTGTTGGCACAGCGCTATACTGAGGGAAGCGTAGTAGCAATTGATTATAATCCCCTGATGTTACAATTGGCTGAAGCGAATAATTCCTATGCCAATATCCAGTTTGTCCGGGCAGATATGTGCAATCTTGACAACGTTGCGTCAGACTCAGTTGATTTGGTAACCGGAGGGTATGCGCTTAGAAACGCGTCAGATTTGAATAAGGTACTAGATGAGATCAAACGTATTTTAAAAGTTGGTGGCACAGCCGCCTTTCTTGAATTTTCCAGGCCGCAATCACAGGTCATGCAAAAAATACAATATTACATTTTAAAAAGCTGGGGTGGCTTATGGGGGTTATTATTACATGGTAACTACGAAATCTATGCGTATTTAGCGGAGAGCTTAGCTGTTTTTCCTACACATAATGAATTGTTAGCTAAATTGGTACAACAAGGGTTTGGTGAGATTTCATCACGCTCTTTATTTTGTGGTATGCTTAAAATCATTACCTGCAAGAAGGCAGCCTGAAATATGGAATACAAAGATTATTACAAAACCTTGGGCGTTGACAAAAACGCCAGCGCAGAAGAAATCAAAAAACAATACCGAATACTAGCGCGCAAATACCACCCGGATGTGAGTAAAGAGAATAATGCTGAGGAAAAATTTAAGGAAGTGAGAGAAGCTTATGAGGTGTTGAAAGATCCGGCAAAGAAAAAAGCTTATGACCAGATGGGTAGCCAGTGGCAAGCAGGACAGCGCTTCACCCCGCCGCCGGAATGGGATTTCCGCCAGGCGCAAGTGGATACGGGTCAGTTTGATGTCAATGGCTTTAGCGAATTTTTTGAAAACTTATTTGGACGTCGTGCCGGACATGCTAGAGGTGGGCGGTATGAGTATGCTGAACGCGGACAGGATTTGCACAGTAAAATTAATCTCTCTCTAGAGGAGGCTTTTTCAGGTACTGAGCGTGTGATTCAGCTACAGGAGCCCGAGGTCAATAGCCATGGACAGATTGCACTTAAAACCCGCAGCCTAAAAGTGAAAATTCCGCCAGGTGTCGTCGAAGGCCAGCAAATCCGTTTAAGCGGTCAGGGTGGTAAAGGGCTAGGGCAGGGCGCCAATGGCAATTTATATCTGGAAATCCATTTAAACGACCATCCATTGTATACGGTAAAAGATCGGGATATTTATGTCAATTTACCTGTGGCGCCTTGGGAAGCGGCCTTAGGGGCTAAAGTTGCCGCGCCAACCCTGGGTGGTAAAGTTGAGATGACTATTCCGCCAAACTCTCAATCTGGAACAAAATTGCGATTAAAAGGCCGGGGGTTACCGGCTAAGTCTCCGGGGGATGAGTATGTAGTGTTGAAAATAGTCATTCCCGAGCCGAAAACAGATGCTGAGCGCCAATTGTATAAAAAAATGGCTGAAGAGATGCATTTTGATCCGCGTAGGGGTTTGTAAATATCCTTGACTTTTTGCCTTCTCCCACAAGGGGAGAAGGGAAAAAGTCATTGGTTGTTCAACAAAGGAAACCACCATGCCAAATACCGAATTGCTTTCAGGGATTATCGTTGAGGAAGTGCATTCCCTGACGCTGGACGAATTTTGTCA
Organism: Gammaproteobacteria bacterium; assembly: GCA_035546635.1. Taxonomy (NCBI): domain Bacteria; kingdom Pseudomonadati; phylum Pseudomonadota; class Gammaproteobacteria; species Gammaproteobacteria bacterium. The sequence continues at coordinate 176,529 of DASZWJ010000028.1, forward strand.
AGCCACGCATGTCACCAGGGAAATCATTATCGAAATGGTAGACTATCAGCTGATACATCCCCAAGGGAAAAAACCTGAAGAATGGCGTTTTGATTCCATGTCTTTAAAACGTGGCCGTTTGGCTGCAAGCTTTTACCATGAGCTGGAGATTAATATGCCTGGCGTCGCCTTGGCGTTAGAGCTAATGGATAAGATTCAGTATCTAGAACTTAAGATCAGCGAAACTAAAAAAAATTGAAGCCATACCTGTTTTCATAAGGCACTTCTTCTTGCCAGAGGCACTTAAGCAAGCTTTCAAGGCAGGGGGAGGGCTACTGTGAAACCTCTGTTTCATGGATGAAAGGGAGCGTACATGGATGTATTCACAGCGTTTTCGCAGTAGCCCTCCCCCTGACCCTGCCTTGAAAGCGTCTAATGGCACCCGTCATCGTCAGAAATAGCTATGGGTACAATTTGAATATTCAGCATAACTACTTCCCGCTCTTGCTCCTTGATTTGGTTTTCAGTTATTATTCACCGTTCAAAAAATTCACAAAAACTTGAGCCATACTAATCATGTATAAAAAAGCATCATTAAGGAGCTATTCCGCGTGAATGGAGTCATCAGTCTATTAGAGCTTGTACAACAGCGTGCTACTGAATTCCCAACAGACACAGCTTACCAGTTTTTAACCAGTAGTAGCGGGTATGATACCCTCTCCTATGCAGAGCTTGATAAAAAAGCCAGAGCCATTGCGGCTACGCTGCAGCAGCACGGCTGTTATAACGAGCGTGCTGTGCTGTTATTGCCGCCTGGGCTTGATTATGTGGCGGCTTTTTTTGGTTGCCTTTATGCGGGCGCAATTGCTGTGCCGATTTATCCGCCCAGCAAAAACAGGCACTTGCGTAGATTGCTCAGCATTGTGGATGATGCCAAAGCCAAATTTATCCTGACCCAGGAAATCTTTGCCGATCAAGACTTTGGCGCTCACTCGATTGTATTGAAAATCGATCAAATCGATGATTGTGCTTTAAATAGCTATCAACCTGTGGCGCGCAGCGAAGAAGATTTAGTATTTTTACAATACACTTCCGGTTCGACCAGCAATCCCAAGGGCGTGATGGTCAGCTATGGTAATATTTCTGCCAATATAGCTATTATGCAGAGCAACTTTGAGGAGCACACCACAGTGACCTGCTCCTGGCTCCCACCTTATCATGATATGGGGTTAGTTGCCGGGATTATGCTGCCTATGTATCTTAAGGCGCGGGCTATTCTCATGGCGCCCTCTAATTTTTTACAATCACCGCTACGTTGGCTAGAGGTGATCTCCCGCGAACGTGTGGAACTGACGGCCGGTCCTAATTTCGCTTATGATTTGTGTGTGAATAAAATCACCAAGGAACAAGTGGCGCAATTAGATTTAAGCTGCTGGAAATATGCTGTTAATGGTGCAGAACCTATACGTCAAACGACATTACAGCGTTTTGTTGAGCATTTTGCGCCCGCAGGATTTGATCCGGCTAACTTATATCCTTGCTATGGATTAGCAGAGGCCACATTGATGCTGACTGGAATCCGAAGTACGGCAAATAATGTCTTCCCTTTGCTTAAATCCGAATTGGAGAAAGGCAAGGTGGTGCCAGCTAAAGATCCTAAAAATCAATTGACAGTCAATATCGTAAATTGTGGTCATCCCCAGCCTGAGCATACTATACGCATTGTTGACCCCAGTACCCATGCTGCGTTACCTGAGCTTAATATCGGTGAAATTTGGGCTAGCGGACCCAGCATTGCCAAAGGGTATCTCAACAAGCCCCAACTCACACAAACTATTTTTCACGCGCAATTAAAAGATGAACCCAAAGTACACTATATGCGTACCGGCGATCTAGGTTTTATGCACAATAACCAGCTCTACGTCACTGGGCGCATTAAAGATCTCATTATTATCAGAGGTCTTAATTATTATCCCCAAGATATTGAGCAAACCGTAACGGAAAGCCATCCCTCCTTACAGAATCATGGCGCAGCTGCTTTTTCAGTTGAAATAAACAATGAAGAACAATTAGTCGTCATCCAAGAAGTGAAACGGGAAAAATTGCAAAGGCTAGACAGTGAAGCGGTGCTGGATGCGATTCAAGAAGCGCTATTAAAAGAACATGGGTTGAGTGCGCATAGCATAGTATTACTTAAACCATATTCTCTGCCTAAAACTTCCAGTGGCAAAGTACAGCGTTGGTCTTGCCGTGCTGAATTTCTTGCCAATACCCTCAACAGCGTCGCACGTTGGGATCAAGCTACACCCACTACTACGTCATCCTGCGACTCGAATGTGGGAACTCAAGCGGAACACACGGGCGTCCAAGTGCAGCCAGTTGTAAAACATTCCCAATTTACCGGAAAAGAAGAAGCAATCATCTGGTTAAAGCAATGGTTTGCCCAGCACTTGCGTGTACCAGCTCAAGAAATTTTGATTCACAAAAATTTGGTGGATATGGGCGTTAATTCGCTGATAGCAGCAGAGTTAGGTAGTGAGTTATATAATAAACTGGGTGTGAGACTGGATATTATTACCTTATTTGAACAACATTCCTTGGATAAATTGGCAGATTTTTTAACCACCGATCCTGCGGTTATAGGTAAATTTAACCCAAGTCATGCAAGCCATAGCCAGGGCGTCGTGCCATTACGTGAGCATAGACAGAATTTAGTTAAGCCCTTAGATAAAGAACTGCTAGCCACAGTAAAAAATATTTATTTTAAAGTGAACAGTGGGATATCCACCAATAATACGGTTATTGCAGGCGAGGAGTTTATTAATTACTCTGGGTATAACTATTTAGGTATGTCAGGTGATAAACAAGTCACCGAAGCCGTGATCCAAGCAGTAAAAGAATACGGCACTTCAGTTTCAGCGAGTCGTATGGTATCGGGAGAAAAAGCCCTACATATTCAGCTGGAACGAGCAATTTCTGAGTTAATTGGCGCTGAAGATGCGGCGGTTTTGCCTTCGGGTTATGCCACCAATATTGCCATCATTACCCATTTGTTTGGTCCGGGGGATTTGGTGGTTTATGATGCCTTATCGCATAAAAGCATTTTACAGGGTTCGCTGTTTTCAGGAGCGACCTGCATGGCATTTCCCCATAATGATTATGCAGCGCTTGAAGAGTTATTGGAAAAAACCCGCGAACAGTACCAACGTGTATTAATTGTATCGGAAGGTGCTTTTAGCATGGATGGTGATATCTGTGATGTCAGGCAACTGATAGCGGCAAAGAAGCGTTTTGAGACATTCTTGATGCTAGATGAAGCGCATTCCATGGGCGTCATTGGCGATACCGGGCGTGGAACCCGTGAATATTTTAATCTCAATTCCGAGGATGTTGATATCTGGATGGGGACGTTGAGTAAATCCTTTGCGAGTTGTGGCGGTTATATCGCAGGTACAGCTGAATTAATTGAAAACTTTAAATATAGCTCAGCGGGATTTGTCTATTCTGCAGGTATCTCGCCTGCAAATACAGCAGCTGCGCTCGCCGCAATTAAATTAATGAACCAGCAGCCCCAAAGGGTCACTTTATTACGGCAACGCCATAGCTTGTTGTTATCTTTGTTAAAAGAACAGGGCATACCAACCGGCAATAGTTTTGATACGCCCATCATTCCGATTATGGCAGGTACAACTGAAGGCGCGATCCAACTAAGTTCCTATTTGGCGCAGCGTAAAATTTATGCCTTGCCCATTTTTTATCCTGCAGTTGAGAAAAATTTGGCGCGGATACGGTTATTTGTCAACTGCCTGCATACAGAAGAACAAATACGTTATACGGCCAAAACAATTGCTGAAGCTTATAAGTTATTGCAAAACAGCCAGGATACAGAGATTGCTATAGCTGTTTAATTTGCTCTTTTTAACATCTATCAATGAGGTACTTCCTGCAATGAAGAAGGACAATTATGCGAATCAGGCGCAATATAATAAAAACTATAGTCCGCGATTATTCGCTAATCCTATTCTGGAACGTTTAAGCCAAACTCGGCCAACAACGTTACTCATAGGATATGTGCCGATCATTGGTTTTTTTTGTATTTTTGCTTTAATCCAACAAACTTTTATAAGTGCTACTGTAACATTTGCCCTAGGGTTATTGGTTTGGACATTAGCAGAATATTTAATCCATCGTTTTGTATTTCACTATAAACCCCGCGCTTCAAAATGGGAAAAAATCAATCCACTGTTTTATGGTAATTTCATACATAATATTCATCATACCTACCCGAGGGATAAACTGCGTTTGGTCACGCCATTAGTTGTTACTATGCCTTTAGCTGCATTATTTTATTTAGTGTTTTGGTTAGTATTTCGCTCATACAGCGCTGCTTTATTTGCTGGATTCTTAACAGGTTATGTACTCTATGATGTATTACATGCTTTTACGCATATTTATCCCATGTCAAGTCGCATTGGGAAATTTTTAAAGTACTACCATATGCGACATCATTATCATATGGATGAGAAATCTTTTGGGGTGAGTAGTCCGATTTGGGATTATGTATTTAGAACGGTCGATACCACGCCGCTTAAAAAAGCTAGGCATTAATTAGTCGCTGGCGCGAAATTCAAGTCTGTCATTCCCGCGCAGGCGGGACTCATCCATCCATGGCATTTTTCTATATTTTTTTGGCAGATTCGATACTTTTATGCTGACGAATCATCAAAAGCCATGGAAGGATGGGTTCCCGCCTGCGCGGGAATGACAGTATTTTTATATTTCGCGCCAGCGACGACTAATTAAGAAAAGTACGAAAAAAATTATAAAACTAATACCTTTTTTCAGAGTGTATCTATGCCCCTACAAATATTACCGGTTATCACTAAACAAGACTGGCAAACCTTTTTAAATGTCCCCCACTTGTTACACCAACACGACCCCAACTGGGTGCCACCGCTACAGATTTCAGTTAAAACCACTCTCAGTCAAAAAAACCCATTTTTTAAGCGTGCCAAAATGCAATTATGGGTAGCTTATCGCGATAATCAGCCCGTAGGGCGCATTGCAGGCATCATTAATGATGCGCATAATGAGTTTCATAACGAAAATATTGCATTTTGGGGTTTTTTTGAAGCAGAGCACGACCAGCATGTGGCTGAGGCGCTATTTAAAGCAGTTGAGCAATGGGCACAACCGCAAGGAATACGCATATTTCGCGGACCGGTCAATCCATCCACAAACTATGAATGCGGATTGCAGATTTCGGCATTTGATACCATGCCCTACATTATGATGCCGCAAAATCCAGCTTATTATCCACAATTGGTCGAGGCGCAAGGCTATGTCAAAGCCAAAGATTTAGATGCCTGGCGTATTGATGGTGGTAATGCCGCTTTTCATCCGCGTTTGATGGCTAAAGCTAAATCCTTCGTTGAGCAACATAATATTACCTTGCGTCCCGTGAACTTGAAGCGATTTGAACAAGAGGCTGAGCATATTTTTGCAACTTATAACGATGCTTGGGAAAAGAATTGGGGTTTTGTCCCTATGGAAAAAGAAGAATTTCTGTTTTTAGCTAAAGAAATGAAACCCATATTGACTAAAGAGTCGTGTTTTATTGTCGAAGTAGCGGGAGAAGTTGCGGCTTTTGGCATATGGCTGCCGGATATTAATCAAGTGTTACATAAAATTCGTGATGGAAAATTATTTCCTACAGGTATTTTTAAATTGCTATGGTATACCAAAGTAAAAAAATTGATGAATCGCGGGCGTGTGCCAACTTTGGGCATTCGCAAAAAGTTTCGTCATTTAAATCTGGGATCGTTGTTGTACGCTAAATTTTTAGAAGTGGTGCCTCCAGCAGGATATAGATGGAATGAATGTTCCTGGATATTAGAAGATAATAAAAGTATGCGTACAGCGCTGCGTTTGATGAATGCGGAATTATATAAAACTTACCGAATTTACGAAAAGACATTGCCATGAAAGTCTTGCTGACCGGTGCTACAGGGTTTATTGGCTCGCATACGGCAGAAGCTTTGATAGCAAAGCAGCATCAAGTACGTTGTTTAGTTCGGTCAACTGCTGATGTTAGTTTTTTGAAAACATTGGGGTCGGCACTGGAATTATATGAAGGTACTTTAACCGACAGTGCAGACTTGCAAGCCGCAGTAGATGGCATGGATGCTGTGATTCATTGCGCAGGTTTAGTTAAGGTGAAAAAAAAGGATGAATTTTTTACCACGAATACTGAAGGTACGCGTGCCTTGTTAAAGGCTGTTAGAATGGCTGCCCCTGATCTTCAACGTTTTGTTTTGGTTTCAAGTCTAGCTGCCTGTGGCGCTGCATTGAATAATAAAATACCACCTGCTGCAGATTTTAACCCACAACCCGTCAGTCAGTATGGTCAGAGTAAACTGAATGCTGAAATCATTGCGCAAGAATTTTCAAGTCACCTCCCCATTACCATCATTCGTCCTTCAGTAGTTTATGGTCCTCGGGATTTGTCTACCCTGACATTTTTTAAAACAATACATCGTGGTTTTTTGCCGTTGTCACAAGGTGGAATGGGCGCAGCCAGTACGATCTATGTCACAGATGTTGCTAACGCATTAGTACAGTCTATTACTACGGCACCACAAAGTGGTAGTGCCTATTTTTTAGAGGATGGTGAGACTTTGACTTGGCGTGAACGTTATTATCAATTAGCTGAGCATGCAAAAATCACTCGCAAAATAGAAATCCACTTGCCGCAGTTGGTCATAAAAACCATAGCCTGGTTATCAGAATATTACGGCCGTTTGACGAATAAACCTGTCTTACTAAACCGAGATAAATTTAATGAACTTAAACAGCTTTATTGGGTTTGCGATAGTACGCCGGCTTTTGATGGACTACTCTGGAGACCACAGATCAATTGGTCACAAGGAACACAATTAACTTATGAATGGTATGCAAAGTCAGGCTGGTTATAATGATGGATAAAATCATAAAAAAAATTTACCGAGCAACAATTGACTCCATAGCCGGACTGAAAGCAGCATTTCGTTTTCAGCTGGCATTTAGGCTGGAGGTTTTGTTTTTGTGCCTGGGTATTATATTAGCGCCGTTGCTAGGAAAATCTTTAGCGCAAAAATTTATTTTAATATCATGTTTGGTCTTAATTATTATCATAGAATTGATTAACAGTGCTATTGAAACGGTAGTTAATCGGATCAGCCTTGAACATCATGAGCTATCTGGCCGCGCCAAAGATCTAGGATCTGCGGCGGTATTTGTTGCGGTATTGAATGCTATTGTGATTTGGGGTATTAGTATGTTGATGTGGCTGTCATCCTGAGCATAGCGAGGATGACAGTTTGGCTCAGGATGACAGCCTTACAAATTCCGGCACCGTCATCGGTTTTATATAAATCAGCTCATATAAAACTAAGGGTGCCCCGATTAAGATACAACATAAATAAATACATAATATGGGCTTACGCGGGTGAATGTCTGAAAATTTATTTACATAATGCACAATGCGAGGAATTTTGAACAGTTGATAACACAATTCTGAAATAATAATGGCAGCTATGCCGTCCATAATCACATGCACTTTTAATGTGATGGTACCTAAACACATGCCAATAAACCAAATTAAAAAAAGGCTACCTAATATCTTAAAACGTGCAAAAGTGAAGCGAAGAATAATCCAGGCACTGCCGATATGGTATGAAGGAAATGAATTCCAGGGAGTGGTGATAGACATCACAAACTGAGTATTTCTATTTAAGAATCCAGGTGTTTGAATTTGTTGCCAAAACGCTGAAAATCCCGGATCTTGCCACAAAATTTTGCACGTGGGAAAAAGAAAATAAATAATATAGTGAATAATTAAAATCAGTAAACAGCTTAAAAACAGACGATAAATGAGTAAAAGATTAAATCTAGAAAAAATAAAAAGAATCCAAACAAAGACGAAAGGTATAATTAAGGCTGCCGAATAAAACAGTGACCAGAACGTGGAAAATGCCAGATCATGGTCAAGTGGTAAGGTAATAAGATTGATGTAATTTGTGCCGCGTGAATTTAGAATATTGCCTATAAATGCATATTGTGCCCAAAGACATAGTAATAGAATAAATAAAATAAAAGCTTCTGCGAAACGTTGGATATTAGTTGATCGTTCCAATGAAGCATATTGGCTGACGTTGAAAACGGCTGATAAATTATTTGACTTCATATTTTTGAAGGCTGTCGTTAGCTCAGTAGGGTTGGTTATTTTACCAACAATTGGTTGATGAATCCATCCCGTTTTTTATTGCACAAAATGCGCAAAAATTAGTATACTTTGCCAGTAACTATTTAACATAAGATGGAAACGGCCAGATTTTTCCAAGCTCGCCTCTAAAAACTTTTAGGGGCGAGCTTGGAAAAAATCTGGCCGTTTATGCTACTTCAAGCGGTGCTGAATAGTTACTTTTGCAATACAAATTATGGAGCAGTCAAGGTGGCTGAACGAAATAACCCCTCAAGTTCATAGCTATTTCCTTAAGGAGATTAAAGTATCATGAATTCTTTTCCTACCGTCCTGGTTCCTGAAGATACCCGATCAATTTCCGAAGCGCGTGGTGAGCGTTTGGAAATTCTGCGTAAAATGGCAGGTCTTACCCGTAAAGCATTTGAAGATAAATACGGTATCAGTGCCAATACGATTCAATCTTGGGAATCTGCCAAAGCAGGTGGTTTGACTGAGCGTGGTGCGCAGCGCATTATACCGCTCTTACAGCGTGAAGGTATTTACTGTACCATTGATTGGCTCTTATATGGCAGCGGTAGCCATCCGCAGTTAGCTAACCCCCATTTTTTTGAAGTGAATGAAACGCCGGCAAAATATCATTTATCAGAAGATATGGTCATCATGAAAGAATTGCTGGCATTCAAAAAATTGAATGAAAACAGCATAGATTTTGAGGTGAATGATGATGGTTTGGCACCACATTATAAACCGGGTGATTATGTCGCCGGCATTAGCCGTTCCAAAGAGGCTATTTCAGCTTTGATCGGTATGGATTGTATAGTGCAGATTGGTAACAATGAAATGTTGCTACGCAGGATTAAAGGAAGCCAGTTTCCTGGTTACTATGAGTTGATGTGCACAAATCCTACAACCATAGTGGCTAAACCAATGTTATATGAACAGGAATTGTTATGTGCGGCGCCGGTTATATGGCATCGGCGGCGTAATCCTGACTGATTTTATTCAGCTGTTATCCTTTACCATGCTCGGGGTGACAGCCATAGATAGGATGACAACTGTAAAAAAGGAGTGTAAGTATGGGCAATAAACCACAAAATAGCGAGTTTTGCTGGAACGAACTGATGACTTCAGATGTTCCAAGAGCTAAAGAATTTTATAAAGCATTATTTGGTTGGGAAAACGAAGACCATGACATGGGTGATATGGTATACACCCTGTTTAAGTCTGGAGATAAGAGTATTGGCGGTTTGTTGCAAATTCCCCAAGGCAAAGAAAACCAGATTCCACCTCATTGGATGAGTTATGTCAGTGTGGCCAAATTAGAACAGGCCGTTGAAAAAGGACAAAAATTAGGCGCTACTTTGGTGGTGCCGCCAAAAACTGCAGGTGAGTTTGGTCGTCTTGCGGTGATTTTAGATCCTACGGGAGCGCATATTGCTTTGTGGGAAGCTGCGTAAGAGTTCTCCTTGAAAGGGAGATTTAAGAAGTTTGAATAGTGGTAGAGCCTTCTCTTTAGAGTGCGAAAAAACTCCCATCCCACAAGGGGATTCCCTTCGGTCACAGACGGGAGAAGGAAATGGGAGTTTTTTTGTACAGAGCAGAGCCTCTTTAAGCTCCCTTAGCACCCTTAAAAAATTCATAAATACTGACTTAAAAACTGTGGCACGCGTTCTTCCAGCCAATAACGCACCTTCCACAACTCACCACTAACAAATCCAACATGTCCGCCTTTGGCTGTTAGTTCAAACTGAATAGCACTTGCAAGCTCATGCGGTTGTGGCAATGAATCAGGGGTGACAAATGGATCATCTTTTGCCTGCAATAATAAGGTAGGCACTTGGATATTACTTAAATATTGACGGCAGCTTGAGAGGGCATAATATTCCATGGCATCATTGAATCCATGCAGTGGTGCAGTGACTTGATTATCAAAATCATACAAGGTTTTTAAGCTTGAGATTTTAGGGAATTGCCGTGTATTAATCTGTGATTGTAGCTTGCGTCGAGTTTTTTTGCATAAACAATTTAATATATACTTTTCATAGATTTTGCTAAAACCTGTCGTGATCGTTTGCACAGATTTATGCAGATCAAATGGTACTGAGATGGCGACGGCAGCGCTTAACAAATTTTTTTCCTGGGTTTGTCCTAACCACTTTAATAAAATATTACCGCCTAAAGAAAAACCTATAGCGGCCATAGGTAACCCAGAAGATCTTTGCTGTAAAATTTTTAGGATATAGGCAATATCTTCAGTATCTCCGGCATGGTATGCTCGTAATAAACGATTGTCTTCGCCACTACAGCCACGAAAGTGCATAAAAACACCGCACCAGCCGTGATGATGCAATGCTTGCAGCATGCCTCTGGCATAAGGGGAGAATATAGACCCTTCTAGCCCATGTAGAATCAGCACTAAGGGAGCTTTGGGATGGCCAGTCCAATCCAGGTCAATAAAATCTCCATCAGGCAGTTCAATGCGTTCGCGCCAAAGCGGTAGATTTTTTATGCGACGCCGGAATAATGTTGGCCAAATTGTTTGTAGATGCCGGTTCCTTAACCACCAGGCGGGTTTAAATGGGTTTGTGTTCATTGGTTAACTATTGAGATTACTTTTCGCGATAAATTTATGTCAAATTTTACGCTAGATCCAGCAGAAATAAAAATAACCGCTGTCCGTGCGCCTGGGCCGGGTGGTCAAAATGTCAATAAATTAGCGACGGCTGTGCAGTTACGCTTTAACATTCATGCCTCTTCAGCATTATCTGAGGCAGTCAAAGCCCGTCTAATAAAACTATTAGGCAAAAAATTGACCCTAAAGGGAGATTTAATTATCAAGGCGAGCCGTTATCGCACGCAGGAGCGTAACAAACAAGATGCTTTAGAGAGGTTGCATAAGATCATTAGCAAAGCTATGGTGATACCTCGGAAACGTAAGCCCACCCAACCGACAACTTCATCTATTCAAAAACGCATTACACAAAAAAAAGTGCATGCGCGTACTAAGGCTTTGCGTGGGAAAAAACCTGAAGAGTTTTAAACCTAGCGTAGTAGAATACTGATAAAACATTATCATAAAAGTTTAATGCAGCAAATATCGTTTTAGCACATCCAAATTGGTCCAAGGCAGCTGCGATCATAGATATAGGTTCTATCGCATGCTTTAACTCACAGAAAATGTCTCGGATGATTTATGCTACTTGCCCACGGTATAAATAATATCCGCCCCACTCCCCAGGGTATTAGACTCTGTTTGTATAAACCAATGTTTACTCAACAAATAACGTATACGTAAGGTATTAATTGAATTAAACACATTCAAGCTATAACTCAAATTCAATCGTGGAGAAATGGATTTTCCGACTACTAACGAAGTGCCTTGTGAATAATTGCCCGACAAACTGTTTACTTCTGAATTGAGTCCTAATTCACTCAAGCCAAAAAATCGTTGTACCTGTTGCGTCACTGAGTTTATACCAACGCCGTTTTTGGTAGTCAAAGCTTGTGCTGTGCGTGCCAATAATTGTACTTCTGAACCAGAAGCTTGACTGGCGGGTTGGCCTAATAAAATTAAGGATAAAATATCGGCTTGCGACCAACCGCTAGGGTCAGAAAATAAAGTTATTTTAGGGTCTTCTGCGGTACCCTTGACGGAAATGCCGACTGTTAAGTTTTCTTCATGAGAAAAAATCTGTTCTTGAGAATTATAATTAATTTTTTTAGCAGCGCGCACATCCAGTTGTGGATTGTCGATAGGACTGTTGATGAAGATAATATTACCCTTGGTAATCGCAAGTTTTTCTCCCTGTAGATTATAATTGGCATTGATTAGATTCAGTGTGCCGGTTGCGATCGTATTACCTTGTGAGTCATCGATTACCTCTACGTTGCCAACTAAGTTCCCTTTGAGACCTTGACTGTCAATTTGCACATTATTGCCGAGTTTTAACATAACCTGTGCTGCTACGGGTAGACCCTGGCTCTGTTGCAGTTGTCCGTTACTATCAATGATTATGGTTTCAGATGGTAATGTGACGGCTTGATTAATAGCATTTTGTTTAATGTGCGCAGTAGGAATCAATATATTTCCAGTAATACGCCAGCCATTAATATCACTTAAAATATTTAATTGTGGAGAAACAATAACATTCATTTTGGGCAGATTAATCAGTTGGAATTGTGTTCCGTTAACAGTCATATTGGAGTCTAGGCCATGATCGGTTAATAGACTTTTTCCTTGTAAGTGCAAGCTGCCGGTGCCTGATTTTACTGCGCCAGAATAATTGATGATTTGATTGTTAATAGCAATTTCAGTCTGTAATCCGAAAAGTTTAATGGCTAATTTAGGCACATGAATGGTATCGCTTTTGAGGTGAATTAAACCTTGAATTTTAGGCTGATCGACAGTGCCATTTACTTGTAATTTAGCAGTGAGTAAAGTGTTTAGCGCTTGAATATTTGTAGGGAGAATATTTTTTAACTGACTTTGATCGGTATTGACCGACAAGTTTCCTGTTACTTGCTGCGTGGGTGGCAAGGGGAATATTAATTTATATTTTGGCAGTAGTAACTGTAGCGTCAGTAATTTTTTTCCATATAACAATAATTCCAGCTGGGAATTTAATCCCGATGTATCATAATTAAGAGCCAAAGTTCCCCCCATAGGGAAGATTATTTTTTTGTTGTTGATAGGGTAGGTTAGCTGGCTCTCTTTGAATTTGATCAATAATGACAGCATACACTTACTATAATCCGAATTAAATAAACTACAGGATGGATTGGGTGATGTGAGTGAAGATTGCATAATAAAATCACCCGAAAGTTGTGCATTGGACATGGATGAGATTTTGAACTGTTTAAATGAAGCTTTGGCGTTTAATTGTGGTTGGGAAGCTTTGCCGGTGAGTGCGCCTTGTAATTTAAGGCCGCCGTGTAATGTTGGCAGCAGTTTATGCAATTCATCTGCGGATAAATTAAATTGTAAATTCCAGCGCTGCGTGAGGCTGCCTTGTATGTTTACATTGGCGTTGCCTAATTTTAGCTGTGTATCTAAATTAAAATTCATTGCTTGTAAATAGTCTGGTAATTCCGCCATCTCAGCAGCAGTTGCGGACATTTTGTTGCCATTTAATTTCAAATAACCACTCAGAGGAAAATTTTTGAATTTACCTTGCAGGCTGGTTAAGGATAAATTAAATCCATGATGATTACCTGTACTATTTACGACAAAACTTGAGCTTTGCGGTAAATCTGCTGCAATCGCGTTGAAATTCACCGCATTCGCTTTGAGAGATAAATTCCAACTTAAATTGGGCAGCCATTGTATATTAGCTGAACCCGCCAGTTGACCCCCGAGTAATTGACTTTGGTCGGTAATTAAGTGGATTGACTGTTGATTACCGCTGCCATGTAACGTCCAATCGGAAATAGAATTTTTTAACTTGAGTTGCCATTGATAATCATCGAATTTCCCGTTAATACTAAAATGTGTCGTGATTTCAAGTGGAGAGAGCCAATTGGCGTTGAGATCAGCAGCGATTTCTTGGTCGATGCGGATTTTTCCAGTTAGACTTTTGATTCGTATGTGCGTGGTGCCTGAGGTCACAGCGATATCTTTTAAATCCAGCTGATGAATCTGTATTGGAAAAGGCAATGAGAACCCGGGGCTATGAGTTTTGGACTGCGGAGATTTATCATCAATGATGATGACTGCGTGTTGTGCTGCTAACTTATCTAATAGTAGTTTTTTATGCAATAAAGCTAATGGTTGCCATTTAAGCGTTAAATAATCGCAAGTTACATTGACGGAAGAGGTTTTATAAGAGGCTTTGGTTAATGTCACAGAATGAATTAAATTACCTTTTAAATTTTCAAATGTAACGGGAACCAAACCAAATCTGGCAAGCATATGCAAAGTGAATCTACTTCCAGTTTCAGTTGCAATCAGTAGAAAAGCACTGGCTAAGATAGCCGACAGCAATAATAATAAACTATAAAAAACTCTGCGAACTAGGGATATCATAAATCAGCCCCCATGCTAAATTGAACGGCTAGTGGTTGTCCTGGTAGATCCAGTGCCTTGGCTAAAGTTAGCGCTAACGTACCTACGGGGGATTGCCACAAAGCACCTAGACCCACTCCTTTATTTACTTTATTTAAAATACCATTACTGACATTTCCAGCATCGAAAAATGCAGCCCCATACCAGTCACCCTTGATATGTTGACGATATTCCACGCTACCTACAGCCAGTTTAGAACCAGGACCAATCGAATTAAATTTGTAGCCGCGAATACTATCGCTACCACCTGCTAAAAATTGTAAAGACAGTGGCATTTGGTTGATATGATTAATAGCGGTGTAACCTAAATTGATGCGGGTGACCAGACGATTTTTTTCAAGAATGGGGTAAATCGCTTTGGCGTTGAATTGTGTTTGCACAAAAGCAGCACTGCCGAATATGCCTGGGCTGGCAAGTGCACCGAAATTAATTCGGTAACCGCGTGATGGATGCAGCGGATTATCTTGAGAAGTTCTTTGCCAGTTAATGCTGGGTATCAGCATGTATTGTGTCTGATAAGGCTGATTTTGCAGTGTCCAATTTTCACGTTGTAAGGTTAAGGAGATAATTCTCTGCCATTTGTTCATGGTGCTGACATAACTTGCAGCAATTTTTGCCAGATTACCTTTACCTAAGGGAAAAAATTCTTGCTGCGTCGCAGCGGTGAAGACATATTTTTCAGTGGCAGGATTTTTTCCAGGAATATAGTAATTGGCTTGCAGATTAGTCAATATCGGTGATGCTTCAAGCTGGGCTTTAAAACGTTGTCCATAAGGCGTGATGCGTCTTAATTCATAATTAACCAGTGCACGTGGTCCCGTATCAGTGCCGTATCCTAAGCCAAGGCTGTATTGCTTAGCGGGCAATGGCATCACATGTACATTGATAGGGACGGTAGTTGCAGTTTTATGTTCTTCATCGGGATCAATCATGACTTCTTTAAAATAATCACTGCTGCTTAAGGCTTGTTGGAAATCTTGTATTTTAGCGGCACTATAATATTCGTTGCTAGTAAACGGAGCATAACGTTTTAGAAAATTGCTAGCATAAGGATTATCATTGAAAAAAATGTCGCCAAATTTATAATGGATACCGGAATCAAAATGCAGTACGATACGCGCAGTATATTGTTGCAAGTTGATAATAATTTGCTGAGTAGTTATTTTCGCATCAAAATAGCCTTGAGCTAAGGCAGTATTTAGCAGGTTTTTTTTTGCATCATGATAGCGGTTTATCGAGAATGCCTGATTACGGCGTACTGGGAAATTGGCGAGAATTTTTTTGAACATTAGATCATTGGCGGCGTCACCTGAAATTTTAATATCTAAATCACTAATGAGCAATCGAGGTCCAGGAGTCACATGAAATTTCATGATCCATTGATTATTTTTATAGACCAGACCTGTGGGTTTTATGTTGGCTTTAAAATAACCGAATGGCTGTAATGCGGTTTGGATTTCGTTGGGTGCTTCTGTATAAAACTGTGCGATGTTTTCTTGAGAATGGTCAAGAATAGAGGCGACATCTAACTGTGATTCAATATTTTTTTCAGCTGCCCCTGTGATGCCGGTGATTTCCAATTTCAACGGATTTTCGGCGCTGGCGCTGAGGCTTATTAATCCAATTAAAGCAGTTATAAGTATCCGGCTATTTTTCATTGCTAACCCCTAGAGGGTGTATGAGCACGGCTCCCTGTGGTTAGTTTCCCCTTAAGATATAAGTATATGATTTTAATTAAGATAAGTAAAACACCGGATCCCCCTTACCAAATTCTCATATACTTTGCTATAATTTAATAGAGAAAGAAGGAGATTGTTATGGCAAATATATTGAAAAACATAGAAGGGGTCGTTTATGAGCCGGAAACATCTTTAAATCCGATGAAAATTAATCCACTTAAAAACGAAATCATTGACAATATAGAAGAACTGTCAAAAGAAATTAATTATTTGAAAGATAAAGTTAAGATATTAGTGACCTCTAAAAGCGATCCAGAAGAGGTCAGTGATATTATTTTTAAGTTACGTGATCTAAAAGAAAGTATAAAAAATAGAAAACAGCATTGGGAAGAATTCATATCTCATCTGGACGTAACTCTCAGACAAGAAACACTCAAAGCGATGGATATGCTTACATCTACTACCAAAAACTTAGAAAGTTTGTTGGAGCAAGCGCAGCTGTCATCCTGAGTCATAAGCGAGGGATGACAGTATCAAAAATAATAATTTTACCGAGAAAATCATGAAACGATTCCCCTGGCTGTTTTTTATTATGTTGATGTGGATAGTGACAGGCAATGCATTAGACACTGCTGATAATACAAATATTTCTTCTAAATGGTTGGATAAGGCCAACTGGGTTACTTATGAAAACCCAACCTACGGCTTTATCATCCGTTATCCAAATGACTTGCGAATTGAAAAAACCTTCCACGGTCATTATTTAGCGTCTGATAATTGGCGGGTTGAGTTTGACCGTGATGCAGGTATTGGAAAACCTTTATTGAGTATTCCTATCGTTAAGGTTGGGATCAATAAACCTGGTCTTTATTATGCAGTGGAGTTACGTATTGGAGTTAGTCATGACCCCATCGCTTTAAAAAATTGTTTTGTGGGAACCGATACTACCGCTGAAATTAATGGGATTACTTTTCATGTAATGAAGTTTTCAGATCAAGCGATGATGCAATACTTAAATGGTGTTAGTTATCGCGTTATTCATAAAGATCAATGTTTTGCGATTGAACAGTTAAAAACGGGTAGTGAACCGCAGGATGAAACCCAAGCGAAAGAATTAAAGCAATTGATGTCGATAGAGAATTCCTATCCATCATTGACTAATATTATGAAGACTTTTGAGTTTACTGATTAGCGTTGCATTCACCTTTTTTCAAAGAGGAGAAAGAAACTCTTCAGTGCTGAGAGGATACTTTACGAGAAACTCTACGTTTTTTGATAGATACGCTTGATTTTCTAGGTTTATCTATGCGACGTTTGCCCCTTTTTTTAGGTTTTATTTGTGCTTCTCCAAACATTAGCCAGTGCAAAGATACCTTAAGTAACTTACAATATTGTACCGCTTGGGATGCTCTAAGTGCTATGCTCCCATCCTCATGCTTAGGATATTCTTCAAGTGATAAATCATTTTCGCGACAGAAATCTTCTGCTGAATTAAAACCGGTATTTTTTCGTGCTTGTTTTAACCGAATAGCAATTTGTTTTCTAAGCTGTACTTGACCTAACATTATTTGACTCCAGTTACGGTATACTCAAAGCGATTAGAATTTGGGCATCAGAGTATATATTTTTTTGTCAACGACGTAAATTAATCTTGTGGAGAGTGCTTATCTTTCTTCTTCATTGTTTCCATTAAACTGATTTGCAGTCGTGAGTGAAATTTTACAAACCAATTCCAAAGCAATAGGGCGACAATAATTCCACAAGCAATAATCACAAACAATAATTCTATTCTCGGTAAAATATCTGAACTTAGCACAAGCATAAATAGCAAGATAATGACCATTGAGAAAACAGGAATTGTTTCGGAGATAACTTTGCGGGCATTGTTGGTAAAACGTCCAACGACATGCCGTCTAATACTAAACTCTGCTAAAATCATACTCAATGCTTGCAGCTTTCTGTAAATGGCAATCAAAAACGGTAATGAGAATATTAAAGCAGTACTCCAAAGAATTGTTTTGGTTAGTTCAATGTTTAATTTTGAAAAAATCAATTCTGTTAGGGGTTTTTGCAAGTAAGAGGTACAAATAAAAATGGCGCCAACTAAAGCTAGATTAATCAATATGGTGATTAGGCTTTTCTGCACCGCATATTTAATTTCAGATCTTTGTCGATTACTTTGAATAGCATGAAGCCAGAGGGTATAAACTCTCATCACATAAGTCACATTTCTGGGCAATATTTTTTTTAACATATTAGCCGAAGGGTCAGCTAACTTAATGAGATAAGGTGTTAGCAATGTAGTGACAGCTGATACGGAAACTGCAATAGGGTACAGAAATTTGGAGGTGACATTGAGCGATAATCCCAAGGCTGCGATAATGAAAGAGAACTCACCAATTTGTGCTAACCCCATGCCGACACGTAGTCCAGTTCTTTCACCTTGACCGGTAATAAATACACCAAAACTACAGGTGAGCACTTTGCCAAAGACAACTGCAATAGTGATGACAATAATGGGTAGTGCATATTGCACCACCACGTGAGGGTCAAACAAAAGTCCGATGGTAACAAAAAATACTGCGCTGAACATGTCACGCAGAGGCCCAATCAAACGTTCTATTGCGTTAATTTGCCTAGATTCAGCGATTATCGCGCCGATAATAAAAGCACCCAACACGATGCTGTAGTGTAATTTAACTACTAGCAGGGAAAATCCAAAAAATAAACCTAATACTGTAATAAGTAATGTTTCTTCACCTCCTAATTTAGCTACATAAGATAAAAAACGCGGTACGATTAAAATGCCTATGCTCAGTGATACAGTTAAAAATAATAATAATTTGCCTAAGGTCAGTGCGATATGTGATAGTCCGAACGCCTCGCTGGTGCCGATACTGCTGAGTATGGCTAAAATAGCGATGGCCAGAATATCTTCGATAATCAATATTCCAAAAATAAGTTGGGCGAAATGCTCTTTAGTCAAAGAAAGTTCAGATAATGTTTTGGCAATAATAGTAGTTGAAGAAATGGCGATCATTGCCCCAAGAAATAGTGAATCAACACTACTCCAGTGGAAAAAACCACCGATTTTATACCCAATCCAAATCATGACTAGTATTTCTAATACTGCAGCTACTAAAGCAGGAAGTCCCACTTTCATCAGCTTGCGCAGATTAAATTCCAGCCCTAATGAAAACATTAAAAAGATCACACCTAGCTGTGAGAATATCTGGATGGTGTCTAGGTCGTTGATAAAAATTACTGTGGGTGTATAAGGTCCAATGATTGCCCCGGCAATGATATATCCGAGCACAATGGGTTGCTTAATTTTATGGAATATAATGGTGATGAAGCCCGCAGTGGCCATTATGATGGCAAGATCTTGTATAAATGCTATTTCATGTTCGTGCATTGCAGTTCCGATGGCTATGGGTTGTTTGAGAGTTTCAGATTGAAAAAGATTGTTGATTCTGGCAGTATTTTCATAAGGCTTAAGGTTTAACATAAGGATTGTTGTTATTTAGAGCCGAATCAGTATAACCCATTGGTAATTAATCAGCACATGGTTTGAATAAGCATAAAACCGCCAGATTCATACAGACAGCCTTGGGAACTGGGTTGGCTGATAGTTACCCCAATGAAAGGAATCAAACCGATGACTCGTCCAATAATGTTCTTATGCTGTTTGTCACTGATGTGTATGGCTTTATCACCGGCATTTGCAACGCAACCTGCTGCTATACAGAGCATAACCGCACCGCCTGTGACAGATGTTGACCATAACCTCCAGGAGATGCTGCCAACCACACGAAATGCCAATCAAATTACCCAGGATTTAACCAAAGAAGGACATGCAGTGCTTTATAGTGTGTTATTTGCCGAGAATAAACCTGGCATTAAGCCTGAATCGATCCCACAGCTGGTGGAGATCGCTAAAGTAATGCAGTCTAACCCTGATCTTAGGGTATTTGTTACCATACATACTGATAATTTAGGGATGTTGGATTATAACCTGAGATTATCACAACGCAGGGCGCAAGCCGTCGTTGCTGCACTTATCATGCACTATGGGGTTGATGGCAGACGTTTAGTGGCGCGTGGCATAGGTCAGCTTGCTCCCATCGCTTCTAACGCGACTGAAGCGGGTCGCAGCAAAAATTCTCGTCTTGAGATAGTGGAGATAGCAACGCCTGAGGCATATGAAGCCAATATCAATCATGTTCAAGTGGATGGGCGTACCAGGATGACAGCTGTTCCGCCTGATAGCCATTCAGGATAAATGTCAAAAAGCACCTGTTGTTCTTTCCAATAAGGGAAGGAATGACAGCCATGCCCCCCCCTTAACAAAAGTCCGAATAATGCCGTGATCCGCCGTTACCCATTGGATGTCTCCAGCAGAAATATCACCTTTATTTCCTATGCTATCACCTGTTCAACATCGCCATCTAGCACATACGCAAAAGCTTGAAATAGAATGGGTATTCCTGCACTTTTGCTCAATCAGATCGAATAAATCTCAACAAAAACTGAACGACTCTAACACCTAAATCTCAAACGCTTCGAGTATAGCTAGGAAAAATGTAACTATTCAGCACATTGCTTGAAGTAGCGCAAAACGGTCAGATTTTTCCAAGGTTTCCCCTAAAAAATTAGGAAAAAGCGCAGCATACACAGAGTATGTGAGCATTTTTCCTAATTTTTAGGGGTGAGATTGGGAAAATATGGCCGTTTCAGTCCTGTGGTGAATAGTTACGGAAAAATTACGGTATAGCCTAAGAAAAAAAACAATGATAAAACTAGCCTATGAAAGGATTTGCGTTGATTGAAATTTTAGTTGCCCTGCTAATTATCTCCATGAGTTTAATTGGAATAGTTGGCATGCAATTAACCACACTGCGTAATGCTGAAGAATCTTATCAGCAAAGTCTAGCAGTGGTGCAATTGGCAGCAATGTCCGATCGATTGCGTGCTAATCATGCGGTGACCGCGCGTGATAGAGAACTGATAAGCTGGAATGTTATTAATGCCCGTTTATTACCTAAGGGGGTGGGTAGTTACCATTGTAACAATAATACCTGCAAAGTTACTTTAAAGTGGGAATTTGGAAAACTTCAACAAGCTAGTCTTTCTTTGAGAATAGGTGAATATTGAAGCTTTTTTTAGAAACATTTCATTTCAGGCAGCAGGGAATCACTTTGGTTGAAGTTATGTTGGCTTGTGCCCTGGGATTATTTTTGATGGCTGGATTGATTCAAATAGGTTTAGCCGGTAAACGAACCTTTACTATGCAACAGGCTATTATCAATTTACAAGAAAATGGCCATTATGCAGTTTATTTTTTGAATCAACATTTACGGATGGCAGGATATGCAGGGTGTGAGTCTCAGCCGCCTTTTGTTAAGCCAGAATCTGCTATTATAGGTTATGAGAATAATTTGCCAGCAATTTTACAGGGGAAGGTCGTTAAAGGTACGGATAGTGTAATTGTTGGAGGCTGTTATTTAGAAAATGGTAAACAGCGCTACAATCAATATGCATATTTTATCAGTACTACCACGCGCAAAAATAAATTAGGTAAAACCATTGTTTCATTCTACGAAATGCCGATTGATGGTGTGAAACGTGAATTAGCGGCCAATCTTGAACGCATGAAAATCAGTTATGGTCTCATGACAATGGATGGCAAAAATATTGCCGGATACGAATCCGCAGATAAAATAAAAGATTGGCGTCAGGTACGTGCGGTAGATATCTCATTATTAGTGAGTTCAGAAGAGCCAGTGCTGACAAAAGCGGAATCCTACCAATTTGCAGGTGAAACCATGCCCGCTGATCGATACTTGCATAGAGAGTGGCATACCTATATCGCCTTGCGGGAAAAGTTATGAATATGCAATTTCAGCAAGGGATGGTTTTAGTCATGGCATTACTTTATTTGTCAGTCATCACATTATTGGTATGTAGTGCTTTTGAAGTGGGATTAGTACAGATAAAAATTGCTTCGCATCTAACTGATGATGCACAAGCACTACAAAATGCACAGAGTGCGTTGGTGGCAGGAGAGATAGCAATTCAAGGTAATGAAACAGAAGGGCAGGGAGATGCAGGCCAGCAGTCTCTCTATCAATTTAAAAGACGGCCGGAATCTGCTTGCGGGGTTATTTATTACCAAATTAATGCAACAGGAACATATGCCACAGCTAAAAGTGAACTGGAAAGTATTTTATTGATTCCTGTGGCTGGAGAAGTTGAGTGCCCTGATAAAATTTCGCAAAGACAGGAGGTGGCTTGGCGGCAGGTGTTGTAGTGCTTATCCTGTGTAGGCTCATTTCAGAGAAATAAAAAACCTGTCCCGCGAAGGCGGGAATGACAAATCTGGAATTGTTCCTTAAATTTAATCAAGTCACAGGAATTTGCTCTTCTTCCCTTAACGTCAATACCTCGCAGCCGGTTTCAGTCACCAGCAGAGTATGCTCCCATTGTGCTGAAAGCGAATGATCTTTCGTCACTGCAGTCCAGCCATCAGGCAATACTTTACTAAAGCGTTTACCGGCGTTAATCATCGGTTCTATGGTAAAGGTCATGCCGGCCTGCAAAGCCATGCCCGTCCCTTTGGTTCCATAATGCAATACTTGTGGGTCTTCATGAAAAATTTTTCCTATGCCATGCCCACAAAATTCACGTACTACACTAAAATGCTGAGCTTCAGCATGTTTCTGGATTGCAGCGCCAATATCTCCGAGCTGCGTGCCAGGCTTGACCAGCGCTATGCCAAGGTAAAGACATTCTTGCGTGACTTTAACCAGGCGCTGCGCCAATATGGAAGCTTGACCAACGCAAAACATTTTGCTGGTGTCGCCGTGATAGCCATCTTTAATTACCGTGACGTCAATATTAATAATATCCCCATCTTTGAGTTTTTTATTGCCTGGAATGCCATGGCAAATGACATGATTAACAGAAGTGCAGATTGACTTAGGAAAGCCGCGATAATTTAGGGGCGCAGGGATTGCCTGCTGTACATTAACAATATAATCATGGCAAATTTTATCCAGCTCTTCAGTCGTGATGCCGGCTTGGACATAAGGCCCTATCATGGTTAATACCTCACCTGCCAGCCGTCCGGCGACACGCATTTTTGCGATTTCTTCTGGGGTTTTAATGGAAACGGACATATTTCTCTAAGCACTCATTGTGAATATAGGCCTATCTATGGTATAAAGCTGCGGCTCAAAGAGCAAATATTATTATTTAGCACAGGATTGAAACGGCCATATTTTCCCACAAATTCGTCGGGAACGAATTTGGACGCTTTAGCGGCCCGAAGGGCGGAGCACATGGATGGGTTCCACAATCTCGCCCTTAAAAATTTTTAAAAAATGCTCACATACTTCGTGTATGCTGCGCTTTTTTAAAAATTTTTAAGGACGACCTTGGAAAAGTCTGGCCGTTTGTGTTACTTCTAACAATGTGCTGAATAGCATTGTAACTAACCTGGGTAGCTATACAAGTTATCCATAAAATCCACACACATATCGTCACATGGTTTGGGTGTCCTTAAAGAAGGATTAAACCATGGGGTATGTGGAGGCTTAACCCTGGAGAAAACTATGACTGATATTACTATGCGCCAATTATTGGAAGCAGGCGTCCACTTTGGACATCAAAAACGCTTCTGGAATCCTAAAATGGCTCCTTTTATCTTTGGAGTCCGCCATCAAATTCATATTATTAACTTAGAACATACCCTGCCTTTATATCGTGAAGCACTCGATTTTATCGGACGATTGACCGCCAATCGCGGCAAAATCTTATTTGTAGGTACCAAACCCGCCGCACAGGAAATTGTCCGCGAAGAAGCATCCCGTTGCGGTATGCCCTTTGTGGATCGCCGTTGGTTGGGCGGGATGTTGACCAATTATAAAACTATCCGTCAGTCTATCAGACGGTTGAAAGATTTAGAAACCATGCGTGATGATGGCAGTTTTGAACAGTTGACCAAAAAAGAAGGGTTAATGTTACTGCGTGAACTTAAAAAACTGGAAGTCAGCTTAAGCGGTATTAAAGATATGGGTGGCCTTCCCGATGCATTATTTGTCATTGATGTCGGTCATGAAAAAACAGCGGTAGCTGAAGCCAAACGTCTTGGGATTCCAGTGATTGGTGTCGTTGATACTAACTACAACCCCGAAGACATCGATCATGTTATTCCAGGTAATGACGACTCTATGCGCGCCATTAGGCTTTATTGCCAGGGTGTAGCCGATATTGTATTGTCAGCCAAGCAGAATCTAGCAGAAACCATGGCGGCTCAAATCAAAGAAACTGGAAGTGAAGAGGCTGAAGGTGGTAAGTCAGGTAAACAAAAGCAGGTCATTAAAAAGGCTGCGCCAAAATCTATTGGGGGGGAAGCAGGTGAGGTTGCAGTAGAAGCAGAAGTACAAGGAAGTTCAGAAAAATCTTCAGAACCCAATAAACCTGCAAAAACTGCGGCAAAATCTACAGATTCAGATAAAAAACTTGCTGCGCACAAAGAAGCCGAAGGAAGCAAAAAACCCGTTGTTCGTAAGCCGGCAGCAAAAAAAGCGGATGGAGAGTAATAGGGTAAGGCGTGTGAGCAATCCGATCCTGATTCAACAAGAATTACAGAAGCTATATAAAATTGTAACTGAATATTATCCAAGCTTAATGATGTGGCGGCTTTTGCCTACTGTCGCCAATTCATGAGAGATTTGCAACGAGGAAAAACATGACGATTACAGCAAACCAAGTAAAAGAACTGCGCGAGAGAACCGGCGCAGGGATGATGGAATGTAAAAAAGCTTTGCAAGAAGCTAATGGTGATGTGGAGGCTGCCATAGAAGCTATGCGCAAGGCGGGTGTGGCAAAGGCTGCTAAAAAAGCGGGACGTGTTACTGCAGAAGGTATTATAGAAATCAAACTCAGCACCGATGGCCTGTCAGCAGCAATGGTGGAAATTAACTGTGAAACAGATTTTGTTGGCCGCGATACCAGTTTCAAAGAATTTGCTGTCGCAGTTGCCCACTCTGTCTTGGCGAACAAAATCACGGATATCAACACCCTGGCTAACACACCTTTGAGCTCCGGTAATTCCCAGACTGTCGAACAAGCACGACAGGAATTAATTAGCAAGCTGGGTGAAAATATCCAAATCCGTCGTGTGGCCTTGATAAATGCGACGGGAAGAATGGGTGGTTATACTCACGGTGGCCGCATTGGTGTCATAGTCGCTTTGGATGCAGGACAGGTAGAGTTGGCAAAAGATGTCGCAATGCATATCGCTGCGGCCAATCCTTCGACCATTGATCCTAAAGATGTCTCTGCCGAACTCATCGCTAAAGAAAAAGAAATTTTTATTGCTCAAACTGCTGAAAGTGGTAAACCTCCCGAAATTGTAGAAAAAATGGTGGCAGGAAGGATCAGTAAATTCTTAAATGAAGTCAGCTTATTAGGACAGCCTTTTGTGAAGGAGCCTTCCAAAACAGTAGGCACTCTATTAAAAGAGCATAAAGCGAATGTAACTGCCTTTGCCCGCTTTGAAGTAGGTGAAGGAATTGAAAAACCCGTGGAAGACTTTGCTGAAGCAGTGAAAGCACAAATCGGTGGAGGCACTTGATGGCTGAAGTAGAAGAGCCGGTATATCGACGTGTTTTATTAAAAATGAGTGGGGAAGCGCTTTTAGGGCAAACCCAGCATAGCATTGATTCTGCTGTTTTAGATCGCATGGCTAAAGAAATATCCCAGGTGGTTAAGCTTGGGGTGCAGATGGGCATTGTCATTGGCGGCGGCAACTTATTCAGAGGTACAACACTGACCAAGGCGGGAATAGGGCGTATTACCAGTGATTATATGGGTATGCTGGCGACCTTAATGAATGCGTTGGCGCTGCGCGATGCTTTTGAACGTGCAAATCTATCGACGCGGATTTTATCCGCTATTCCCATGTCAGGGGTTGTCGATCACTATGATAGACGTAAAGCTATCCACCATTTACAAAAAGGTCGAGTTGTCCTATTTGCTGGGGGTACTGGGAATCCCTTGGTGACTACAGATTCCGCCGCTAGCCTAAGAGGGATAGAAATCGAGGCGGATATCATTCTCAAAGCCACGCAAGTTGATGGTGTATATACCGCTGATCCTATGAAGGACAAAACGGCTATGCTTTACCATCGTTTAACGTACAAAGAAGTTCTAGAAAAAGAATTAGCAGTGATGGATTTGGCCTCATTTTGCCAGTGCCGTGACCACGGTATGACTCTACGTGTCTTTAATATCAATAAACCCAATGCCATTTTAAGGATTGTTTTGGGAGAAGATGAAGGAACATTGGTACAGAATTGAGTGTTTTTGTAGGTGCGTCTTACAGCCTTAACCTTTTTCCTCTTACAGCCATGACTTTTTCCCTTCTCCCTTTGTGGGAGAAGGGAAAAAGTCATGGCTGTAAGAGGAAAAAGGTTAAGGCTAATATTAGAGAGGAAAATACCCATGCATGAAATTACAAAAGAAGCTAATACCCGTATGTCCAAGAGTATAGAAGCTCTGAGGCAAGAGCTTTCTAAAGTTCGCACCGGTCGAGCCAACCCTGGGTTGCTTGAACATATCAAGGTGTCGTTTTATGGCACAGATACCCCATTGAATCAGGTTGCTTCTATTTCGGTTGAAAGTGCAAGGAACCTGCTGGTGACACCCTGGGATAAAACCGTTATTCCGGCCATTGAAAAAGCCATTCTGACCAGTGATTTAGGTTTGAACCCAGTTACGGCCGGCAATGCGATTAGAGTGCCAATGCCACCATTGAACGAAGAACGTCGCAAAGAATTGGTAAAAATTGTACGTGAAGAAGCTGAGGCTGCGCGCGTTGCGATACGCAATATCCGTCGTGATTCCAATCAAAGCTTTAAAGATCTTCTTAAAGAAAAGCAAATTAATGAAGATGAAGAGCGTCGTGCTCAAACGGATATTCAAAAATTGACGGATAAGTTTATTGCCGAGGTCGATAAATTATTGACCACTAAAGAGACTGAATTGATGGAAGTTTAACTCCATGAAGTTAATCCATGAATAAAGTAAATAATATTTTGCCTAAGCATATCGCAATTGTCATGGATGGTAACGGACGTTGGGCTGAGCGCCGTAACCAGTCCCGTATGTCGGGACACGAAGCTGGCGTCAAAGCAGTTGAGAAGGTAATTAAGGCTGCCATAGAGAAAAACATTAAAGTAGTGACTCTATTTGCTTTTGGTATTGAAAATTGGGGGCGGCCGGCACAAGAAGTGAAATTCTTGATGCGTTTGTTTATAAAAAATCTTTACAACCAGTCAGAAGAGTTTGTAAAAAATAATATCCAGTTACGTGTGATAGGCGATCGCGACCGCATCGATCCTAAATTGCAGGATAAAATTAATCAGGTACAACAATTAACTGCAAAAAATACCGGATTGACATTAATCATTGCTTTCAATTACAGCGGCCGATGGGATATTTTGCAAGCTGTACGTTGTATTTCTCAAAAAGTACAAAATGGTGAGTTTACAACTGAAGAAATCTCTTATCAGCATATACAGGATGCATTATGCTTATCTGATTTACCGGAACCAGATTTATTTATTCGTACCAGCGGTGAATTGCGAATCAGTAATTTTATGTTGTGGCAGTTTGCCTATACAGAATTATATTTCACTGAAGTATTATGGCCGGATTTTGATGAAGTTACTCTTGAGGAGGCGCTGCGAGTATTTTCTTTACGACAGCGGCGCTATGGTTTAACAGGTAAGCAAATTAAAAAAGCTACTGTTAATTAAGGAATTTTCTAATACATGCTAAAACAACGCGTCTTGACCGCAATAGTCCTTATTCCTCTGTTACTACTTGCCATTTTTTTTCTGCCGTCATTTTGGTTTCAATGTATTTCTGCGGCTATTTTTATATTAGCTGCTTGGGAATGGACTAAGTTGGTCGGAGTGGCACGAGTAGGTTGGCGTATTGGTTATTTATTAATTTTATTGCTGGTGTTATGGTTGATACGAAACGGCCCTGCAGGATGGCTATTGCTGTTTGCAGCAATTAGTTGGATCATTATATGCTGGTTTACTTTTCATTATGATTCCTTTAGCCGCTTATGGTCTAGATATCAGGGGATTCAGTTACTCACCGGCATTTGGTTACTAGCTTTAAGTTGGTATGGCATCAATGTAATTCGTTGGCAAGAGCTGGGAGCTTATAAGTTATTATTGCTATTGTTGATAGTCTGGGGAGCTGATACCGGCGCTTATTTTATAGGGCGCAAGTGGGGTAGGCACAAGTTGGCTCCAAGGATTAGTCCAGGAAAATCACGCGAAGGGGTGTTGGGAGGTATTGTAGCGGCTATGATCGTAGCCGCGATAATGGCTTTATTTTTACCGTATAGCGCTGCCTGGTTTTGGGGAGTCATCGTGCTGGCTTTTGTGACAGCCCTGGTTTCAGTTTTAGGTGATTTATTTGAAAGCATGGTCAAGCGGCAAGTAGGTGTCAAAGATAGTGGCCATATTTTGCCGGGACATGGGGGAGTACTTGACCGTATTGACAGCTTGATTAGCGCTGCGCCAATATTTGCTGGCGGGTTGTTATTGTTAGAGTTTCTGCGTTAAATCTCAAAGGTTTCTTATGCAGCAAAATATCACTATCCTGGGTTCGACAGGCTCTATTGGAATGAATACCCTGGAAGTCGTTAAATTGCATCCAGAACGATTCAAAATTTTTGCCCTGACCGCGCATAACAACATCGAACGTATGGTTGCGCAATGCTTAGCCTTTAGGCCGCGTTATGCGGTAATGCTTGAAGCAGGCGTTGCTTTACAATTAGAACAGCGTTTACGCGAACATCATCTTGAGACTGAAGTTTTATCTGGTGGCGAGGCCTTAGTGACTGTTGCAAGTCATAGCCAGGTAGACACGGTTATGGCATGCATTGTCGGTGCGGCGGGATTGTTACCTACATTAGCTGCTGCAAAATCAGGCAAGCGCATACTTTTAGCAAATAAAGAAGCCTTAGTAATGTCGGGGGCATTGTTAATTGAGGCAGTTAGAGCGCATAACGCCTTGTTATTACCCGTCGATAGTGAGCACAACGCGATATTTCAATGTTTACCCGCAGATTTTAAACCAGGTCAATCTCCTTCCGGCATAAAGCGTATTATTCTCACTGCCTCGGGTGGGGCTTTCCGTAATTGGGATATAGAGAGATTGGCTTTAGCCACTCCCGAGCAGGCCTGCACTCATCCAAACTGGGTTATGGGTGCTAAAATCACTGTTGATTCGGCCACCATGATGAATAAGGGGCTGGAAGTGATTGAAGCCAGTTACTTATTCGGTGTTGAAATAGACCGCATTGAAGTAGTGTTGCATCCGCAAAGTGTCATTCACTCTATGGTGGAGTATTTAGATCGCTCTGTATTGGCACAGTTAGGAATGCCTGATATGCGAACACCAATTGCTCAAACGCTATCCTGGCCGGAACGTATTAACTCAGGCGTAGAAAGCTTGGATTTGATTAAAGTTGGCCGGTTAGATTTTGAGCCAGTGTCGCTTGCGCGTTATCCTTGTTTGGGATTGGCATATGCGGCATTAAAGGCGGGTGGAACGGCAACTGCCATATTAAACGCTGCAAATGAGATTGCTGTGCAGGCTTTTTTAGAACGCAAAATTTTATTCACTGATATTCCTCGTTTAATTGATGAGGTTTTAAATGCTGTGCCTTTCGAGGCTGCACACACTTTAGAGCAGGTATTGGAAAGTGACGCCAAGGCGCGGGAAGCTGCTAAACGTCTTATTAGCCGTAGCATGTTTCCTTCTCCCACAAGGGGAGAAGGAAAGAAGCTAAGGCTGTTAGAGAAGAAGCTAGGGCTGTATGAGAAAAACTATTGTTTGTCATTAGGCTAATGGTATACTCCCGCCGGCGGTTACTCCGGACGGCAATATTGAAGCTCGCGAATTCGCCAGTATATGGATGATACTGATTGCAAAATACTCATCAAGGATGATTAAGTCGGTGTGCAAAGAAGTATTTGTCGCTGATAATTAACAGACTGAGAGGATGGTGCGGTCATCATGTCATTAAAAAAAATAACGATAACAAGTGCCCTGGTTTTATTAATAAGTGGCGTTCCAGCTTTTGCGGCTGAGGAATTTGTAGTCAAAAACATTGAAATTGACGGCTTGCAACGTATTACTCGGCAGACCGTGCTGGAATATTTACCAATCCGACCTGGACAGGTCTTGTCAGAGAGTGATACAGCTTCCATCATCAATTCCCTATATCAAACCGGTTTTTTCAGCGATGTGAGTCTCGCCCGCAAAGGTGATACGCTCGTCATCCAAGTCGTAGAACGTGCTACGATTGGTCTGATCAAAATCAATGGTAATAAACAAGTAAAGTCAGAAGACTTATTGGCTGCTTTGAAACAGGCTGGCATTGCCGAGGGTGAGAATTTTAATCAGGCAACGATCGCTGGTATGAAGCAAGCCTTGTTAGAACAGTATCATATGCTTGGCAGATACGATGCTACAGTTGATACTCAAGTCACACCGGAAAGCCGCAACCGAGTACAGCTGACTATCAATATTTCAGAAGGTCATATTGCCAAGGTTAAACAAATTAATATCATAGGTAATAACACATTTTCTGAAAAAGAGTTGGTCGCCAGTTTGCCGATGGCCCCCACGCATTGGTGGCAATTTTTTAGTAAAAGTGGTGACTACTCCGCTGATAAATTAGAACAAGACTTAGATGCATTGCGTTCTTTTTATTTCGATCGCGGCTATTTAAGATTTAAAG
Organism: Gammaproteobacteria bacterium; assembly: GCA_035546635.1. Lineage (NCBI taxonomy): Bacteria > Pseudomonadati > Pseudomonadota > Gammaproteobacteria > Gammaproteobacteria bacterium. The sequence continues at coordinate 207,326 of DASZWJ010000028.1, forward strand.
TCAATTCCAGTCAGGTCACTATCACACCTAATCGCAAAGATGTGTTTATCACTATTAGTGTAACCGAAGGTGATATTTATCGGGTTAAAGGTTTTAATGTCGCCGGCGATCTCTTAGGGGATCAAGCCAATGTGGAAAAAATGATTACGTTAAAACCAAATGAGGTTTTTTCACGCAAAAAAGTGTTAGCCATTAGCGATAGGATCAAGCGATATTATGGAAATCAAGGTTATGCGAATGCCACTGTTAACGCCAATCCTGTCATTGATGATGCGAATAAACAAGTATTTTTAACTTTTGAAGTGAATCCAGGTAGTCGAATTTATGTGCGGAATATCGATTACACCGGAAATACTAAAACTGCGGACTACGTATTTAGACGTGAGACTCGACAAATGGAGGGGGCAGCGTATTCGGTATCACAGATCGATGAGAGCAAGCGCCGAATCAGCAACTTAGGATATGTCGACAATGTCGATGTTAAAATGGAGCCTGTTCCAGGTACAAATGACCAGGTCGACTTGAAATACAGTTTCAAGGAGACTTCTTCTACCACTGCGACTGCTCAAGTGGGTTATTCCGATACCTATGGCTTTTTGTATGGTGCAAATATCACACAAAGGAATTACAAGGGCACCGGCAAGTCAGTTTCTTTAGGCTTTAATAACAGCCAGGCTGCGCAAACTTATAGTTTCAATTATTTTAACCCTTACTATACTCAATCCGGTATCAGTCGTGGTTTTTCAGTTTATTTCCAGAGGAGTACGCCAGAACAGATCAATCTGACCTCGTACACCATGGATGCCTATGGTGCGATGATGAATTATCGTATGCCAATGTCGGAATATGATTATTTAAGCTTTGGTTATGGTTATGAATATCTGAGATTGAGCGGTGGTAATTCTGCGCAGCAGATCCAGGATTTTTATAACGCGCATGGCCAAGATTTTAATAATGTTAAACTCACTGGTGGCTGGACGCACAACACCTATGACCGAGCTATTATGCCTACCAAGGGTTTTAATCAGTATTTAGGGGCTGAAGTCGGTGTGCCTGTGTTGCCTAAGAGCTTGGATTATTTCAAGCTATTTTATAACGCGACTGTCTATCAGCCTATTGCTAGAGGTTTTATTGTTGCGTTAAATACTAATTTAGGCTATGGCAATGGCTATGCGGGCTTTGGTGATCTGCCATTTTTCAAGAACTACTATGCAGGTGGCATTGGTACGGTGCGTGGTTATGAGGGTAATACACTGGGTCCAAGAGATTCAAACAATAATCCTATTGGTGGTAATGTGGAAGCTACAGGGAGTTTCAATCTGATTTTCCCCAATCCCTTTAGTGAAAAATTCCGTACCTCAGTATTTCTTGACGCAGGTAACGTATTTGAAAATCAATTGAATTTTAATGAGATGCGTACATCTGCAGGTTTAGAAGTAGATTGGGTGTCGCCGCTGGGACCATTAAAATTCAGCCTTGCGCAAGCGCTTAATCCGCGTAGCAATGATGATTTGCAATTCTTCCAATTCTCTGTGGGAACGAGTCTTTAATTGGTTAGACGTCTATTTAAATTTAGGCGCTTATACCTTATATTAGTCCTGCTATATAGAGAAATGAAATGCGGTAATGTCGAAGTTAAGGAAAAACATAACCGCGACCCTCTTTGAAAAAGAGGTGGCTCAGGCTGTGAGGCTGGGGATTTAAAAAGTTTGGGCGATGCCAATATTGTCTATGAGTGCACGAGCCAGCCTTCCCCTTTTTCAAAGGCGGAGTGGTTGCGTTATTTTTAAACAATTAAATCATAAACTTAAGGAGTCTTTTTCATGAAAAAAATTTTATTAGCTTTAACAGCGGGGCTGGTTTTATCCATAGCTGCGATGACACCCGCGATGGCAGATACCAAAGTTGGTGTCATTGATCTACAGGTATTATTGCCCAAACTGCCCGAAATGCAGCAAATCAATGATAATTTAAAAAAGACTTATGGTGATCGAGAAAAGCAAATAATGAAAGATTTAGATGACTATAATCGCAATAGTGCAGTCATGTCAGCTAAAGATAAACAGGCAGCTCAGCAAAAACTGCGACAATCTCAAGATGCGTTTGAACATGATTTCGTCACTGCACGAGACAGTGCTATCAAGGATTTAATGAACTCACTTAAAGCAGTGGTTCAGAAAGTCGCTGCACAAGATAAATACAATCTTATCCTAATTTCTGCGGGTGTAGCTTATGCTGACCCAGGCTTAGATGTAACAAATGAAGTAGAGAATGCTTGGAAAAATAGAAATAAATAGTCGCAGTGTCTTGACATATATTGCCTCATTCCTTCAGTGGAGGGAATGAGGCTATGTCTTTTGTTTATCCTGACTTAGCTGTCATCCTGATTTAGCTGTTACCTGACTTAGCTGTCATCCTTCGTTGCGCTCAGGATGACAGCTAAGTCAAGTGACAGCTAATTGCACTCGGAGACTAATGAATGCTAAAAAATCGCCATTCTCTCGCTGAATTATCACATTATTTAGGAGCAGAGCTTAAAGGAGATCCCAATTGCATCATTACGTCCATTGCGCCATTAGATAAAGCCAAAGAGGGACAAATCAGTTTTATCCATGATAGTATCTTTGGGAATACCAAATACAAGAAGTTTTTAGCTGATACTAAAGCTTCAGCAGTGATACTTTCTGCAGAATATTCTGAATTTTGCTCCACTAATCAATTAATAACTGAGAATCCTTATCTTGGTTATGCTAAAGTGGCAGGTCTTTTTTTGCCCAAGCATACCATTAAACCTGGAATTCATCCCACAGCCATTGTCGGGAAAAATTGTCAGATAGCTACCAATGCCAGCATAGGCGCGCATTGTGTTATTTTAGATAATGTTTATATTGGTGAACATACGGTCATCAGTTCTGGCTGTAGCATAGGAAATAATTCCTCGGTAGGCGCTAACTGTACACTTCATACCCATGTTACCTTATATCATGGCATCCATATGGGTGACCGAGTGATTATTCATAGTGGCGCAGTGATTGGTAGCGATGGTTTTGGCATGGTGAATGATAACGGCGTTTGGTACAAAATTCCGCAATTAGGGAATGTAGTGATTGGCAATGATGTTGAAATTGGCGCCAACACCACCATTGATCGCGGTGCGCTGGAAGATACAGTGATAGGAAATGGGGTAAAACTGGATAATCAAATACAGATTGCCCATAATGTACAAATTGGCGATCACACAGCAATCGCTGGCTGTACGGGCGTGGCTGGGGGAGCTAAAATAGGCAAGTATTGCATGATAGGTGGTGCTGCCTCAATTAACGGCCATATAGAAATTACCGATCAAGTGATTTTGACAGCATTATCGAATGTTTCAGCATCCATAACAGAGCCAGGGATTTACTCTTCTGGTGTGCCGTTGCAACCTAATGCAGAATGGCGCAAAAATGCGGCGCGTTTCAGACATTTAGACAATATGGCTCGAAGGTTGCGAAAATTGGAAGGTTATGTTGAGAAGCTTGATACTGAGTAAAAAACAGGCTTTAAAATGACAGCTATTTTAGAATGATCCACAGAAATCACTGGAGAAAAATCCATATGACCATGGATATACAAGAGATATTAACGATGTTGCCGCATCGATATCCTTTTTTGCTGATCGATAGAGTATTGGAGTTCCAGGAGTGGAAATCTCTGGTAGCTATAAAGAATGTCACAATCAATGAACCTTTTTTTACGGGTCACTTTCCAGATCAGCCAGTGATGCCAGGGGTATTAATCCTTGAGGCTCTGGCGCAGGCATCTGGTATTATTATTTTAAAATCTGACCCTACTTTATCCTATAAGGAAAATTTGTTTTTATTGGTTGGGGTTGATAATGTACGCTTTAAACGCATGGTATTACCGGGGGATCAATTACAACTTAATGTGGAGTTAGTCCGTCATAAGCAAGAGATATATAAATTTCAGGGTGTGGCAACTGTGGGCGGGGAACTAGTATGCTCCGCAGAATTAATGAATGCTCGGAGACCTAAAAAGTGATTGATAGTCGTTCTATTATTGATCCCAGCGCGAAGATTGCAGAGAATGTAGAAATTTCAGCTTATTCAGTCATCGGTCCTGGGGTAGAAATTGGTGAAGGTACTTCCATTGGTTCTCATGTTGTTATTAACTCAAATACTAAAATTGGTCGCAATAATAAAATCCATGCTTTTGTTGCCCTAGGAGGAGACCCTCAACATACGCACTATAAAGGTGAGAGTACTTATTTAGAAATTGGTGATAATAATATTATCCGTGAGTTTTGTACTTTGAATCGTGGTACGTCTCAAGGTGGTGGGGTTACCCGCGTGGGTAGTCGAAATTATTTCATGGCGTATGCGCATATTGCTCATGACTGTATAGTAGGCAATGATATCATTCTCGCTAATAATGCGAGTTTGGCTGGGCATGTCATAGTTGAAGATTTTGCAGTGTTTGGTGCATTTTGTGCTGCGCATCAATTTGTGAAAATAGGGGCGCATAGCTTCTTGGGTCGTACCACTAAAATTGGGCAGGATATACCTCCCTTTGTATTAGTCACGGGCGTTCCGGGAGCACCAGTCGGGATCAATGCTATTGGTCTGAAGCGTAGAGGTTTCAGCGATAAATCTATCCGCTGTTTGCGTCGCGCTTATATTATTGTTTACCGTCGCGGATTAATGCTTAAGGATGCTATTGAACAGATTAGCGGCATGGTGGATGAATGCCCAGAAATACAGTCTTTTATTGAAGCCTTAAAATATTCTAAACGAGGTGTGGCAAGATTGCGAAAGACTTCTAAAGAAGTGGAGGGTTTGGAGGATACGGAATAAATATCTACTGACTTCCTGGGCATAGCGAAGGATGACAGTTAAGGGTTAAGCAGTTACGATTTTAGACCATCGTCCCAGCATTCAGGGACAATGGTCTAAATAGGATGGGAATAGGATGCGAACAGTTACGATTTTTCTTTCCAATTCTTACCTACAAATTGTGTCAAAGCACTAAAAACTTTCGGCGTACCGACAATAATATCGCCTTTTTCCAAATAATTTTCGCCACCTTGCCAATCACCTACTAAACCACCGGCTTCTTTCACTAGTAATGCACCTGCAGCAATATCCCAAGCTTTTAGATCCGTTTCAAAATAACCATCCAAACGTCCGGCAGCGACATAAGCTAAATCTAATGCAGCAGAGCCAGCGCAACGGATTTTAGAAATTTCTAACATCAATTGCTGAAAGAAATTCAAATATCCAGGTAATTTCTCAGGATGACGCATGGGGAAACCTGTTGCCAACACAGCATTGGCTAGCTTTGAAGTAGCGCTGATGCGTAACCTGCGATCATTGAGTCTAGCGCCTTCGCCGCGGGAAGCAGTGAACAATTCCTGTCGGATGGGGTCGAAAATTAAGCCATGTTCCAGCTTTCCACGATATCGAAAAGCGATGGAAACGCTGAAATGCGGAAATCCACGCATATAATTATAGGTACCATCCAACGGATCGATTATCCATTCGCATTCTGATAATCCTGGGTGTAGCCCAGTTTCTTCCGCGAGGATTTGATGGTTAGGATGGGCTTTTTTAATGATGGCGATAATTTCACTTTCAGCTTTTTTATCAACGTCAGTAACAAAGTCATTTAAGCCTTTGGCTGTTGGGTTGATGGTATCAAGACGTTCGATAGATCGCAGCATAACATTACCCGCTTTACGGGCAGCGCTGATAGCAATATTCAAAATAGGATGCATTGTTGTAGTTCTCTTAGCAGTGCGGATGATAAAAATGAATACTTACCTACTCGCAACCTTCGAAAAAGGGGAGTGAGCAGTTAGTAAGATTAAACCTAAGACATGGGCAGATTTATTAAGAGCAAGATCAAAACAGGCGAAGGTAACTGGAATTTTGCTTTTTTTCGCCAATAAATCTGCAGCAGCCAGATGAATACTGTCATACGCGCGTAACAATAGTACATCTGCTAAATTGGCAGCATGTTCAAGTAACACTTCATTATTATGAAAAAGCAAAAAATTTATCCAGTCGGTGCGAAAATTTTTTTTAATGAGCTCGTGTTCTTCCTGAGTTATTTTTTTTTCACGTTTAATGCGAGCAAAAGCAGCATGGGCTTCTACATAGGCTATTGGGTGGGTAGCTACAATTTTAGCCTGCTCCATGGCTTCCAATATGTTTTCACTGAAGGCTTCAGAAACATAAGCCTTAACTAAAGCGGATGTATCTAAGTAAAGTATCATCTTCGATCTTCTATCACATATTCTGCGACGGTTTTACCTATTATTTTGGGTCGCTTTTTTCCTCCGCCACGAGGTTTTTTTCCATTCCAAGTAATTCCTTCAATTTGCGCCATTAAGTTAGCCTCTTCCTCCGCAAATTGAGGATAAGGAATTAATTTAGCTAATGGTTTATTATGCGAGGTAACAATAATAAATTCACCCGCCTTTACTTGATGTAGGTATTGAGATAAATGATTTTTTAGCTCATGCACAGATACTTGCATACGCGGCCCCCAGAATATAGCTATATTTATATAAAATTATAGCCATAATTTAATGGTTAAGCAACTTTTTCTATTATCTAAGATTTTAATGTCGTCAAATATTGTTCAAAAGTACACATCCCTGAAGCCTGTCCTGTCTGCATGACTGAATAAATTTGCGGTATTTTATTTTCGCGGATCAGATTACGGATAGCTGGTGTACACACAAGAATTTCAAAAATGGCTCTGCGACTGTTTTTGGGACACTGGAAAAATTTTTGTGAAACTACTGCCGTCAAGCATTCTGACAGCATCGCACGAATCATGTCTTTTTCATTACCAGGAAAAATATCAATGATACGGTCAATGGTTTTGGGGGCAGAAACGGTATGGAGAGTGGCTAATACCAAATGGCCAGTTTCAGCAGCGGTTAGTGCAAGGTGGATAGATTCCAAATCGCGTAATTCACCGACTAGTATGATATCGGGATCTTCACGTAGAGCAGCTCGCAGGGCATTTTTGAATGAACGGGTATTGTTATGTAGTTCCCGCTGGCTGATTAAGCTTTTAAGCTGAGGATGAATGAACTCTATGGGGTCTTCAATGGTGATAATGTGTTTTGCTTGATTTTGATTGATGTGATTAATCAAGGCGGCCAGCGAGCTAGTTTTGCCGGCGCCTGTGGGTCCGGTAATTAATATCAAACCTTGTGTATATTCGCAGAAATTATAAAAAATATGGGGTAATTGTAGTGAGGCTAGCGTTGGGATTTTTTCAGGGATTAGGCGTATGGCAACAGCCAGTCCTCGCAGTTGATGATAAATATTGATACGAAATCTGCCGACATCAGTGAGGGTGTAAGCATAATCTAGTTCTAATTCCTGCATCAAAACATTGTGTTGTGCCTCATTGAGTATGGAATGCAACAGGCATTGTAATTGCTCAGAAGTTAATAAAGGCAACTCCATTTTTTTCAATTCTCCCTGAATGCGCAGAATAGGGGATAAACCCGCGGACAGATGTAGGTCTGAGGCATGGTCATTAACAGCCATAGTTAAGAGCGTGTCTAAAGAGACTGGGTAGTGATTCAAGAGGGGCTTTCTCCTATTGTTTGATGCACGAAAAAAGTCACGATATTCGTTGCATTTAATAATTTTCCTTCCGCATTAGTGACTTTAATTTGTAAATGATGTTCGCCGCGTTCAACATTTTGTAAGGTGATTTGCGCCTCATTGCCACGTTGGTATAAATTTTCATCCAACCATATTTCAATTTTATCTTTTGGATTTAAGGCCGGATTTATGTCAATGCTCACAGGAATTTGCTGTTGATTTTGAAAGGTTTGTCCTTCTTTTGGGGTTTGGAGAATCACTTTTTCATAAGTTTTTAAATCTGATTTGTTATCTACGAGTACAGTTGTTAGGGTTGGTGTAGGGCTTGGACTGTACGAATTAATTTTTCTTAAAATAATTGGTGAGGCTGGGGCGGTTGGCTGGTCACTGAATTGAATCATTCCAGAAGAACTAGTTTGCATGTAAATTTCGGCTTGACAGGGTAAACTGGTAAAAATGCTAAGTAGTTGAAAAGATAAATATACCCCATGGATACATGCTAAGTTTTTTATTTTACGGTATTTTAAATTCATTATTTCATCACCATAATCACGGCCCATTAAAAATTTATAAGGCTGTATATTGTGAAAACTTTTATTTTAGTTTTTTTTATTTCCGCAGTGCTTTCTGCTTGTAGTTTTAATCAGACAGAAAATTCGCGTAAAAATGCAGAAGTGTCAGAGATCAATATCAAATTAAGCCTGGCTTATTTGACACAAGCACATGATGCGTTGCGCGCAAAACAAAAATTATTACTGGCTCAACAGCAAGCTCCCGACGATCCAGCAGTATGGTATGTCACCGGATATTTCCTGGAAACGATTGGTGAGCTTTTTGCAGCTGAGCGAGCTTATTTGCATGCGATTAAATTGGCGCCTAAGCGAGGTGCTGCTCACAATAACTATGGCGTTTTTCTGTGTAAACATGGCAGATATACGCAGTCGATCCAACAATTTTTACTTGCTGTCAATGATCCTGATTATCTTGCGGTGACATCGGCTTATAAAAATGCGGCGCAATGTGCGTTAAAAATTCCTGATTCAGTATTAGCGAATAAGTATTTCCAGTTAGCGGGAGCAATTAACTCCAATATCTAAAATCGATGCTGTTATCCTGAGCGTAGCGAAGGATCTCCTTATGGTGGCATCCCACCAAGCTGTGCCAGCATAAGGAGATCTTTCGCTACGCTTCTAAAGACACCATTTGAGTGAGTAAAATGATGTTGTCATTCCGGCGCAGGCGCATTAGTGACAGGGGAAATAGTCACTTTTTGTGGGGGGCTCAGGATGACAGCTACGCACAGGATAACAGCCCTTATTTCGCATAGCCTTTTTCAATGCCACCGCCGGAGCTTCTCCAAGTCACTGCATTCGTTCCATTTGCAGGTAATTCTGGCTTCAAAATATAGGTATCTGCAGAAGTAATGCCTTTCATGTCATTAGGGATGACTGTGATAACCCCATCTTTCACGCTCAGACTTTTTACCAATTCAGTACCGCCTGCAATACCTGCAGGAACTTCATTACTGCCACTATTGCAGCCAGTAAAATCTCCCAATAAATGATAGCAACTCATGACGCCGACTTTATAAGGGGCTGTTTGGTTGACTACTTCTGTATAAGCTGCTTTGCGGGTGTAGTCTTGATAGCTAGGGATAGCGATAGCTGCTAAAATACCTATAATTGCGACGGTAATCATTAATTCCAGTAGAGTAAAGCCTTGCTGTAAAGTGTTGGGTTTTATTTTACAATTCAGAAAACTTGAAAAATAAGCGCAGGGGTTTTGATTAAATGAAGTTTGCATAAGTTTTCCTTAGCTGAACAGAAATAAAAAAACCATAGTATAAAAATTGCAATATTTTTAAAATACCGTAATTGAGATATCAATATGTCCTTACCCATTTATTTAGATTATATGGCAACCACCCCAGTTGATCCGCGGGTTGCAGAACGCATGTTGGAATGTTTAACTCAAGATGGAAGTTTTGGTAATCCTGCATCGCGTACGCATGTCTATGGTTGGAAAGCAGAGGCGCTAGTCGAAGAAGCACGCCAGCAGGTGGCAGATTTATTGAATACGAGTTCTGAGAGCATTATCTGGACTTCAGGAGGCACAGAATCTAATAATCTGGCATTAAAAGGCGCAGCGCGTTTTTATCAACGCCAAGGTAAACACATCATCACGGTAGCGACAGAACATAAAGCCGTTTTAGATGTGTGTGCACAGTTGCAGCGTGAAGGTTTTGAGGTCACTTATTTAGTTCCTGCAAGCAATGGATTATTACAACTAGAGCAGCTGCGGCAAGCTTTGCGAAAAGACACGCTATTGGTAACTGTTATGCATGCCAATAATGAAATTGGTGTAATACAGAATATTAAAGCGATAGGAGAATTAACGCGTTCGAGTGGAATTTTATTGCATGTCGATGCGGCGCAAAGCGCTGGTAAAATCCCTATTGACTTGCAAACGATGCCAGTTGATTTAATGTCTTTTTCAGCGCACAAACTGTATGGTCCCAAGGGAATAGGTGCACTGTACATTCGTGATAAACCCCGTTTGCGTCTTGAGCCTTTATGTCATGGGGGTGGTCATGAGCGCGGTTTACGTCCTGGTACTTTGCCAGTGCATCAGATTGTCGGCATGGGTGAAGCGTTTCGCATTGCTAAAGCGGAAATGGCTGTTGAATCGCAAAGCATTTTACAACTAAGACATCGTTTATGGTCAGGGTTGCAAACCATCGGTGAAGTTTGTTTAAATGGTGATGCTGAACAGCGGTTGCCGGGAAATCTCAATATCAGCTTTAAAGGAATTGATGCACAAAGTTTATTGCCTGCATTAACAAACATTGCAATATCTGTTGGCTCAGCTTGTGCTTCAGGTAATCTTGAGCCTTCTTATGTTTTGAAGGCTATAGGTCTATCGGATGGATTGGCGCGAAGTGCATTACGTTTTTCTATTGGACGGTTTACTAGTATAGAAGAAATAGATGTGACAATCACAGAAGTGACTCGGACGGTAAGAAGAACACAAAAAATTCAATAAATACTTTAAATCATTAATTTTAAGCGAGATAAAAACATGGAACATAAAAAAATGCCACTAAGGTACGATTCTGCTGAGAAACGTTTATGGCTTGTGGTTGCTGCCTGTATGGTATCTGCAAGTATTAAAATATTAGCAGATGCAGCTACTATTGATAATGCTCCTCCTTTGGGCAGATTCATAGGTGTAGTTTTTGCTGTAGGTTTGTTGGGAGCAGGGCTGAAAACGGCTAGTACGGTTGCAAAAGAATCACCTCCAGAGGAACCAAGACCCCCAAGTCCTTGATAGGTCGTGTGCTTTCAAAGATGAATTAGACTCTCTTCCAAAGCCTTAATGGTTTGTAATTGCTTTGAAGGCAACATCGCGATTAATTGAGATAGTGATGTTTTAGGTGGTATCAGCAAATTTGCTGCTATTTCAGCCAGTGGTAGTAATACAAAAGCTCGTTCATGCAAGCGTGGATGTGGAATAGTCAAATCGGGTTTTTGTATTATTTCATCGTCATATAGCAGCAAGTCTAAATCCAGCGTCCGCGGTCTATTTTTTTCACCGTTTCGTACTCGTCCTTGTTGGAATTCAAGGCTATGTAATTCGCCTAATAATTTTTCCGCAGACAAGTCAGTTTGAATACAGGCGACGGCATTAATAAAATCCGGTTGTGGCCAATAACCCACCGGTGCGCTTTGGTATAAGCTTGAATAAGCAAATAAGGTCGTATCAGGTATTTGCTGCAGAGCGAAAATAGCCTTTTTAACCTGTTGGATCGGATTGTCTAAATTGCTGCCAAGGCTAATATATGCAGTCGATGGCATAAAAATTATTTCTTTTTCTTGCGTCTGGCGCTGGGTAGGCGTTTGATTTTCTCTTGCCTTTCTTCACCTGAAGCTAGCTGAAATTCCTGCCACCATTGCACGGCAGGCGCTAATTGCGTTTCACCAGATTCCATGCGCAATAACAAAAAATCAAATGCTGCTCTAAAACGGGGATTGGAAAATAGGGTAAGAATACGGTTTTTAGGATGCATTTGCAGCGGAAATTGTAACAACCAGATTTCTTGAACCATCGTGCTATGGCGTTTGGGTATGGTCGTCTCGTGCATTTGTAAGCCTAATACTTTGCGGGCTGCCATTTGTGATGCGGTATAGGGGGCATGACCCTCTCTCATCAGCCCTTCGGTTTTATGTTGTAACGCCGGCCAGAGCAATACTGAAAATAGAAAGGCAGGATTTAAGCTTTGGGCATTGGCTAGGCGTTGATCGGTATTGTTGCAGCTGTGTAAGATCAAGGACAGATAGCGGTCTTTTTCCTGCTTGCTTTCTGCAAGCACCATAGCAGTTTGTGAAAACAATTTTTCAAATAAACCATAATGGGTCAACAGGCGAAAAGCGCGCATGGCGTGACCGCAATAAAATAATTTGATGACTTCATCGAAGAGTCTGGCAGGAGAGACGTGCTTAATCAGACGGTTTAATTCAGAGATAGGCTTGGCGGTTTCCGGTTCCAGGGTAAAATCCAATTTCGCTGCCATGCGTAGGGCGCGCAGCATACGCACAGGGTCTTCTGTATAACGTGATACCGGGTCTCCAAGTATTCTAATCGTGTGATTTTCAAGATCTTTAAGACCGCCGGTGTAATCAATCACCGAGTAATCATCGATATTGTAGTAAAGTGCGTTAATGCTAAAGTCGCGACGCCAGGCATCATCTTCCATAGAGCCATAGACATTGTCCCGAATCAACATTCCGGTATGAGATTGTCTGGCTTCTGGGTGTTCGATTTCGGGATGAGCGGTGCGGAATGTGGCGACCTCAATGATTTCAGTGCCGAAGAATACATGAATCAAACGAAAGCGGCGTCCAATGATGCGACTGTTACGAAACAGGCGGCGTACATGTTCTGGATGCGCATCGGTTGCAATGTCGAAGTCTTTGGGTTTTATGCCTAGCAAGAGATCACGTACGCTACCGCCCACCAAATAAGATTGGTAGCCTGCTTCATGCAAGCGGTTTAATACGATTAAGGCATGCTTGCTGATGTTTTTGCGCGTAATATTATGGTCTTGCCGGGGAATAATCATCATATGGCTATCGCGCCTTGGTTTTTTATTATTTTTTGGGCGCGTTGGCTTAAGACCCGAAATGATTTTTTTTAAAAGTTGAATGGTGATAGGCTCCTTTAGGTTTTCTATTGAATCATTCCACTACGTTGAAGAGTGTGGTGGATGGAGGGTTCAATTCCGCCATGATCCATCCTGTAATTGTAAGGATAATGTGTATATAATAACAGATTAGCTCCCTTCGTCTAGTGGCCTAGGACGTTGCCCTCTCACGGCAAAAACAGGGGTTCGAGTCCCCTAGGGAGCGCCACCTCTAATCAGCCTTAACCTTTTTCCTTCTCCCCTTGTGGGAGAAGGTGCCCGAAGGGCGGATGAGGGGTTAGCTTGCAGTAGCTATAAGCCAGTTCAAACTCACCCCTTTCCTTCTCCCGTCTGTGACCGAAGGGAATCCCCGGGATGGGAGAAGGTGCCCGAAGGGCGGATGAGGGGTTAGCTTGCAGTAGCTATAAGCCAATTCAAACTCACCCCTCATCCGCCCTATCGGGCACCTTCTCCCACAAGGGGAGAAGGGAAAAAGCTAAGGCTATAAGAGAAAATATCTATATATGAGCCCATAAAACATGCCAAAACGAAATGATATTAAGTCAGTTTTAATTCTAGGAGCAGGTCCAATTGTGATAGGGCAGGCCTGTGAATTTGATTATTCCGGTGCTCAGGCTTGTAAAGCTTTGCGAGAAGAAGGTTACCGGGTCATTTTAGTTAACTCCAATCCCGCCACCATCATGACCGACCCGCAAATGGCTGATGCGATCTATATCGAGCCAGTGCAATGGGAAGTGGTAGAGAAAATCATCGAAGTGGAACGTCCTGATGCTTTGCTGCCAACGATGGGGGGGCAGACTGCGCTGAATACCGCCTTAGATTTGGCGCGTGAAGGTGTATTGGAACGTTACGGCGTGCAAATGATTGGCGCTTCACGGGAAGCCATTGATAAAGCTGAAGATCGAGAATTGTTCCGCGATGCCATGCGCAAAATTGGTTTAGATATGCCACGTTCAGGGTTAGCGCATAGCATGGATGATGCATTACAGATTCAAAAAGACTTGGGTTTTCCTATTGTGATTAGACCTTCATTCACCATGGGTGGCACAGGTGGGGGTATAGCTTATAATCGCGAAGAATTTATAGAAATTTGTGAGCGTGGTCTGGATCTATCTCCTACCAATGAACTGTTGCTAGATGAAGCAATTATTGGTTGGAAAGAATATGAGATGGAAGTGGTGCGCGACTGTGAAGATAATTGCATCATCATCTGCTCCATAGAAAATTTAGACCCCATGGGTATACACACTGGGGATTCCATCACCGTAGCGCCTGCCCAGACTTTAACGGATAAAGAATACCAACACATGCGGGATGCCGCGATTACCGTGTTACGCGAGATTGGCGTGGATACCGGCGGTTCTAATGTGCAGTTTGCGATTAATCCTGAGAACGGCCGCATGGTAGTTATTGAAATGAATCCCCGCGTGTCGCGTTCATCCGCACTTGCTTCTAAAGCCACAGGTTTTCCTATCGCTAAAGTCGCTGCCAAGCTGGCCATCGGCTATACACTACATGAACTGCGAAATGAAATCACCGGTGGACAAATGCCGGCAGCGTTTGAGCCTACCATTGACTATGTGGTCACGAAAGTACCCCGTTTTAATTTTGAAAAATTTCCCAAAGCCGATCCACGCCTAACCACGCAAATGAAATCCGTGGGTGAGGTCATGGCAATTGGACGTTCTTTTCAGGAGTCTTTGCAGAAGGCTTTGCGTGGGCTTGAGGTTGGGGTTGACGGTTTAGATCCCAAGCTCAATTTGCAAGATGAGGGAGCGCTTTCCACTTTACATAGAGAACTGCGCATCGCAGGGTGCGACCGACTTTGGTACGTCGCTGATGCCTTTCGAGCGGGGCTTAGTCTAGGTGAGATTCATAGATTATCGCGAATTGATCCTTGGTTTTTAGCGCAGATACAGAATTTAATTCATGTTGAATCGCAAGTTTCGCAACTCAGCCTGGCTGAAGTCAATTCTACCTATATGCGACAGTTAAAACGCCAGGGTTTTTCTGACCGCAGATTAGCTAAGTTGTTGGGAGTCAGTGAACTGGCTTTGCGAAAACATCGCCATGAATTAGGAGTGCGCCCGGTATATAAAAGGGTAGACACCTGTGCGGCAGAGTTCTCCACTAGCACTGCATATTTATACTCAACCTATGAAGAAGAATCAGAAGCTTATCCAACAGATCGTAACAAAGTCATCGTGCTGGGTGGGGGTCCCAATCGTATAGGTCAGGGCATTGAGTTTGATTATTGCTGTGTACACGCGGCACTTGCCATGCGGCAACTCGGTTTTGAAACCATCATGGTCAATTGCAATCCTGAAACAGTTTCCACGGATTTTGATACCTCCGACCGTCTGTATTTTGAACCCTTAACCCTAGAAGATGTGTTAGAAATCTGTGATTTGGAACAACCCCAAGGGGTCATTGTGCAATATGGCGGTCAAACGCCCTTAAAATTAGCTCGAGCGTTGGAGTCAGCAGGTGTGCCGATTATGGGCACTTCGCCGGATGCCATTGATCGCGCCGAAGATCGTGAGCGCTTTCAGCAATTAGTGCAGAAATTAGGCATATTGCAGCCACCCAACGGCACTGTGCGCAGCGTAGAAGAAGGATTGCGTTTGGCGAACGTATTTGCTTATCCTCTGGTTGTCAGGCCATCGTATGTACTGGGTGGACGTGCCATGGAGGTGATATATAATGAGAAAGAGTTGCGTCGTTATATGAGCCAAGCAGAAGCCATCACTTTCGAAGCACCTTTGCTGTTGGATCATTTTCTCGATAATGCTATTGAGGTCGATATTGACGCGGTTTGTGATGGCAAAATGGTATTTATTGGCGGCATTATGGAGCATATTGAACAGGCTGGGGTACATTCCGGCGATTCTGCTTGTTCCTTGCCGCCTTATAGTTTAAGCGAGGAGATACAGGAGCGTTTATGTGAAGCCATGCAGAAAATGGCTTTAGAATTAGGGGTGGTGGGTTTGATGAATGCGCAGTTTGCGATTCAGGGCAATGAAATTTATGTGCTCGAAGTGAATCCCCGCGCCTCCCGCACTGTGCCTTTTGTAGCGAAAGCCACAGGTCTAGCTTTAGCCAGAATGGCCGCCTATTGTATGGCTGGAATTAGCCTAACCCAGCAAGAAGTCACTGCCCATACACCCGCTTACTACGCGGTTAAAATGCCGGTTTTTCCCTTTAGTAAATTTCCTGGCGTAGATCCAATTTTGGGTCCAGAAATGAAGTCAACAGGTGAAGTCATGGGCGTTGGTGAAAGTTTTGGTGAAGCCTTTGCCAAAGCGCTAGTCGGAGCCGGCCAAGTGATTCCGCGTCAAGGTCGGGTATTCTTGAGTGTGCGGGATGCAGATAAAATTGAAGTAGTAGGTTTAGCCAGAGATTTGGTTGCCTTCGGGTTTTCTATTGTGGCAACCCATGGTACAGCGGCGGCTTTGCAGGAGGGCGGGGTGCCGTGCCTGCCAGTCAATAAAGTCACAGAAGGTCGTCCACATATCGTTGATATGATTAAAAATGATGAAATTGATTTTATTGTCAATACCACAGAAGGCGAGCAGGCCATCGCTGATTCTTACACTATCCGTCGCAGTGCAGTACAGCATAAAGTGCTCTACACCACGACGTTAGCTGGGGGCAAAGCGATCTGTATGGCCATGCAGCATAAAGCAGCGGTACGGGTAACGCGTTTGCAGGATTTGCATGGGGGGAAAATTTCACCCATATTGGCAGTTCCCCAGTCCACAATCATTAATTAAAGTTTTTTCAAGGTGATCCAATGAAAAGAATTCCAGTGACAGCTAAGGGGATGCAGCAATTAACTGCTGAATTAGAGCGTTTGGAAAAAGTTGAACGTCCGCATGTCATCCAGGCGATTGCTGAAGCACGTGCGCACGGTGATTTAAAAGAAAATGCCGAGTACCATGCAGCCAAAGAACAGCAAGGTTTTATTGAAGCACGCATTCGTGATCTCAAAAGTAAGCTATCCCATGCGCAGGTCATTGATGTATCCAAAATGAAGAATGAAGGGACGGTAGTATTCGGCGCGACAGTTAAACTTTATAATCTGGAAACTGAAGAAGAACAGGTTTATCAAATTGTAGGAGAAGATGAAGCTGATCTGAAATTGCGTAAGATTTCCGTTACCTCACCAATTGCTCGGGCGTTAATTGGAAAATCTCAAGGGAGTGAAGTTGACGTGCAGACACCTGGTGGAGTCAATAGTTTTGAAATAGTTGAAGTTTTGTATATTTAAGATTTTTGATTAAATAAAAATTATATTGCGCGAAAAAAGTTTGGTTCATAAGAGATGGATAGGTATATGACAGAAAGCAAAAAGACAGCAGCTGATGTTGATTTGCCACCCACGATACAAACATGCCAAGAATGTTTTGCTACTCTGCAATTTGATTTAGCTATCAAAGGGATGGATAAGCTATATCAAGACCGTGAATTAACTTCCCTGATTACACCAGGGGCGCCGCCCGAAGTAACAAAAAATTATATATCTACGGGAATTGTTTATGCTGAGATGCTGACTGATGTACTAGCACCAGATCATGGAACTAAAAAAATAAAAATGTATGCATACCTGCATGAAAAATTTAAAGGAGAAAATAAACAGGATTCGATTAAAAAAGCTACAATAGGATTTATTGAACGTTTATTAGGTAATGTCGAAGCCAATCGTGATATTCTAGATGAGCAGCAGCAAAAGTATTTAGAGGAGGTAAATAAAAAGTATGAGCAATTGCGCTTTAAGCTAGCTAAAGAAACCTCCAGCCCAGGCCAAATGGTTGAAAAAAAATCATCCTCTTCTGAGCCACCTTCAGTTGTTCCCTCGGATAGATCAGAAAATAAATTATTTGACCGACAGCTTGCTTATACAGAAGAGTCTGCTAGAGAAATCCCAAAAGATTTAAAAGTGTTATTAGCAAAACGCGTGGAAGATATAAAACTTCAACTTCCGAGAAAATTAAAACGTCCTATAGAACATCAAGAAGATAATCCAATTCTTGTAGCCATAACGCTGCAGAAATTAATCAGTCAAAATGTTTCTAAGAATCTGGTATTCGATCTTATCAATCAGCTAACTGGTCAAACAGCCATAGTAAATCCATCTCCGATATTAAACAAAATATGGCAAGGCTTAACAGAGTATTTATCGCAATTTTCACATTATCTTGCTTATGCAAAACAATGGCTGGAACTTTTAAAGGATGAAAAATACCCTATTTTTATAAAAGACCTTCTTTAAAGTCTTTATTGATTTGGCATTACAAGATTCGGGTGAGTTGAAACAAAAGTTGTTTGATGCTAAACAGAGTTTGTTAAATAAAATTAATCTCGGTAAGAGACGAAGTGGGGATATCTTCGCGGAAAAAGGCATAATTTGGTGGTTTACGCACCTAATTGATAAAGAAATTAAAAAATTAGAAGATAAAAAAGATTTTGGTCTAAAATATAGATTGCTAATGGAAACAAAGGAAAAAAGAACTCAAGGCAATTATTTCTATCTGGCACCAGGTCTTGAAGGATTAATCAATTTCAAAAAACTGTCGAGTCCAGAATATAAAAATGGACAAAAGATGGAGAAGCGTTTGAAAGAATTGGAGACCGCATTAGCAGAATGGGGTACATACACCAATAAATTTCGTATTTTAAGGCTTGCTTCTTCATCGTCTCAGCGATCAGAAATAAAATCTCGTGATATTAATTTTTTTAATTCGTCATCTAGTAGTTCATCCTCATTACAAGTATCTAGTTCCTTACCATCCGCGTCGTCATCTAGTGGTTCATTACAAGAGAAAAAAAACGATAAATTATCAATACTTGCTACTTTTTCTAGAGGGGGAGATGACAATTGGTGCAGTAGAAAGAGCGAAGCTTAACTACGCGTTAAATACATTGATTACAAAATAATAAATATGTCACAATAGGGTGCTGTTTAAAAAAATTAAAAAGGAGAAGGTCATGAAAAAAATTATATTCGCATGTCTTGTTTTATTGAGCGCATCTTCTGTTTACGCAGGCACAAATCCTGGAGATGTAAACTTTGGTAATGATGAAGGTCCATTGGGTCACGCTGTTCGTTACGCACTACGATTCAGTGACGGTGCACAAACAGGTTATACTGGTTGTTTATCGCCCAATACCGGTTACAATCCAGCTGGTGTTTTAACGATAGGTGCGATGGGCGGCCATCAAGGGCTTGCTTCTGTCGTAGCTCAAGATTGCACTAACACGAACACCGTAGGTGTTATCTCATCTTTTAATTATAATCCGCAATATTATTACTACTATGCTTGCATTTTGAAAGAAAACAAAAGCGGCTCTTGTCGACAAGGACCGTAATTATCTTAACAACAGCTCTCCTTAATTTGAGGAGAGCTGTTTTCTTTACAGCAGTTTCACAATTTAAGTAAGCCTCCATTCAAAACATAGA
Organism: Gammaproteobacteria bacterium; assembly: GCA_035546635.1. Taxonomy (NCBI): domain Bacteria; kingdom Pseudomonadati; phylum Pseudomonadota; class Gammaproteobacteria; species Gammaproteobacteria bacterium. The sequence continues at coordinate 226,614 of DASZWJ010000028.1, forward strand.
TTTTTTTTGCGAATAATTTTACGTGGTGATTTTTTTACTCCGTCCCCATATTATCAACGCAATTGTTCCACAGAGTGCCAATATTCCAGCTGCAGGAAATGCAACCCGTGAACCATAGACCGTCATCAAGTATCCGGTGATAAAACTTGCCGGCAATGCAGCAATACCCAAAATCAGTTGTAATGCCCCATATCCTACGCCGCGTTTATCAGCGGGTAATAAATCGGCGAGTAAGGCCTTTTCAATCCCTTCGGTAAAACCGTAAAAGGCGCCGTAAATAAACATAAATCCAGTAAAAGCTAAAGTCGAATCAGATAATCCTACGCCAAAATAAACAATAGCATACACCACCCAGCCACTGGCCAGAAAGCGTATGCGTCCAAATTTATCGGACAGTTTACCGGCCGGAATAGCAAGTAGTGCAGCTAGCAGGTTAAAAAATATGAAGATAATGAGTATTTTTTGAAACGATAAGCCAATTTGTTCTGCACGTAACACTAAAAAAGCGTCGCTGGAATTTCCCAAAGCAAAAATAAATACAATGGCGAGGTACACGCGAATTTGGCGGGGAATGGAGATTGATAGATAGGTTTTGGCTTTGACTTCTCTAGGTAAGCGTGGCACCCAGAATATCAATAAGGCTAAGGCGATAATTCCGAAGGGAATTGAAATTAACACGATGGTTTGAAAATCGTTATGACTAAGTGGTTTGGTTCCTATGCCCGCCAGGAGCACTGCTAAAATGCCAGTGACAGCGCCCAGAGTATCCAGAAAACGGGTGATGCCAAAGGCATGGCCTGCGCGACCTAAAGCACTAGCGTCGGCAACCATGGCATCCCTTGGCGCGGTGCGCAAGCCTTTGCCAGTGCGGTCAAAAATACGGGTGAGCGCTAACATGGCAGGGACGTAGGCTAAAAGTAAAGCAAAGCGCGATAAGATGGAGAATGCATAACCAAAGACTATCAATGGTTTGCGACTGGTCATTTTATCAGACAGCCAACCGGAAAAACCGCGCAGAAAAATGCTAATGGCTTCTGCCGTGCCTTCGACGATACCCACAAAGGTAGGACTCATGCCTAATGTCACTAAAAATAACGGCAGGGCGCGGGCAATCACCTCGCTAGAACAATCATTAAAGAAAGAAACCCAGCCGAGTCGGGCTGCAAGGCCAATGCCGGCATTGGGAGTGGTAGAGGTTGTTTGATTCATAGATCTAGATAAATTTAAGTAATTTCAATGAAGCTTCACCCCCTTTGACAGAGGCGATTGAGGTGGCTAATATAGCGAGCTTTCTTATGGCGATATCCATAAACAGTGCAATATAGGCGAATCACCTTCCATAAAGAACGCGAGCATGATAGCAGGTCAGCTTCCAAAATATATACAGCCAATGCGCATGGCTGAGCAAGGATACATATTAAAGGGTCATTTGGAATTAAGCCAGTTTACGCGTTTGGCTGATTTACTGGCGGATATTAAAGGTCAAGTCAGTGTTGATTTAACCTGTGGTCAAGATCAGGAAGGGTTGCGATATATTCAGGGAAATCTAGAAACGACATTACATCTGGAATGTCAACGTTGCCTGAAATCTATGGATTATTTTTTGCAAGTGGCAGTGAGTTTAAGCCCCGTGTTCAATGAAGCGGCAGGCAATAACCTGCCAAGCCGTTACGAACCTTTGTTGTTGACAGAAGATAAATGTGAGCTGCTTACTTTAATTGAAGATGAGCTGTTACTGGCATTGCCTTTAGTGCCAAAACATGAGCCTGAACAGTGTAATTCTTTGTAAGAAAAAAACTTAAGATTAGCACCTAAGTAAGCTCTCAATCAGTCTGTCAGCCTAGACCGCTAAAACAAACCCTTTTTTTCAGGGATGAAAAAAGGGAGCGTATAGGGATGTATTCACAGCGTGTTTGTTTTAGCGGTCTAGGCTGACAGACTGATTGAGAGCGTGAATTGGCACCAATTGCCACCTATATAATCAATCAATGCAATGATAAGCTTCAAAAACGCGTGAAAACCGTGGATAATGGCAACCCAAATTGTAAATAACTAAATTGATAACCGGAGTAAATGATTATGGCAGTACAAAAAGATAAAGTCAGTCGTTCCAGACGCGGTATGCGTCGCGCGCATGATTCCTTAAGCAGCGCCACCTTGTCGATTGACAACACCACAGGTGAAACCCACAGACGGCATCACGTAACCAAAAAAGGTTACTATCGCGGCCGCAAAGTAGTTGAAACTGCCGCACAACTGGCTGACGACGAGTAGACATCCTTGAATGAAATCACAATTGCACTGGATGCCATGGGCGGTGATTATGGTCCCGAAGTCACTGTCCCTGCTGCATTGCAAGCCCTCGCCTCCCACCCACAGCTTAAACTGATTCTGGTGGGTGATAGCCAGATATTAGAAGCTATATTAGCGCAGCATTCGGCTAAAGATAACCCGCGGTTAAGCATAGAGCATGCGCCTGAGCAGGTGGCCATGGATGAATCTCCAGCTCTAGCCTTGCGCACTAAAAAAAAATCCTCAATGCGTATTGCCATTAACCTAGTCAAAGAAGGTATCGCCTCAGCCTGCGTGAGCGCAGGCAACACTGGCGCCTTAATGGCCACAGCACGTTTTGTTTTGAAAACCTTACCCGGTATTGACCGTCCCGCCATTATGACTTCTTTGCCGGCAATTGGTGAAAATAAAGAAGTTTGGATATTAGATTTAGGCGCTAATGTCGATTCCGAAGCTGAGCATTTATACCAGTTTGCAGTGATGGGTTCGGTATTAGTTTCAGTGATTGAAAATATAGAGCATCCTAAAGTTGGATTGCTGAATATTGGTCAGGAAGCCATTAAAGGCAATGACCAAGTTAAGCGCAGCGCACAATTGCTCGCAGAAAGCTCTGCGTTAAATTACTATGGCTATGTAGAAGGCAATGAAATATTCTCTGGTGTGGTGAATGTGGTCGTTTGTGATGGGTTTGTGGGGAATGTTGCTTTAAAAGCCATAGAGGGAGCGGCTAAAGTCATGGGCTGTTATGCAAAGGAAGAATTTCAGCGCAATTTATATACACGCATAGCCGGTTTGATTGCTCTGCCAGTATTAAATCGCTTGAAAAGGCGAGTAGATCCCGGGCGACGTAATGGTGCAAGTTTGGTTGGGTTGCAAGGTATTGTGATTAAAAGTCATGGTGGCGCGAATGCTGTGCAGTTTGCGCAAGCGATACGTGCTGCTGTTGTCCAGGTTCAACACGATGTTCCACGTAAAATTGGCCAAGAAATTGGCAAGTGGCTCAAGGAAATTTCATGAATTTTTATTCGCGTATTATTGGAACGGGTGGTTATTTACCAGAGCGGACTCTCACCAATGCGCAATTGGAAAAAATGGTTGATACGACCGACCAATGGATATTGGAGCGTACTGGCATTAGCCAGCGTCATGTGATGGGGGATGATGAAACCACCTCTTCCATGTGTGAAATAGCAGCTAACCGGGCGATTAAGGCTGCCGGTATTCAAGCTTCTGCCATTGAAATGATTATTATTGGAACCTCCACGCCAGATCGATTTTTTCCCAGTACGGCTTGCATTCTGCAGCGTCGTTTAGGTTTATCCAATTGTCCTGCTTTTGATTTATCAGCTGCCTGTGCAGGATTTATTTACGCCATGAGTGTAGCCGATCAATTCATACGTTCTGGCATGATTAAAACCGCATTAGTTCTAGGAGCGGAATCACTCACGCGTTTGGTAGATTGGACTGACCGTTCAACCTGTGTGCTGTTTTCAGATGGTGCTGCAGGTGTGGTGCTGCAAAGAGATTCTGAACCTGGCATCATTTCTACGCATATTCATGCAGATGGCCAGTATAGTCATTTGTTATATGCCCCTAATCATATTGGGGAATTAAAAGAGCCGCCATACATTAAAATGAAGGGTAATGAAGTATTTAAAATAGCGGTGAATTCTTTGAATGATATTGTCGATGAGACCTTAGCTCATAATAATCTCGATCAGTCTCAAGTTGACTGGTTGATTCCTCACCAAGCAAATTTACGCATTATAAAAGCTGCCGCTAAAAAGCTGAACTTACCTATGGAGCGAGTGGTGTTGACTGTGAAAGAACAGGGTAATACCTCAGCGGCTTCTATTCCTTTGGCGTTGGATATTGCGGTGCGCGATGGGCGTATTAAAAGAGGGGAGAAGTTATTAATGGAAGCCTTTGGGGCGGGGTTTACTTGGGGATCGGCGTTAGTAAAGTATTAGAGTATTCCCTTTTTCAAAGCTAACTGTTTCTTACTGAGTCAGCCTATTAATTAAAGTGATTGCCACACACCGGTTGTCGTGCAGGGGAGGGGCTCAGCAGACACGCTGTGAATACATCCGTGTACGCTCGACGGGTTCATCCATGAACCCGACGGTCTGCTGAGCCCCTCCCCGGCACGACAACCTTACTTTTAAGTTATACGAGCTAATTGGATAGTGACATGTGGGTCGGTTTGTTTTTCAAAGGGAAATGCTTAGGAGATGTCCATGAAAAAAAAACTTGCATTTGTATTCCCTGGCCAGGGTTCGCAATCATTGACAATGTTGGGAGGATTTGAGAATCAGTTTCCGGTAGTCACAGAAACCTATCAGGCTGCATCAGATGCCCTCGGCTATGATCTTTGGGCTTTAGTGCAGCAGGGTCCTGAAATCCAGCTAAACCAGACTGAATTTACTCAACCTGCGCTATTGGTAGCTGGTGTAGCTTTGTGGCGATTATGGAAGCAGCATCCTGGGCAAGTGCCGGATTTTATGGCAGGTCATAGCCTGGGTGAATACACTGCGCTGGTGTGTGCGGGGGCAGTCGATTTTATTGCGGCAGTTACCTTGGTGGCCTTACGGGGTAAGTTGATGCAAGAAGCGGTAAGCCCCGGAAGAGGGGCTATGGCAGCGATTGTTGGTTTGGAAAATGATGTATTGTTAGATATTTGTCAGCATGCAGCACAAGGTCAAATATTATCTCCTGCGAATTATAATTCAATAGGCCAGACCGTATTAGCTGGAGAAGCGGAAGCGATTGCTCGGGCGATTGAACTTGCGCTCAAGGCGAAGGCTAAAATAGCCAAAATAATACCAGTGAGTGTGCCCTCCCATTGTGCGTTAATGCAACCGGCTGCTGAGCGGTTAGCTGAACATTTACAAAATGTCATGATTACCACCCCTGCTATTCCCGTGGTCAATAATGTGGATGTCGCTTGCTATGACCAGCCGGAGAAAATCCGTTCTGCTTTAGTTAGGCAATTATTTAGTCCAGTGCGTTGGGTGGAAACGGTGCAGTATCTGATTGCAGCGGGTGTAGATGGTATGATTGAGTGTGGCCCAGGTAAGGTATTAGCTGGCTTAAATAAGCGCATTAACGCTGATGTGGAGACGCTCACCATAGCAACTCCTGAATCATTTCAAAGTGCATTAGAAAGAACAACAGCTCTCCCCCTTTGATAAAGGGGATATTTCCCTTTCTGTATCACTGTGATCTCTTTAATAACAAAAGGAAATCGATATGCCTTTAACAGGAAAAGTCGCATTAGTCACTGGAGCCAGCCGTGGGTTAGGGCAGGCAATTCTTTTACGGCTGGCTAAGGAAGGTGCGTTAGCTGTAGGCACAGCAACCACTGAAGCCGGTGCTGACGCCATTACTGCCAAGCTTGCCGATGAAGGTTATAAAGGTCATGGATTTGTCTTGGATGTGACTAATCAGGCTTCAATGGAGGCTATGTTAGCTGAAGTACAGTTAGCCTATGGGCTTCCTGCAATTTTAGTTAACAATGCCGGTGTACGACAGGATAACTTGTTGTTGAGAATGAGTGATGATGAATGGATGCAGGTGATAGAAACCAATCTAAATTCGATTTTTAGACTTTCTAAAGCCTGTGTGAAAGGCATGCTGAAGAATCGATGGGGTAGAATAATCAGTATAAGCTCAATTGCAGGGATTTCGGGGAATCCAGGTCAAGCTAACTATTCTGCTGCCAAGGCCGGTGTAATTGGATTTAGCAAATCTCTAGCGCAGGAAATTGCTTCGCGAAATATTACTGTCAATGTGGTGGCTCCAGGCTTTATTAACACTGATATGACCCGTAGTTTAACTGAAGAGCAAAAAAAAGCCATTTTGCCGAAAATTCCTATGGGTCGTGTGGGTGAACCTGAAGAAATTGCCGCTGCAGTGGCTTTTTTGGCTTCGGATGAGGCGGCATATATTACTGGTGTTACCTTGCATGTTAATGGTGGGATGTATATGGCTTAGCTTGATACCTATGGTATATGCTATTGGCTGTCAATTTTTCACTTGCAACTTAATGACTTTCGAATATACTTCATCGGCAGCGGCGATTATTCATCTCAGACTTCTCGTCAAAACTTTGAGGAGTCCCAAGATTTAAGAGATTGTCAGCGGGAAAAGGCGCAGTTTTTCTTCGTTAGAAGCGTAGGAAGTCTATCCTACGTAAAATATAACAAATTGATTTTAAACATATTTTTAGAGGGATTATCACATGATTGCATCATCCATAGAATCACGGGTTATTAAAATTGTGAGTGAACAATTAGGAGTTGAAGAAAATAAGGTCACTGAAGAAGCTTCTTTTGTTGATGATTTAGGTGCGGATTCTCTGGATACCGTCGAGCTGGTTATGGCTTTTGAAGAAGAATTCAACATGGAAATACCAGATGAAGAAGCTGAGAAAATCAAGACTGTAGGTGATGCGATCAATTATATCAAACAGCACATCAAAGCGGCTTAAGCATATATATTGAATCCCGGATGTTCCATGCCGCTAAAGGTGGTCTTCTGTCGTCGCATGCTGACACGATAGAAAGAAATTTTTCAGGCACAGCTGGGAGCGTTTGCAACAGCATTAAATGCCTGAGTTGTTCCTATCTTCCACTGAAATAGCTGAACACACATTTGAGGAACTCATCTTGAAATCTGAAAGAAGGGTAGTAGTGACAGGCATGGGGGCGTTAACCCCCCTGGGACTGTCCGTTAAAGAAACTTGGGATAATTTACTCAAAGGTAAAAGTGGTGTCATATTAATCGATACATTTGATCCCAGTGCACTGAAAACACAGATTGGTGCTTTAGTGCGGAACTTTCATCCTGAGCAGTATTTATCTTCTAAAGACGCACATAAAGTTGATAGATTTATTCAATTTGGTTTTGTGGCAGCCAAAGAAGCTATTGAAGATTCAGGTCTAGCGATCACTGAGGAAAATTCGCCGCGAATAGGTGTGGCCATTGGCTCAGGGATTGGTGGCCTACCATTAATTGAGAAAAATCATTCTGCTTTGCTACAGGGTGGTCCACGTAAAATTTCTCCTTTCTTCATACCCGGGGCTATTATCAATATGGCAGCAGGTATGGTATCCATCAAATTTAATCTCAAAGGTCCTAATATTGCGATTGTGACGGCTTGTACCACAGGTGCGCATAATATAGGCCATGCAGCGCGCATGATTGCTTATGGTGATGCAGATGCGATGGTGGCAGGTGGCGTTGAGATGGCAACGACTGAATTGGGCGTAGGTGGATTTTCCGCTTCACGCGCGGTATCAGTCAGAAATGATGAACCTGAAAAAGCCAGCCGTCCTTGGGATAGAGATCGTGATGGTTTTGTTTTGGGCGAAGGAGCGGGTATCCTGGTGCTAGAAGAGTATGAACATGCGCGTCGACGTGGCGCTAAGATTTATGCAGAGCTGACGGGTTTTGGCATGAGTGGTGACGCTTACCACATGACTAGCCCAGGCGAAGATGGTACTGCTTTAGCAATGCGAAATACCTTGCAAGACGCTGGTGTAAATACCGGTGATATTGATTATATCAATGCCCATGCAACTTCCACACACGTAGGCGATTTGGCAGAAGCGCAAGCCATTAAGAAGGTTTTTGGTGCAGATGCTTATAAAATCCCTGTCAGCTCCACTAAATCTATGACGGGTCATCTACTAGGTGCGGCAGGTTCAGTGGAGGCTATTTTTGCAATTTTAGCCATACGCGACCAGATTGCTCCGGCGACAATTAATCTCGATAATCCAGATGAAGGCTGTGATTTGGATTTTATTCCTCATTATGCACGTCCAATGAAAATCGATTTAGTGTTATCGAACTCATTCGGGTTTGGAGGCACAAATGGGTGTTTGATTTTTAAGCGGATGTGAGCACTCTAACTTCCTTTTTCACAAAGGGAACGTTATTGGATAATTCTGCTTATGGAATCATCATTTGGTTAATATAGAGCATTAACCTAAATTTGAGTGCGCGCCGCCTGAGATCCCGCGATCAAGTCGCGGGATGACGTAGCTTAGGGGATAGCAAAAGCTATCCAAAATGCTCGTCATCCCGCGACTTGATCGCGGGATCTCAGGCGGCGCGCACTAAGGGTAGCAAGGCAAGAAGAGAAGTAATTATTCTAGCACATTGCTAAGAGTCACTTCCGTCCTGTGGTGAATAGTTACGAAAATTATTTAGCCTCCAATCTAGTTCTAAATTGTGTATACTGTCCAAATTCATCACTAAAAGATAGCAATACCTATTTGATACGTAGAATAAACTTCTAACTAGAGAATACTATGCGGCGTTGGCTCTTGGCTGGTTTTTTGTGTGTGATATTATTGGCGCTGCTGATTATTGGCTGGTTGAGCTACCGCTTCTTTTATGTACCTATCTCCACAGCTAGCCAACCGACCTTATATATAGTTTCCCCGGGCGAAACTATCAGTCAATTGGCCTTTAATCTCCATCAAAAAGATAAACTGCCCGATCCTCGTTTCTTTCTACTCATGGCAAAATTACATGGCCATGTCCACTCCATAAGATCCGGTGAATATCTACTGCCTGTCGATATAACTCCGAGGCGGTTATTGCAAAAAATTAACAAAGGTGATGTATTGTTGCATAAAATCACTTTTGTCGAAGGTTGGACTTTTAATCAAGTCATGCGAGCAATCAATGCTAATCCCTACCTGCAACATACTTTACAAAATAAAGATCCCCAAACGATTATGCAAACACTGGGATTATCCCCAGAAAATCCCGAGGGCATGTTCTACCCAGATACCTATCTTTTTGCTTTAGGTACCAAAGATACCAAGATTTTGCATATGTCCTACCAATTAATGCAGAAAAGGCTACAACATCTCTGGTCACAACGCGCGGCAAACGTACCTTACCAACAACCTTATGAAGCTCTGATTGTCGCTTCCATGATTGAGAAAGAATCTGCACAGGCTAAAGAACGGCCTTTGATTGCCGGCGTTATTTTGCGTCGTTTGAAAATAGGTATGCGTTTGCAGATTGATGCAACAGTGATTTATGGTATGGGTCAGAATTATTCTGGTGCCATCACACGCAAAGACTTACAAACGGATACCCCTTATAATACTTATACCCGAGCAGGTTTGCCGCCTACGCCTATTGCGATGCCAAGTTATACGGCAATTAAGGCAGCGTTACATCCACAGGGTGATAAGGCATTATATTATGTGGCCAAAGGTGATGGCAGTCATATCTTTACTGATAATTTGCAAGCACATCATAATGCAGTAGCTGCTTGGCTGTTACCAAAAACCGCGCTGTCGTATGCTTTATCACGGCGCTGTGTATCTGCCGCATTGATGCTGAATTACTTGAAATTATTGGCAGGCAATTCATTATCATTTACCCCCTTTGAAAAAAAGGGGGGGTACAACTAACAAGAGAAATTCATGGCCAAAAAAAGTTATTTCATTACCATTGAAGGAATAGAAGGTGCAGGTAAAAGCACCGCCATGCAATATCTACAGCAATTATTGGTACAAGCACATATTCCACATTGTGTCACACGGGAGCCGGGTGGCACGGAGATTGCTGAAGAAATACGACATGTGCTGCTTAAACATTATACCGAAGTGATGGGCGCAGATACGGAATTATTATTGATGTTTGCCAGTCGTGCGCAGCATATTGCCCGTGTTATTCTACCGGCATTACAGACAGGCCAATGGGTATTATGTGATCGCTTTACCGATGCCACTTATGCTTACCAGGGTGGTGGACGGGGTATACTCCCTGAGCGTATCCTGCAAATTGAACAATGGGTGCAGGGTGGTTTAAGGCCAGATTATGTGTTTTTATTGGATGTGCCAGCGGAGGTTGGGTTAAAACGCATAAAGAAACGTTCCGCAGAAGATCGCATTGAACAAGAAAAATCATTATTCTTTGAAAGAGTGAGGCAAATCTATTTGTCTCGGGCTAGTGCGTTCCCAGCGCGCTATAAAGTGATTGATGCCAGTTTGGAATTAGCACAAGTTCAGGAGAGAATACGTGCTGAAATGGAGTTAATTTTAACCGCTGATTCTCAAGGAGAGTAAGAGTTGAGCGAAACTGACCTACAGACTGCCATAGCTGCGCCTGAATCTGTGCCGTTTGCAGTCGTGCGCGGTGAAGCTGTGACCGTTCTGCCGCATGATTTATATATTCCTCCTGACGCTTTAGAAGTTTTTTTAGAGGCATTCGAAGGTCCTCTGGATCTTTTATTGTATCTGATTAAAAAACAGAACTTGGATATTCTGGATATTCCTATTGCGGAAATCACCCGCCAATATCAACAATATATTGAAATGATGCAGGTGTTGAAGCTGGAGTTGGCAGCGGAATATTTGCTGATGGGTGCTGTGCTGGCAGAAATCAAATCACGATTATTGCTGCCACGCCCGGAAAGTCTTAACGAAGAGGAAGATCCACGTGCAGAATTGGTGCGCCGCTTGAAAGAGTATGAGCTGTATAAACAGGCTGCTGAAGGTTTGGATGCATTACCCAGATTAGAACGTGATATTTTATTAGCATCGGTGCCTGAACCTGATACAAATGTGGCAAGGCCTTTGCCGCAGCTAGAGCTAAGAGAGTTGTTGCTTACTTTGGCTGAAGTTTTACAACGTGCCAAGTGGCGTATGCCGCATTTAATTTCTAAAGAGGTGTTGTCTGTCAGAGAGCGGATGACACAAATTCTGCAAAAGTTGACGGATACGGACTTTACTCCATTTCAACAGCTACTTGATTATGCGGAGGGACGCTTAGGGGTAGTTGTGACCCTGTCGGCTATTTTGGAATTGCTTAAACAGAGCACTATTGAAATTATTCAGGCGCAAGCGTTTGCGCCGATTCATGTTAAAATGCTTAATTCCGCCCTTTAAAAAAGGGTGAAAGACTCCTTTTTGAGAAAACATTATGCCTTTACCAAAAGACCAGATTAAATCCATATTAGAAGCTGCCATTCTCAGTGCCTCAGAGCCAGTTAGCCTTGAGCGTCTATCTCAGCTGTTTGCAGAAGATGAAGCATTGACGGCTATGCAGCTACGTGAAATTCTGCAGGAAATGGCGGAAGATTGTGGTGTTCGTGGTGTAGAGCTAAAGGAAGTTGCCAGTGGATTTCGCTATCAAGTTAAGACTGAGGTCATTCCTTGGTTGATGCGCTGGATAGAGGAGCGTCCGGCACGTTATTCACGCGCCTTGCTGGAAACTCTGGCATTAATTGTTTACCGCCAACCGATCACCCGTGCTGAAATCGAAGAAGTACGTGGTGTTGCTGTTAGTAGCACCATTATGCGTACTTTGCTGGAGCGTGAATGGGTCAAGGTGCTTGGCCACCGTGATTTACCTGGTAGACCGGCATTATATGGTACGACTAAACAATTTCTAGATTATTTCAATTTAAAAAGCCTAACAGAGTTACCGCCCTTGGCTGATATAGCAACTGAACTGCAAAACCTGGAAGGGGCTGAGCAGATGCTTCTGGAGCTAAAAGCGCAGACAGTGCCGGTTGTGGCGGAGCCAGATGTGATTACCGTTTAGCGACTTTAAAAATATTTATGCTTTCTTCAGAAAAACTCCAAAAAATTTTAGCTAAGCGCGGCCTAGGTTCACGTCGGGAAATAGAGCGTTGGATTGCAGCAGGTCGCATCACTGTTGACGGTCATACGGCTAAGTTAGGTGATAGAGCGGATGACAACGCCAACATTCAGATAGATGGCAAACCGATCAAACCAGCTGCAGTTAACAACACTGAGGTGCTGATCTACCATAAACCCGAAGGCGAAGTTTGCACCCGTCATGATCCTGAAGGTCGACCCACGGTATTTGATCGCTTGCCTTCGCCTTCATGTGGTCGTTGGGTCATGGTTGGACGTCTGGATTACAATACTTCAGGATTACTTTTATTTACCAATAATGGTGAACTGGCCAATCAATTAATGCATCCTAAATTTCATTTGCGCCGAGTTTATGCTGTGCGGGTTTATGGGACAGTAGATGCAGCAGTCCTCTTAAGATTGCAGAACAATGTCTCGCTGGAAGATGGTGACGCGCATTTTGATACGCTGGAATTTATGGGGGGTGAAGGGCGTAATCAATGGTATCAAGTTAGCATCAGCATAGGTAAAAATCGCATTGTCAGAAGACTTTGGGAGTCTCAAAATATTCAGGTTAATCGGTTGAGGCGGATTAGTTTTGGTAACATCATTTTACCTCGATCATTGCTGGCAGGTCAGAGTCGGTTATTGACTGCACATGAAATAAAAAGCTTGTACTGAGCAAAGCAGGGGTTATAAAAAAATAGTATTTTTTGGGGTGGGAGAGATTGGCAAAACACCACTTAGATACTATAATTATGAAATATTTTTATGGAATAGTTAGAACCCCTCCACCCCGCATGGATGCTAATCAATATGTTCAAGCAGCTTCTCAATAAAGCACTTAAACCCTTTCGTCTGGTTAAACAAGGTTTTTTGTCGATTAAAACCCGGCTTAGCGCAGTCAAAAAACAACTATTGGTAAAATATAAACGCACGACGGGTGCTGACATAGTCAGGGTAAAAACTGCCAGTATTTTGCAAATGGAAGCCACTGAATGCGGTGCTGCTGCTTTAGGTATTATATTGAATTATTATGGCTGTTATGTACCGCTTGAGCAGCTACGCATAGAATGTGGTGTCTCTCGTGATGGTAGTAAAGCCATCAACATGTTGCGGGCAGCGCGGCATTATGGGTTAAATGCCCAGGGTGCAAAAGTAGAGCCCGAAGCCTTAAGCACACTGACTTTTCCATTAATTGCATTTTGGGAATTCAACCATTTTGTAGTTATTGAAGGCATTAGTGAAACTAAAGTCTATTTGAACGATCCGGCGACAGGTCCGCGTACCGTCACCCTGGAAGAGTTTGACGGCTCTTTTACTGGTGTGGTGTTGTTATTTGAGACGACACCTGAATTCCGTCCTGGGGGACGCAAACCAAATATCCTAAATAGTATTATCCCTCGCCTGCAATCTGTCATAAATCCGTTACTGTTTGTCACATTGGCTAGCCTGGCGTTAGTAATTCCAGGGATAGCTATTCCTGGATTTACTAAAATTTTTATTGATGAAATCTTAATTAAGCATCTCCCAGGGTGGTTACTGCCACTATTATGGGGGTTGGGTATAACGGCAGTATTACGCACGATATTATCCTGGTTGCAACAATTTTATTTAACCCGTCTGCAGTTGAAGATGTCGTTGACTTCCTCGGCGCGTTTTATGTGGCATGTATTACGCTTACCGATGTCCTTCTTTAGTCAGCGTTTTGCGGGTGATATCCAATCGCGAGTCGCCGCTAATGACCAGGTGGCTACTTGGTTATCAGGTGATCTGGCTACTTCTTTAGTCAGTTTGGTTAGCATGGTATTTTATGCCTTAGTCATGTTTTTGTTTGATTGGCAATTGACCTTGATAGGCATAGCTGCAGCAGCAGCAAATGTCGGTGTCTTAATGCATGTCGCCCGCAAAATTGAAAACAGCAGCCGGCGGTTACAGCAGGAATTAGGTAAGCTTGAAGCGATAGAAATGAATGGATTGCAGGCGATAGAAACCATTAAAGCTACCAGCGCGGAAGATGATTTTTTTCAGCAATGGGCGGGATACCACGCCAAGACACTCAATAGCCAACAGCGAATCCATTTATATAATCGAACATTGCAAGTATTACCACAGTTGTTTACAGGCCTTTTAACGGTTGCCATTCTCGGTTTGGGTAGTTGGCGTATTATGCAGGGGCATTTGACTATTGGTGGTTTGGTAGCCTTTCAGAGTTTGTTGGTTAGTTTTAATGAGCCGTTAATGACGCTACTAGGATTTGGTGCGCGGCTGCAAGAAATACGTGCTGATTTGACTCGATTGGAAGATGTTTTGAATCACCCAGAAGATTCGCGATTAATACAGCTACCGGCAGAGGTTTCACCCCCTTCATCCTCGGAAACAGAAATTCCAAAATTTTCAGGCAAATTAGAACTGCGTGATGTCAGCTTTGGTTATTCGTCGCTTGATCCTCCTTTGTTAGAAAACATTAATATAAAAATAACGCCAGGCCAGCATGTGGCTGTGGTGGGGGTGTCAGGCGGTGGCAAATCCACTTTGGCCAGATTGATTTGTGGATTGTATCAGCCTTGGTCGGGTGAAATCCTTTACGATGATGTACCTATTCAGGATATTTCAGCTATGCGATTAAGCCAGTCATTGGGATTTGTAGATCAGGATATATTTTTATTTGAGGGAACTATTCACGATAACCTGACTTTATGGGATCACACGATCACCAGTGGAGCATTGCGTGAGGCTATCCATGCAGCAGCCCTGGAACCCGTGATTCAAACACGTGTCAATGGTTTGGATAGTGAAATAGAAAATGCGGGTGGAAATTTCAGTGGTGGGCAGCGTCAACAGTTGGAAATCGCGCGTGCATTAGCATCAAAACCGACATTGATGGTGCTCGATGAAGCAACTTCTTCGCTAGATGCAGAGACTGAGCAGACCATTATGGAAAATCTCAAAAAAAGTGGCCATAGCCTTTTGATTATCGCGCATCGTTTAAGCACTATCCGAGATTGTGATGAGATTATTGTCATCGATCAAGGACGAATTGTAGAGCGGGGCGCCCATGAGCAACTTTATCAAAATAAGGGCGCTTATTATCAATTGTTACAAAACTCGAATGAGGCGTTTTATGCCCAATATGCATGATGACGAAATAGTAGCTAGTGCAATTGATCAATTGGCATCTATTTTTAATGCCAGTTATACCAAGCCGATTGGTGAACAAAAAGATGTTTTATGGTTAGCGTGTAAGTTAATTGGCGATGCGATCGGTGTCAAAGTGGTAAATCCTGACAACATTCCCCTACACACTACGGTACATAATGTGGTGATGTCCGTTGCACATGCGTCACAGTTTCAAGTACGTAGGGTATTGCTTAAAGGTCATTGGTGGGAAAATGATAATGGTCCATTGTTGGCTTTTAGTCAGGAAACACATCAACCTTTTGTGTTGATTATGAATCATTCTGGTAAATACAATATCATTGAGCCTGCCAGTGGTTATTCACGGCCATTTGAAGCGGAAATGGCACAATCTCTAGATTTTTATGCCTATAGTTTTTACCGTTGTTTGCCCGATATTGCATTAAACCTCAAAGAATTATTGGTATTTGCACTCAAAAATCAGTGGCGGGATATTTTTCGTTTATTATTACTACAGACGTGTATTGGATTACTTGGGCTTTTGATTCCTGTTGCGACGGGCATTTTATTAAATACAGCCGTGCCGTTGGCCGATGTCAGTTTATTGCAGCAGTGGATTATCGGCTTGGTGGCGATTACTTTGGGTATGGTCGCGTTTAATGCAGCGAAAATATTGTCGATGATACGCCTGCGTTATAAAACCAATGCATCGACTCAGGCCGCTATTTGGGCGCGTTTAGTGCGATTGCCGGTGAGGTTTTTTCGCGCCTATACGCCTGGTGATTTGGCGCTGCGGGCTTCAGGTATCGATACCATACAGCAGGAATTGACTGATGCTACATTGCAGACATTTTTAAGCGGTATTTTTTCTGTGCTGACCTTGGGTTTGATGTTTTACTATTCGCCTTTACTGGCAGTTGTCGCTATCGTGATGCTGTTAATATTTTTGTCACTGATGTTTTTCAACGCCAGAATGCAATTGAAATATCAGCGGCCTATAGCACAATTGCAAGGTCGGTTAGCTAATTTAGTTTTACAGTTTTTAACCAGTATTAGTAAGCTGCGCGTCAGTCATAGTGAAGGGCGTAGTTTTGCATTATGGGCAGAAAAATTCAGCAATAAAAATCGTTTGTTTTTTAAATCATCTCTGCTGGAAATTCAGTTTAATATTGTGACGGGTATATTGAGCATTATTGGACTATTGAGTGTGTTTGGTTTAGTAGGTGCAGGTTATGTGAAGATCAGTTTTGGTTCTTTTATTGCATTCAATGCCGCATTTGGACAATTTTTTGCTGCGACAATTGGTTTTGCCAGTATTCTGATGACTTGGATCAGTCTCATTCCGCTTTATGAACGTATTAAACCCATTTTGACTACCCTGCCTGAAAGCGAGGTTTCCGGTTTAGATCCAGGGCCGGTTACGGGGAAAATTGCATTAAGCTCAGTAAATTTCCGTTATTATTCTGAAGGTCCTTGGGTGCTTGAAGATATTTCTTTGGCAATTGAGCCCGGTGAAATGGTAGCGTTAGTGGGTCCAACTGGAAGTGGTAAGTCTACCTTGTTTCGTTTATTACTCGGCTTTGAAACACCGGCGACAGGTGGCGTATTTTATAACGACCAGGACTTAAGTAAATTAAACATTCGGTTATTGCGTGAACAGATTGGTGTCGTGTTACAAAATGGTATGTTATTTGCTGGAACAATTTTTGAAAATATCGCAGGTACGCATCCCTTGACGATGGAAGATGCATGGGAAGTCGCAGCGCAGGTAGGATTGGCGCAAGATATAGAAACGATGTCTATGGGTATGCATACCTTAATTAGCGAGGGAGGTAAAACACTTTCTGTTGGACAGCGACAGCGTTTGATGATTGCCCGTGCCTTAGCGCGTAAACCACAAATGCTGTTTTTAGATGAAGCAACTTCAGCTTTAGATAATCCAACACAAGCGGAAGTAATGCGTAATTTGGAAGCGCTAAAGATAACTCGCATTGTTGCAGCACATCGGTTAAGCACCTTGGTGAATGCGGATCGAATATTTGTGTTGCAAGCCGGAAAAATTGTACAAACGGGTTCATATGATGCTTTAATGCGTGAGCCTGGGTTGTTTGCGACTTTGGCGCAACGTCAAATCATTTCCTAATTTGTATCTACTTATCTCTCTTGGGCACGTATTCCTCCTGTTGAAAAAGGGAAATCCAGGTGGAAAGAGGTCGCTCACACTCATAGACAATATTATTACCTTGAAACTCTTTAAATTCCCTAGGCTTCGCGGCCTGTAACCTCCTTTTCAAAGGGGTGAACATTTACAGTTGCAAGCATGGGAATATGGACTATATATGTAACTATAAGAAGATTTTTGGTTATATCTTGCTCATTTCATATGAAGAATATTAGACTTCAAGTTATTTTTACAGGAGAGTGTCTCATGAATATGCAAGTTCAGTATTTATCAGGTCAGGTTCAATATTTGTCGGATAAACAGTTAGCAAATTTAAGTGGTGGATTATCATTGTTTCAGTCAAGAAGAACTCCAGGCTCGAAAACGATAGGCTCAAGCACAGGGTCGCAAAGAGGCAACCATAATATTCAAATAGTACAGAATGGCGTTGCTTCTAATGGTGGTACTGTAGTGCAAGTTGCAAATATATATACTGCACCGGTTACAATCAATTACAACAATAGCGTAACGTTTCGATTTTAAATGTGATCAATATAAACAGAGTTATCATCGTACCTTGTATAACATAAGTTGTAGATTAGCTAATTTGATCTACAACTTGTGTTTATTTTTTGAAATTATTTCTTTAGAAATATTCCTAGTCTTCTTTTCCCCCTTAAATAAATGCAGTTGCGACATCAGATTCCTAGTGACGACCCTATTTTGGGTGTGGCTGTGGCTAAGTTATTGAAATTTAAGACAATTAAAGCAGGTGTGGGACAGTTTTGAGTGGTAAATACAGAATATTGAACTATAGTTGAGATATGTAGAGGTTAAATATCTCACAAATTAAATATATAAGAGTGTATTAATTAGAATTATTTTGGAGAAATTACAATGATTACTTATATTTGTGATACAGATTTGGAAATAGTGGTTGGTAATGGATACTCTCACAGAGATAGCAAACTTGTGGTGACTAAAGGTTTCACTAAAGGCATACAATTACAAAGTGGACAGGTTCAAGCTCTATCAAATGCCGTAGCCAGCACAGGTGGTAGTGCTTATGCAAGTTCTAAGATTGTCCTAGGAGGTCTTCTTGAATACTAGGAGGTCTTCTTGAATAAGAGGACTTATTTGGTAAATCTCGAAATGAATAATAATTCCTTTTTGGAGTAGTATCATGATTATCTTAAGCGAAGAGAAATTGGAGATGGTAGTGGGTGGATTACTACCAATGCGTCGATCTAGTTCTACAAAAATAATTACAAAAGGATTTACGAAAGGTATACAACTGCAGCCAGGTGAAACTCAAGCACTGGCAAATGCTGTTGCAAGCACAGGTGGCGGAGCTTATGCAAGTGCTAAGATCGTAGTGGGACTGGGGTCGTCAACAGAAGTATGAAATAAGTATTTTGGGAGAGTGCCATGATTATTTTAAGTGAAGAAAAATTGGAAATGATAGTGGGTGGACTTGGATTTCACCAATCTCATAGTTCTACAAAAATTATTACAAAAGGATTTACGAAAGGTATACAAAAAGAGGTGAATCAAACTCAGGCATTGGCAAATGCTGTTGCAAGCACAGGTGGTGAAGCTTATGCAAGTGCTAAGATCGTGGAAGGAGTGAGGGTATCATCATCCTAATCAAATAAGTATTTTGGGAGAGTATCATGATTATTTTAAGTGAAGAAAAATTGGAAATGGTTGTTGGCGGATTTCGCCATTCTAATAATTCTACAAAAATTATTACAAAGGGATTTGTCTTGGGTGTTCAAAAACAGTCGAATCAAACCCAAGCGTTGGCAAATGCTGTTGCAAGCACGGGTGGTAGTGCTTATGCAAGTGCTAAGATCATCGAGGGGGCAGTTTTACGTCCATTACCAGCTTAATAATAGGTAATAAAATTGTCGGAGAGAGTTATGATTATTTTAAACGAAGAAAAATTGGAAATGATTGTTGGTGGATTTCACCATTCTAATAATTCTACAAAAATTATTACAAAAGGATTTGTCTTGGGTGTTCAAAAACAGTCGAATCAAACCCAAGCGTTAGCAAATGCTGTTGCAAGCACGGGTGGTAGTGCTTATGCAAGCGCTAAGATTGTAACACTAGTAAATTTCCTTCCAGGGAGTTGATAGAAGTAGTTCCTTTAAGGCTGTGGTATTTTTTATACCGCAGCCTTAACTTGATAGTTAGGATAAACCGTATTGTGTATGTTCTACAATTCGGTTTGTGATTTAAGTGAATATTTTTAATTGTAGTGATTTTAAAATAAGTCAAAGGAGAGATTATCATGAATAATCGCATCGAATTTGTAGAAGATAGCGCATTGAAAAATATTGTTGGTGTAGGATCAGGATCATCATTTATAAAACTGTCGCTGACTAATTCAAGGCAAGGTGTAACATTTTCTATTAAGGTAGGTCCAATTTCTGTACCTGGGCCAGTACAAATCGGTAACAATTATTATCAGGCTGGTTTAAAGATTAATTTCACTCAGAGTATTACTTTTTAATCAGCCCTAGGAAAGTCTGAATGGAATTTATGCCATTCAAATAAAGCCTAGCAACTTCTGCTATAATTAGCAGGAGTTGCTGGGTAAGTTTTTTTGTTATACTTGTAAACCACATTATATTTTAGGGAAGGGAAAATCCCATGAATACAAATACTACACCATTTCGTGAAGCCGCATTAAAGCAAATGGCCTCTCCAGAGCAACTGGATCAGTTGTTACAGGTTGTAACATTCAGAGCTTGGGTTATAGCTGGGACGGTTTATGCTCTTTTATTTTTTATTGTCGCGTGGTCAATATTTGGCAGTGTATCGACTCGGGCTGATGGTAAGGGTATTTTACTGGCAGGTGGTGGTGATATTTATAATGCGGTATCCCCTGATGGTCCCAGTCATGTGAATACCATTTTAGTTAAAGTGGGTGAGAAGGTGACAAAAGGACAGATTGTAGCGACCTTGTCTCGTCCTGATCTGGTTGATCAAATTCAGGTCACTCGGAATTATCTTTCTAAGCTGCAAAATCAATATAATCAATTGCAGGTTACCTCTAAAACCGAGATTGCAACTCGTGTACAACAAACAACAGATCAACAACAGTCTTTGCAGCGTTCATTCCAAAACAGCCAACAAAAACTTGGCAATCTGCAGCAGTTGCTGGCAATTAAACAAGCCGCTTTTAAAAGAGGTATAGAAACACGTCAAAGTGTGGATCAGACATTCCAGGATTTTTACAATGTAAAAAGTGAAGTTGCAAGTTATGATAACCAATTGGTGCAGTTATCCATAGCTCAAAACAGTTTTAACGATCAATGGCGCGAGCGTTTGCGCGAGCTGCAGCTTAAAATCACCGATGAAACTGCACAATTGCAAAATTTGCTGATTCGCCTAAAAATGTCTACGGATGTGCAAAGTCCCGTAGACGGGGTGGTCACTAATGCTCAGGCAACAGTAGGGAGTATCGTCAATACGGGTGATCCTTTAGTCAGTGTGGCCAGCCAAGGAAAAGGCTTGGATGCGCTAGTTTATTTGCCCCCGCATGTGGGTAAACAGGTCAAACCTGGAATGCAGGCATTAGTGACTCCTACTTCTGTTGAAAAAGCCGAATATGGTAGTATCTATGGCAGTGTTATCAGCGTGGCGGCTTTTCCATCGACGCCACAAGCTATTTTAGCTGCATTGCAGAATCAGGATTTAGTTAAACAATTTACGCGCGATGAAGTTCCGATTGAGGTTAGGATTCGTTTGCAAAATGACCCTAATACTTATAGTAATTTGAAATGGTCATCCTCTAAAGGACCACAGCAGTTGATTACTTCAGGTACATTGGTAAGTGCGATGGTCACTGTGCGTAAGCAAAAACCAATTACTTTGGTTATTCCAGCATTTAAAAAGTTGACTGGGATGCAGTAATGTTTAATCCTTCCCCTTGTGGGAGAAGGGAATATAGACGTAAAAGAGCCTTTACCTTGAATGACCTATTATTATTAGATGACTTATTAACATCAGAAGAAAAATTAGTACGAGATACCGTACGCCAATTTATTGAATCAGAAGTGCTGTCTCTCCTGCCTGATGCATTTGAATCAGGCACTTTTCCCACTGAATTAGTTCCCCAAATTGCCGGGCTAGGTTTGCTAGGCATGACCTTGCCCGAAGCTTATGGTGGAAGTGATGCAGGCGCAGTCAGCTATGGCCTGGTTTGCCAGGAATTGGAGCGTGGTGATAGTGGTTTGCGTAGTTTTGTCTCTGTGCAAAGTTCTTTGTGTATGTATCCCATTTTCCAATTTGGTTCTGAAGAACAAAAGAAACGCTTTTTGCCTGCTATGGCACGCGGTGAAATCATTGGGTGTTTTGGATTAACGGAACCTGATGCGGGTTCAGATCCTGCTAGTATGAAAACCTGGGCTAAAAAAGTAGCCGGCGGTTTTCGCATCAGCGGCAGTAAAATGTGGATTACCAATGCGCCAATTGCCGATATTGCTATTGTTTGGGCGCAGACTGATGAAGGTGTGCGTGGATTTATTGTGGAAAAAGAAATGCAAGGTTTGCAACGGATTGAAATCAAGAAAAAGCTTTCTTTGCGCGTTTCTTCAACAGGTGAGTTGGTCATGGATGATTGCTTTGTTCCTGATGCTAATTTGCTGCCTGGAACTGAACGCGGTCTAGGTGCGGCTTTGAGCTGTCTGACCCAGGCACGTTATGGCATAGCTTGGGGGGTTATGGGGGCAGCGTTAGCATGTTTTGATGCCGCGTTAGCGTACACCAAGGAGCGGCAGCAATTTAATAAGCCAGTGGCTTCTTTTCAATTGGTGCAGAAAGATTTGGCGACTATGTACTCTGAAATTGTAAAAATGCAGGCTTTGAATTTGCGTGTGGGGCGTTTAAAAGAAGAGAATAAACTGAATCCTGCTTTGGTATCGCTAGCTAAAATGAATGGTTGTCAAGCCGCATTACTGATTGCGCGTATGGCGCGTAATTTATTAGGGGCTAATGGCATCAGTTTAGAGTATCCGGTTATTCGACATATGGTTAATTTAGAAGCGGTATTTACCTATGAGGGTACGGACAATATTCACCATTTAATTCTAGGTAAATATATTACTGGTTTAAATGCATTTTAGTCTCGATATATGTCAAAGATTTCCCATGAACATTATTTATTAATGGCTTTAGCGGAAGCTAAACAGCGTAGAGGATTTTGCGCGCCTAATCCGGCTGTGGGCGCAGTCGTAGTCAAAGACGGAATTGTATTGGCTATGGGTTTTCATTGGGCAGCAGGCTTTGCGCATGCCGAGGTAGATGCCCTAAATAAGCTCAGCTTAGAAGAAAGTTGTGGAGCGACAGTTTATGTTACTCTGGAACCTTGCTGTCATCAGGGTAGAACGCCACCTTGTACCCAGCTTTTAATTGAGCGGAAGGTGGCTGCTGTTTATTATGGTTATCAGGATCCTAATCCTTTAGTAGCCAGTCAAGGAGAGCAGCAATTACGTATGGCTGGTATTTTTTGTCAGCATTTACCTGTTCAGGAAATCAATGCATTTTATCAAAGCTATGATTATTGGACTCGCACTAAGCTACCTTTTGTAACGGCTAAATTGGCATTGAGCTTAGATGGTAAAATTGCTGGAGCCCATGGTCAACCTGTCAGTATTACCGGTCTTGAAGCACAAAAATTTACTCACCAAGGGCGTAGGAACTCTGATGCAATTTTGACCACTTCTAATACCATTATTCATGACGATCCACAGCTCAATGTGCGAATTAAACCGCAGCCTGAAGCTAAGCCAGTTTATATTTTAGATACACATCTTAAACTCCCATTGTCTGCCAAGATATTGACTACAGCAGTGTCAGTAACGGTTTTTCATCAGTCTGAAATTGATAGTCAACGTCTGTTAGCGCTAGAAGCTTGCGGGGTGCGCTGCGTGCCTATTCCCACAAAAAATGCTAAACTGCCTTTAGTTGCGATCTTACGCCAGATTGGTGCAGATGGTGTACATGATTTATGGGTAGAAGCGGGTGGAATTTGTTTTCAGGCGTTATTGGCGGAAGATTTGATTCATAGGGCTTATATTTATATTGGTCTTAAATGGTTGGGTGAGTCAGCCCAGGCGGCGTTTTTAGGGCAGATAAATCTTATGCAATCTGCTACTAAAGTCGCATGGCGGGCTTTAGGCAGTGATGGGTTGTGTGAATTGGAGTTTGTTGGATCAAGCCTTAAACATTCACTGTAAAGCTCATCCTGAGCCTTGGCTGTCATCCTGAGCGTAAGCGAAGGATGACAGCCAATGCTTAGGATGACAGCCAAAGCCCAGGATGACCCCTGGGAAGCAAAATTCCTTCGGAGAAACTAAATCTTATGCCTGTTATTACAGAAAAACCTTTAACATCTCCAGCGCGTCTTGCCCTTGTTGTCAGCCGTTTTAACGAAGAAATAACCAGTAAGTTATTAGCAGGCGCAGAACAACGCCTAGAAGCGTATGCTGGGACTGAAGCGACCGTAGTGTGGGTTCCAGGCGCAATTGAGATACCGCTATTAGCTCAGCGACTGGCTAAAAGTGGCAACTATGATGCGATTATTGCTTTAGGGGCGGTGATCCGCGGTGAAACGAGTCATTATGATTATGTGTGTCAGCAAGTTAGTGATGGCTGTCAAAAAGTGGCGCTGGACTCTAATATACCTGTTATTTTTGGCGTATTAACTACGGATGATGAGGTGCAGGCGCTAGCTAGGGTTGGAGGTAATCATGGTCATAAAGGTGTTGAAGCGGTAGATGTGGCTTTTGCGATGATTTCAGTATTGAGGCAATTAATTTAATGCAAGCATTAACACAATGGTTTCAGCGACGTTTTATTGGTACTGAATTAGGTAGTCTGGTTTTGATTCTTTTGGTCATCATTTTGCTTTTTTGGTGGCTGGGTAAGTTTCTTGCGCCAGTTTTGATTAGTATAGTGATCGCCTATTTGCTGGATGGACTGGTTAGAAAATTACAGCGTTGGAAATTCCCCTATTTTTTAGCAGTTAATTTGGTGTTTTTGCTTTTTTTGGGTTCATTGATTCTGGGGCTTTTGGTGTTGCTGCCGTTGATATGGGACCAGTCAGCTAATTTGTTGAATGAGCTGCCGGTGAAAGTGAAACAGATAGAGGTTTTTGTTACTGATCTAGCTCAGCGTTATCCTTCTTATATTTCCAAGGCGGAAATTCAAAAATGGATAGCGAGTTTTCAGTCTGATTTTGCCAGGGTGGGTAAAGTCGCTTTAACTATCTCCATTAGTACTATTTCTAATGTTGTCATGTTAGTCATTTACTTAGTGCTAGTACCCTTGATGGTTTATTTTTTTATGAAAGACCGTGATGCGATACTGAGATGGTTAACTTTATTTTTACCTAAAAAGCGACAACTAACCAATGAAGTATGGCAAGAAGTGAACCAGCAGATTGGCAATTATATCCGTGCTAAAATTTTGGAAATTATTATTGTTGCTATCGCCGCGACAATTGCATTTTTATTTCTGGGATTAAATTATGCAGTATTGTTAGGCTTTCTAGTGGGTTTATCGGTGTTAATCCCTTATGTGGGTGTTATTATCGTGACTGTTCCGGTGGTTGTGGTTGGTTATCTGCAGTGGGGATTTCATGCCGATTTTGTTTATCTGGTGATTGTTTATTCGGTGCTGATGATTGTGGATGGGAATATCTTAACACCGCTTCTGTTCTCTGAAACCTTAAAATTGCATCCGGCTGCGGTGATTATCGCAATTCTTATTTTTGGTAATTTATGGGGATTTTGGGGGATATTTTTTGCAATTCCTCTGGCTTCGGTATGTAAGGCGCTTATGAACGCGTGGTTGCAGCACGGAAATCTTCCTGCTGCTAAGCTGCCATCCTGAGCGCAGCGGTGCGCTCAGGATGACCTCGTGCGGGACGAGGTCATTTTCCTTCTGATTTCAATAACAACACCAAGGATTTTAATGCGATTGGTAAATTGGATAATGGGGTAATTAGGATTAAAAGCTTTTAAAATCTGCTCATCTCCATCTCTTAGCAATTGTCGCACTTTGACGGATTGTTTGATTTTAATGAGAACGATATCACCAAAGGAGGGAGTAGCATTTTTGTCAATAATAATTATATCGCCAGGGCAGATGCTGGCAGCAACGTTCATAGGAGACATCATGGCATCTCCTGTCATTTCGGAACAAAAGAGACCAGTTGTGTCTACTCTGTTTTCTTCACTGACCGTAGAAATCATGGTGTTCAGTGTTCCTGTGTTCCCTGAGTACCATTCATGAATTTTATCTGGTTCAACAAATGGTAGCTGTTTGATTGGTACTGTCGGTTTAGCTTCTTCATCATGCATTATGTCCAGCCAACCTTTTGGCTTTCCGGCAGCTAATTCCAGTTTCCTGGCAAGTTTATGACCGACACTCCCTTTAGCTTTTTTGCTCAATATTTGGCTAATGTAAGCCGGACTCGTGTTGGCAGCATATGCCAAAGAGGCAGCCGTTTTGGACTCCTTAAGGAGTTTATGTAGATTGATTAGCCTGATTTCTTTATTTTCCATGATTATAGCATTAAATAAGTAATCAGTGGTAGTGTAAATACCTAAAAAACTAAATTTATCAATAAAAAATTTAGTAAAAAGCTAAATTTTCTTGTATACTGTTAAAATTAGGCTAGTAAAAAAACTAATGTTTTTGCTGGATGTTTAGTGTTGAAGAAAATAGCAAGGCGTAATCTGTTAATAATTAAAGCAGTTTTCTCCGTGAAAAGAAGGGTAAAATAATACCCAGCATTTTGGTTAGCTGACATAACAAAATAGTGTGTAATTTATGTTCAGAAAAACCTTATCCAATTATTTTTCGTAGAACTATAGCTTTTTTGAGCTATATTATACAACCATTATCTTTCGTGTTGTGAAGTTTCAGCTCTTTCAGTATTTGATTGCTGGTAAGGGTTGGCTGCATTGTCATAGTCTCCCACCTTTTCTGCTATTAATTCGTAAATATTGAGCGTGTGTGTCCCTCCTTTGACGCTGGTTTTTCCTAATGATCGGAAGATAAATTTATGTTGGCTGTGAATATAAATATGCTCGCTGACAATAATAGAGGTGTTATATTGTTTGTTTAGCATTTCTAAGTGGGAGGCTAAGTTCACTACATCGCCGACAGCCGTATAATTCATGCGCTCAAGCGAACCCAGATTACCAATCAAAGTATTGCCAGTATCGAGTCCCATGCGGGTGTTAAATACCGGTTTTTTTTGCATCTGCCAAAATTTATTTAATTCCAGAACTTTCTTTTGACAAGCTAAAGCAGCCCGACAGGCATTAATAATATGCTCAGGATCTGTTGCCGGCGCACCCCAAATGGCCATTAGTCCATCCCCTGTATATTTATCTATCGTCCCAAATTCGGATTTGATGGTTTCAGTTAAAATTTTAAAATATAGAGCTAGCAAAGAGGTCAATTCTTCAGGAGATATTTTTTCTGAGATGCTGGAGAAGCCGGTGATATCAGTAAATAAAACCGTTAATTCGCGACGCTCAAATCCCAGTGTTGCTATTTCTCCCCGGGTGATGAGTTGTGCTACCAACTCTTTTGGCACATAGGCGCTAAATGATTTTAAGCTGGTGCGCATCGCATTGAGCGCATTAATCATGGTTTGATTTTCAGTGATATGAGTTTTGAAATAGGCTTTATGCTCTAGTTGCAAATCTTTAATTTTATCCATTTCTTTCGCTAGATAGACAATAGGTTTTGAGATATTGCGCGAAACAATAATGATTAAAATAATACCTATGGTCAGCACCATCAAAGAAAATAATAAGGCAAAGGTTTTGGCTTTTTTCACTGGATTCATAAAATCATCCAGGGGCGCCAACAATCCTATAGTCCATGATTTATTATCCTGATAAGAAAAATCTTTCAGGTAGGCTAGATAGTTAATACCCTGATATGAGAATAAAAAAGTGTTCTGTTTATGATCTAAAAAATATTGATAGGCTGATGAAATAGGTGAATTTTTAATGTCGCGAATATTTAGTAACTGTGTATTATTTTTTTCATCCTCTATGGCATTGAAGTTAGAATAAGCAATTAATTCGTTTTTGTTCGTCACTATGAAGCTAATGGCATTTTTAACCAGCTTTCTCTCCTTAAGAAAATTGGATAAAGCATCAATGTCGAAATCTGTTGCAATGACACCGGCTAAGCGTTTATTTTGGTCATATACACT
Source organism: Gammaproteobacteria bacterium (assembly GCA_035546635.1). Lineage (NCBI taxonomy): Bacteria > Pseudomonadati > Pseudomonadota > Gammaproteobacteria > Gammaproteobacteria bacterium. The sequence continues at coordinate 254,086 of DASZWJ010000028.1, forward strand.
ATAAGATACAGTCAGTCCAAGTGTTGATGAGCTATAAAATCGGTAAACTTCCAACCAATATTTGCTGGCAGCATTTTGTGCGCCAAGATACCAAGGGCGGTTATAAGGGTTATAATTGTCTGCAGCATTTAAATTGTTCGTGCCAACAATATTTCCATCGGCATCTTTATAAATCCAAGAGCCAGTGATAGTGCTTGTTGTTTTGTTATCAATGGGTCTATTTAGTAAATAAGTAATAAACTTAGTATTGGGTGGTTTGTTTTGAATTTCTGGACGCGAGTAGGGTTTATTAGTGGCGCGAATTTCATTAACAAAGTTTCCTTGATTGTCCACCATATAAATTGCGCTCATATAGGGATAGGCGCGTAATACCCCTTCCATAAAGGTAGTTAAGTATTGTTTGTTTTTAAAGCTCAATGTGCCATTGTGGAAGAGGTGAGCTACCAATTCGGTAACTTGAGCAGGTTTAATGTAATCGTTGATTTCACTGGCAATGATATCCCCATTTTGCTGGACGATTTTTTTTGAAAAAGTAAGACTATGCTGATATTGAGTATATTGCATATAACCAATGATGACACCGGCAGTAATCACAAATAGCGTGACGAACACAATGAGAATATCTACATAGAGGCGACGGGTTTTTTTGATAAAATTTAACATGGATTATCTTTAAGAAGAAAAGCTTTTTCTTGATAAAATATAGCTGCTCACTTCCTTGGTAAAAGTGGTTGATTTGTTGCGATAAAATGTAGTGCATGTTTCGGATGCGGAAGAAAGTGGTAAAGCTATTTTCTGTACTAATTCTTGATTCATTTCCAGCGCTTTTTGGGTAGTTTGATAACCGATTTCTACTAGTTTTTCTGCTGGTATTTTTCGCCCCATGAAGGTATAGGCGCTTAAATCTGGTTGAATCAGAATATCAGCTTTTTTCATATTTTCCCGCTGCTGTGAAAAAGATCCCATTAACATGGAATCAATGAAGGTATAAAACAGCGAAGGGAATTTATAATTTTTTTTCAGTCGGCATTTAATTAACAAGGCGTCCCACCAGGAAATAACGGGGGGGAAAGTATAATCAGGGATAGTGCTATTAAATAAGCTAGAAATAGATATCGCAATTATAGTACCTGAGTTTTCTAAAAAATTGGACATGACATTTACCGGTAAATTATTGACTACACCCCCATCCACATGCAAATCGTTATTTAATACCATAGGTGGGATCACCCCGGGCAATGAAGCAGTGGTGCGTATCAATTCCCACAATTTTCCTTGCTTATGTATGGATTCTTTCTTCTGGGTGATATTGCAGGAAATACAAAAAAATGGTCGTGGCAGGTTTTCTAGGAGATGATTGGAAAACTCTTCTTGTGCGGTGGCTGTGATGCTTTTGCCACTGAAAATTGAAATCAATGGCCAGGTAATTTCACGTGTTGCCAATGTTTTTAGGGTAGATTTCGTGAGCTTGCGATATTTCGCTACAAAGCTGTCAAAATCGTCTGTCATTAGGTAAGCGGCGCCTACTGCAGCACCAGCACTCGTGCCGCCAATCGTATCAATAGGGATATTCGCGTCTAAAAGCGCTTTTAGTGCACCAATATGCGCCCAACCTTTCACCCCGCCGCCGCCCAAGACCACCCCCACGGCAGATCCAGTCATAAAACGTGCTAAGCGTTGAATATCAGCCGGCTTATCCAGAAATATATGGTGATGTCGAAAAAAACTACCTTGATCCAGCCATTCTTTAGTATAACTGGGTAGTTGGTGCTGCGAATCGTAGAATAAAACTAATTCGTTGTGTGTATGAATGTGATGCGTATTAAATAAAGTCAAGGTGATTGGGCTAATTTGCGGCGCTTGATAACCAGGCGCAGTTAGCACCACTTTATCGGCATATCTCATCAAGATATCCGTAATTTCTTGCTTTTGGTGAATATTGATAGGGTATATCACGTAATCACTTCTTTGTTTTAAGCTTAACAAAAGCTGCTGTATATGGTCGCCAGCTTGTTCTATCTCTTGATAACTTAAAAAAGTAGCCTTGTCAGAATTTGGGTAGAGCTGTTGGAAGCTGTGGATGAGCCAATTTAAGTCCTGTTGCTCATTGGCCGGTAGTAACGCGACAAATTGTGCATGATCGGACTTTTCGTAATGTTTTATGATGCCTTGGGCGCGTTTGGTAATGACTTCCAGTATTTTAAAGGCTAATTTAGGATTGTTTTGACAGTATTGCTGAAAATCCTGTTGATGGATCGTGAGCAGGGAACAATCTGTTTGAGCGGTCACGGTTAAAGAACGCGGTGTTTCTGCCAGTAAGCTCATTTCACCGACAATTTCATTAGGCATGATATAACCAATCAATTCACCAGGTTGGTGAGCTGTGGCCGTGGTGGCTGCGAGTTTACCAGAGATGAGAATATAAGCGTTTCGAGAGGCTTCATTGCGAGAAAACAGATGTTCCCCGGCTTTTAGTTCTATTAAGGTAGCGGCAGCTGCTAAGGACTTAATTTCAGATCGATTCAGTGCTGAGAAAATATCGCATGATTTGATAATGTCGGGTATGGATTTGTGCGTCATTTTCTCTATGCCGTGCGAGGTGTGCTTCTGAATGTCTCCTTGGTGCATTCGGGTTTGAAGCAGGTTTTTGGGTTGATTATATATTAGAAGATTAATCTTAGGGAAATCTTAAGGGAGGGATGGCTCTAGCTTCTATTGGGGTACGAAAAAACTCTACTACCTTCTCCCCTTGTGGGAGAAGGTAGAGGGGCTTTTTCGTGCCTTAAAGAGAGGTAAATTGTACTAGATTTTGCTTTGCAGCATTCCTAATAAATATTGATCTTTATAAGTTTATGATATTACTGATGTTTTTTGTTCTATAGGAAACAAAGAATCGCCAACCTGTTTAGTAACAGACCATGGTGCATTGCCAGTTTGCCACAAATTTTCTAAAAAACGTTTGTCGCGCAAGGTATCACAAGCTTGCCAAAAACCATGATGCTTATAAGCGATTAGTTGTTGATCTGTTACTAATCGAGTTAATGGCTCTTTTTCCCAAGAAGTATAATCATTATCGATATAGTCAATTACTTCGGGTTCGAGTACAAAAAAACCACCATTAATTGATCCTATCTCATCGCTTGGTTTTTCTTCAAATCGTGCAACCTGATGGTCAGCATTTATTTCAAGTACACCAAAACGCCCGGGCGGTTGAACAGCGGCCACGGTAGCCAGTTTGCCATGGGTTTTGTGGAATTTTATCTCTTCTGATAAATCGATGTCAGAGAGACCATCACCATAGGTTAAACAAAAGCTTTCATTTGTCAGATAATTTCTAATGCGTTTGAGCCGTCCACCTGTCATGGTCTCAAGACCGGTATCAATTAAAGTGATACGCCAAGGTTCTGAGCTTGAATTCAAAATTTGATGCTCACCCGTCGTTAAATCAATTTTTAAATCAGACATATGGCGATAATAATTAAAGAAAAATTCTTTAATGATGTAACCTTTATAACCAAGGCAAATAATAAAATCGTTTATGCCATGGTAACTGTAGTGTTTCATGATATGCCATAGCAAGGGGCGACCACCAATTTCAATCATGGGTTTAGGTTTTTGATCGGATTCTTCAGCAATACGCGTACCTAAACCACCAGCTAAAATAACTGCTTTCATGTAAAAACCTCAGATTGATGTGTCACAAGATTAATTCTTTTTCTGCAAAATTAACGGTTTGTTCAATAATAGCCAATGGCTCGGCACGAAGAATAATATAAATGCGTAATAGATATTCACCCAAGATGCCTAGTAATAAACTCTGAAAGCCAATACCAAATAAGACTAATACCAGTATACTAATAACCCCGTGTATAATCTCAGGGTGTAATATTTTTTGCCATAAAAAAAACAGCATCCCACAAAAACTGAGGCCTACAAATAAAATACCGATGTAAGAAGCGATACGCAAAGGAACAACAGAATGGTTGATAATACCAGTGAAGCCTAGCTTAAGTAGTTGGAATAATCTAAATTTGCTTTTTCCTGCTTGGCGCGCATCTCTATCATAGGTAAAACCAATTTGGCGAAAGCCCATTCCTGCGATCATCCCTCGCAAGTAAGGGTTAATCGATTTAGATTTTGCTAAAGCTTTAATTACTTTACGATCTATTAGCCTAAAATCGCCAGCGTTTTTAGGGATGGGATGTTCACTGATTTTATCAATAAACCAATAGCCTATTTTGCGAATCGTATGCATGAATTTATTTTCAGGTCGCTTGCGTCTTACGCCATATATCACATGATAGCCTTGTTGCCATAACTGAAAAAATTCTTCTAAAAGCTCGGGTGGATCTTGTAAGTCAGCATCAATTTGCAGGACTGCTTCGCCTTTTGTGTGCAAATAATTTGCTAAAATGGAACGTTGGAAACCAAAATTTTTAGAAAATCGAATTGCCTTAATGCGATTATCAACCTTTGCAAGTTCTTGAATTTTTTCCCAGGTGTCATCTGTTGAGTGATTGTCGGTGAAAATGAATTCGAGTAAACAGCGATCGCTCATTTTGATGGCCAATTGTGAGAGTCTTTTATAAAGACGTTGTATATTATCAGCCTCATTGTAGACTGGAATACTGATGGAGATAAGTGGAAGATTATGCATACTGTTTAATTATTTGCTCGCTGGCTAATTTGATTCCCGCCTCAAGCGTCCATGTTGGACGAAAACCACAAGAATTTTCTAAGCTACTTGGATCTCCTACCATGTAAGGCGTATCGTCAGGGCGTGTTGGGATGGCGCCGAATTTTAACAAATCTTCAGAAACATTTAATACCTTAGCTGTAATGGTAGCAAAATCTCTGACGCTGGTGCCAATACCAGTGCATAAATTGTAAAAACCACTGGCCATTCTTTTTTCAAAAAGATGGTTTAAGACATTCCATATTGCAGCACAGACATCTTGAACAAAAATAAAATCCCGAATCTGTTTACCAGCAGAGAGTAAGACCGGTTGGTTTTCGGTTAAATTTTTGATTAATGAAGGCAGAAGACGATGCGGTCCTTCTCCTCCCCCATAGACATTTGATACACGCATAACGGCAATAGGGCAATTATGTTTAATGGCAGAATCTAGTGCAAGTATTCCTCCGGCTGCTTTTGTCGCGCCATATAGTTTATTGGTTTCAAGCGGATCATTTTCTTTAAGCTTATGCAGGGGAAGCAAATTTTCATATTCTGAAAGGCTGCCAAGACTAATAATTGCCTGAGCCTGACAGTTTGCTGCCCATTTTCCCAATGCTGCCGGCAGCAAACAATTGATTTGCAATAAATTATTGGGATCGCGATCGGAGGGATGAACGCCGGCAGCGGCTAAGTGGATTAATGCATCAAATTTTTTATTTTTCAAGACATTTTCTATATGAAAAGGACTTAATTCGGGTAGCAGAAGTTGATCGATCGCAAAATTTTCTAATTTAGATCGGCCTAAGGATGTGATGCTAATGCCGGCCTTAAGCAGATAGGGAATCAGGTTGCGGCCGATGAATCCGCTCGCCCCGGTCAGTAGGATTTTCACTTTTCTGTCTCTTGCTTAAAATTGAACGCCAATGGTTTATTTGATTTAAAGTTATTTCTTTTGTTTGGTCGGGATTTTCATAGTAGGATTTATACCAAATCGCGGTATTTTCGATCATTTGGTTAAAATCCCAAGCAGGTGACCAATTTAATTGATTGCGCGCTAAAGAACTGTCTAAACTCAGCATGCCGGCTTCAGGTAGATTATGATCGATAATTTCAATTTCAGGCTGTTGCCAATAGCTTGAGAATAATTCTAATACTTGCATCACTGAATAGTTTAACGGTTGGTCAGGACCAAAATTCCATGCACACGTATATTTTTGTGGATCAGTCAATAAAGCGGAAGCTAATGAAAGATAAGCCTGAACTAAAGCTAAAACATGCTGCCAAGGACGCACTGCAGCAGGGTAGCGTAGGCTGAGCTTGGTTTTGTTGGTGATCGCTCGGACAAAGTCTGGAATTAGGCGATCTTCTGACCAATCACCACCACCAATGATATTTCCTCCTCTCGCAATAGCAATCCCCTTATCCGCCGTTCTTTTAGTGAAGGATTCAATATAGGACTGAATAACCATTTCGGCAGCAGCTTTTGAACCACTATAGGGGTCTTTTCCACCCAGTGGATCATTTTCTCTATAAGCCCAAGGCCATTCATTATTTTTATAAACTTTATCAGTAGTCACGCAAACTACGGCTTTTACTGAAGGTGTCTGTCTTGCGGCTTCCAGTAAATTGGCGGTGCCCATTACATTGGAGGCAAATGTTTGCAAGGGCTCAGCGTAAGAGCGACGTACTAACGGTTGGGCAGCTAAATGCAGTATGACATCGGGTTGAAAATTAGAAATAGAAGCTGAAAGTGCTTCATAATTGGTGATGTCTCCGTACTCAGAATCTATAGAATTTTCTAATTTTAATAGGGAGTAGAGTGATGGATTTGTTTCAGGTGGTAAAGAAAAACCCGCAATTGAAATTCCGAGTGACTTTAGCCATAAGCATAACCAGCTACCGCTAAATCCTGTATGGCCTGTTACAAAGATTCTTTTATTTAAGAGTATAGATTCGAAATTCAGCATATTTTCTTATCTTAACAGTATTGAAAAGAAGGGGTCAAGCATTTGCATGATAGAGGTTTCGCTATCAGCGTATTCAGCAGGATAAATAAGATAAGTTTTAATCATTAAAAGGAGGATCACGATTTTAATGCGGCTACCGCTGCCTGTACTTCAGTAGCGTGATTTGGAACGCGCACATTGCGCCATTCTTTACGAATAATCCCTTGTCGATCAATAAGAAAGGTGCTACGTTGAATGCCCATGCTGATGACACCAAATAATTTTTTTTGCTTAATCACATTAAAATAGTGGCACAAGGCTTCATCGGAATCACTAATTAATACAAATGGAAGTTTATGCTTACGAATAAAATTTTCATGGGATTTCAAACTATCTCTAGACACTCCTAGTACAATCGTGTCTAAGGCCGTAAATTGCTCGTGTAGATCCCGGAAATCTTGGCTCTCACGCGTGCAGCCAGGAGTGTTATCTTTAGGATAAAAATAAATCACTATATTTTTGCCACGCAGCTGCGAGAAACTATTAAGAGTATTTTGTGTGCTGACAAATTGCAGATCAGCAACGGGTTGGTCAATGAGTGAACTGGATTTGGGCATTAGCGTTTCTCGGGTTCTAAGATTCCATCCACATTGAGCTCGTCGCACAGCACCATGAATTGTTCCCTAAGATCAGCAATATTAATGTGCGCTGGCACATTGATGCGCATAGACAAAGTTAGCATCATGGTATTGGCATGGTTGGTTTTGAATGGATCAGTCTGTAGGTCAATGATTTGTATACTTTGATCTGAAAAAAAATGCGTGATTTCGTATACCAAGCTTGGGGTGTCCAAAGCAATCACTTGCGCCATATACGGAAGAAACTTTCCCTCAATTTTTGCAGTTTCGCTGCGTTTGACTTCAATTTTTATAAGATGTTCTGGGGATATATTGTTTAGGGCAGCTTCTAGTTTGGCAATGGAGTTCCAATTACCGGCAATGCGTAATACACCAGCGAATTCACCGCCCAAGAAAGCAAAGCGGCTTTCTTCTATATGGCATTGATTTTTAGCAATTAAATAGACGAGTTGCTTGATGACTAATTGTTGGTTGGGGGCTGAGAAGGTGATGTTGAGATGTTCCATTGTAAGTGTATGACCTGTTTGTGGAAATGCTTAAGGAGGTCGCATCATAATATTCGCGTTGACTATAGTCAAATTATCTAATCTGTTTAGGACAAAAATTTGGTATTGGATACAAAAGGGGGGCAAAATAAATAGCTCTTATAGTGACTTTTGGGCTAACTGGTTGATTTGACAGCAATTTAGGGTTTTTATGGGCATATTCCTCTACTCTAGCTATCAGGTGGAGTAATTTTTATCTATTGCGGAGAGAATTTTTGGAGTTTTTAAAAATTTATGAAATACTAAAGCCAGCCTAAAAGTTAAGGAACAAAAGTAATGCATATCAGAACTGAGTTTGCTCGATTTATCGTTGTTGGAATTATAAATACAGTTTGGGGTTACGCGTTGTACTTGTTTTTCTTGCTGTTTCTTCCCTATTTATATGCTTATTCCATCGCTTATATTCTTGGGGTAATTACTTCTTATTTTCTGAATTCACGCTTTGTTTTTAAAGTTAAATTTTCCTGGAAGAAACTTGCTAAATTTCCGATTGTTTATGTAGTACAGTATCTGCTGGGATTATTAATTATGTTCATTGTGGTTGAAAAATTTGGGCTAGATAAATCTTTATCTCTGTTTGTGGTCATCATTTTTAGTGTGCCGATTACTTTTATATTAAGTAGATTCATTATAAAAAAGTGACATAATTTTTAATAGTTTATATAGAGTGAATAGTTATCATTATTTATTACCGATGTATTCTTGTGCTGATCTGCCCCAGAACGCGAAAGTATATAATCTATTTTTTTGTTTTCGATTGGAACTTTATAATATCTAGCTATATATCTTAGCGAAAATCCGTCCTTTGTGATTAAAGGTAAGGAAAGTAAATCTACCGAGTTGTCTCGAGGTATATAGTCTAATAAAATTAGTGCGCTGCGTTTTTTATTTAGGGTAGTTGATATTTCATCAAATGCACTTACATTCTTTTCAAAATATTGATGCGTATATAAAGAATTTCTAGCTGCTACCCAAGTTTTTGCAGTGAGAGACGAAAAAATAAATGGTGCAATAAGAATTAAGAGTAATAAATAAAGTCTAATGGTATTTTTGGGTTCTGCAACAAAAAACAATAAAAAGAAATAAAAAAGTGGAGACATTGTTCTAATTTCACGCCATTGATTGGCATCATAAAACAAAAGTAATATCATGAAATTAGTGAGTGCTATTAACGTTATTGAATAAAACAAACGATTTTTGGTGGTGAAACTTTTATAGATGTAATAAAGTAAAAACCCGATAAGAACATATTTCCCACTAACATACGTAACAGTTTGTTTTATAGCGTGAGGAGAGAAACCAAATTCCGCATAAGATTCAATATTGGCAAGAAAATGATGTCCAAATGAAGCTAGCGCCGCTTTAATTTGTAAAGACTTTATAAGCGGTAATAATGTATCCAGGTAACGAGGTACATACTCATTAACTAAAGAATTTATATTAAATGCTACGATTGCTCCAACTAAAAATAACAAAAAATAAAGTAAAAATTGTTTTTTATTTTTAGCCAGTGGCAGTAATCCAATTAACCAAAAAGGCCAAAAAGGTCTGAAAATGCCAGCGAGGAATAAAAAGACAATATAAGTTCCAATATATTTATTGTTATTTTCAATATTATATATTTTATAAATTAATATGCTGGCAATCACTGCAAAAAAAACATGGATAACTTCTTGCATATAAGTCATCGCATATAGATTTAAATAGGGGAATAGCAGAAATAATATAGTATATAAAATTTTCTGGGAAATCGTTAAAAACTTCTGAGTTGAAACCAGCAATATTGAAATAAAAATAAGTGAAAAATTTGTATATATAAAATTTGCGTTGTGCCATCCACCAATTTTTGCAATAAAGCCATTAAACAAGGGGTATGCGAATCCATGCGCATCAGCCCCAAATATTCTGGCGCCTTCTCCATTATAAGTTATCGCAGCCTTTAAAGTGGAGTTCAGAAAAAAAGACCTTGAATTAATATAGTACAGAAATTCATCTGACCATACAGGCAAATAATTTTTTTCTACTTGGAAGAATAAATAGAGGTATACACCTAATGTTGAAAATAAGATGACGCATAAAATTACATTTTTAACATAAGCAGTCACTAAAGCATTTTGAGACAAATTCACTCTCTTCCTCCGTGTTGAGCCGGTGTATTTATGTCATGCATCATAATATTGGTGTTGGTTAGAGTCAAATTGCCTAAAGCCTATTCTAAACAAGTAGGATCAGAGCCGTGCTCTCTTAAGGAAGATTTTTGAACTGAAGTTCTTTAAATACCCCCCCCTGGCCTAACAGACTGTGCTTCTTTTCAAAGGCAGTTATTTAGAGTTTACTGTTAATATACTTTATAGTATTCATTGCAAAGTTTACCAATAGTCGGTAAAATTCAAGATTCAACATTTGGTGGAGTTATTTCTTAAGAAATCCTTAAATCAAATAAAGATTCTAACATTTTGTGGTTAAAAATGCCTTATATTTCAATTGTTATACCTGTTTATAAAGCAGAAGGATGCTTACATGAACTCTATTCCAGGCTAAAAAATTCACTCGAAAAAATTACAACTGATTTTGAGATTCTTCTGGTGGAAGATTGCGGTGGCGATCGTTCTTGGGACATTATCCAGGAGTTAGCGAACCAGGATAGACGTATTAAAGGTATACAATTCAGCCGGAATTTTGGACAACATTACGGTATTACTGCCGGCCTTGATCTTTGCCAAGGAGAATGGGTTGTGGTGATGGATTGTGATTTGCAGGATAGACCTGAAGAAATCCCCCGCCTACATGAGAAAGCATTGGAGGGCTATGAAGTGGTGCTAGCTAGGCGTGGCAAACGTAAGGATTCCCTATTAAAACGTTTGGGTTCTCGCCTGTATAATTATGTTTTTCGCTATTTTACTGATATTAATCACGATTGGGAAGTGGGTAATTTTAGGATTATTTCAAAAAAAGTCGTCGATAATTACCGCCAGGTGCGTGAACAGTTGCGTTTTTTTGGTGGTATAATCAGTTGGATGGGTTTTAACACGGCTAGTATTGATGTGCAACATGATGCTCGTTTTGATGGCAAAGGTTCCTATTCATTTAAAAAGCTTTGTAAGCTGGCGATGGAGACCATCATAGCACACTCGGATAAACCATTGCGCCTGGCCGTGGGATTTGGTTTTTTTATTGCGGCCTTAGCTTTTATTTATGGAATATGCGTGATAGGACGTGCTTGGTTATATGGCTCAGCTATTATGGGTTGGAGCAGCCTTATTGCATCAATTTATTTTATCGGCGGAGTAATTATTGCCATATTGGGTATTATGGGTATCTATTTAGGCAAAAACTTTGATGAAGCCAAAAAAAGACCATTATATATCATTGCAAAATCGACGAATAATTTAGCCTAGGGCGCGCACATGCATCGTTTAATTAGTCATTTGGATTGCCAAAGATTTGGCTTCAAAATTGCAAAAATAAATTCTTGGGATATTGATGTTAATGATACCATCCATCAGTTACGTAATGAGTCAGTCAAATTAATTATTGCCAGAGTGAATAATAAAGATTTGGCAATTATAAATTCGCTAGAAGAATATGGTTTTCGATTAAAAGATATTCAGATCACTTATCAATGTAAAATCGATCAATCGTGCCTAGAAAATTTTCAACAAAACTCCAACTTTGTCATTAGAGAAGCAGACACGAATGATATTCCCGCAGTTAGTTCAATTGCCTATGCTTCATTTTTAAATTATGGGCATTATTTTGCTGATGCTAGGTTAGATAAAGAACGATGTGGAGAAATATATCAAGATTGGATCAGAAATTGTTGTATAGATAAAAATTTTGCAGATATCGTACTGGTTGCGACCATTAATAGTAATGTGGTTGGTTTCGTCGCGTTTAAAATCTATAACAGTGAAGGCAAAAAATATGCTTCTGCTGCGATAAGTGCAGTAGCAGAAAATTATCGTGGCAAAGGTATTTATAAGGCGTTGATTAGAAAAAGTCTGGTTTGGTGTTTAGAAAATCAATGTAAATGGCAGGAGCATAATATATTGGCAATAAATTATCCTGTAAGCCATGCATTATGTAAATTAGGCTTTACTGTTGTTAATGCATTTATGACTTTCCATTACTGGCTTGACGAGTAATTCGGGAACAAATTTTTGCGCTTAGTTTATGTGTTTTTACTGTTTATGGTCAGTTTGCTACTAAATGTCAATTGGGTGTAATTGTTAATAGTCAAGGTCGAAGATAAAGTTACGATGGGATTTAATATGAATTCAGGTGCACAGTCGGTTATTGAAACGAATAGTTTTTGGACTGCTGAGCTAGCGCGTAAAACATTTTTTTTTATTAGTGTTTATATTACTAGTTTCTTGACTTTTTTTCGCGAATCTCAGAGTGTTAAAGATGATATTTTTGTGCATATAAAGATGGTGTCTCAGGTTGTAAATGGCGAACTTAAGATACCTCACGTTGGATTTCAATATACAGTTTATTATATTAATAAGTTATTTCATTTATCATTTAATATTGCAGCTTTTATGCTGCTTGCACTTGCATTTACATTTTTGGCATATATCATTTTTCGGCTTCTGAAACATTTTTTAGAGGTGTCTACATCGATAGGTATTTTAAGTACCACCTGTTTATTGTTAGTATCGGCACTATATATCCCTTGGTTTAATAAATACATTTTTTTGGGGCAGGGTAGCCCTAACGTATGGCATAATCCAACACTTATTATGGTGAAGCCTTTCGCTTTTTTAGTGACTTATTTATCTATTTTAGCTTTGGATTCTAAGAAATTGAAGCATTGGGTATTAGTTTCTATTCTTCTGTTGCTGAGCATGGCGTATAAACCAAGTTTTGGGGTGGTATTTATTCCCGCTTTTTTTTATTTTATTGTTATCAATCATACTAAGGAATTAACAGTTTATATTAAGGCAGGCTTGGCAGTTTTTCCTAGTTGTTTATATGCACTATATCAATATTATGTTATGTCGTATCAGTTTAATAACAATCCTGAGCAAGGTGCTATACAACTCTCTGTATTTGGTGTATTGCATTTATTTACTCACAATGTGTTTATATCTTTGCTGTTAGCTACAGCTTTCCCATTGTCTTTAATGCTATTTCGTTTTAAGCAGTTTGTTTCTAATAAATATTTACAATTGATATTGATTATGTTTGTTATTGCTTATGCGCAGATGGGACTTTTGGCGGAGACTGGGCGTCACTTCGGTGATTGTAATTTTTTCTGGGGTTATCTAATTGTTTTGCAGCTATTGTTTGTTTTTAGTTTCATAGAATTTGTTAAGTGGGTTAAAACTGCTAAATCACAAAATATTCTCGTTAAATCGGAGATAGGATTAGTATCAATAATATTTGCTTTACACCTTTTTTCAGGGATTTATTATTTTAGTAGAATAGTACTTTTAAATAACTTTAGGTAGCTAGTTGTTTTTATAAATCCCTTACAAGATAAAGTTGGAGGATTCACATTGACAATACCATTTAACAAACCTTATATCGTTGGTCACGAGCTTCAATATATCAGTGAAGCCCATGCCTTGGGCAAATTAGCTGGCGATGGTTCATTTACTAAAAAATGCCAAGCATGGCTTGAACAAAATGTAGGCTGCAAAAAAGCTTTGTTGACCCATTCTTGTACGGCAGCTCTGGAAATGGCAGCCATTCTCCTTAATATTCAGCCGGGTGATGAAGTGATTATGCCGTCATATACCTTTGTGTCTACGGCAAATGCATTTGTGTTGCGCGGAGGAGTGCCGGTATTCATTGATATTCGCGCCGATACGCTCAATATGGATGAAACTAAAATTGAAGCTGCCATTACTCCCAAGACCAAAGCCATTGTGCCGGTGCATTATGCTGGTGTGGGTTGTGAGATGCAGGTGATTATGGACATAGCTAAAAAGCATAATCTCTATGTGGTGGAGGACGCGGCACAAGGAGTTATGTCATCATACCAAGGACGTCCTTTGGGAAGTTTTGGACACATGGCAGCATTCAGCTTTCATGAAACTAAAAATATTATTTCAGGAGAAGGCGGAGCACTTTTAATTAATGACCCGCAATTCATTGAGCGGGCTGAGGTTATTAGAGAAAAGGGCACAGACCGTAGCCGTTTTTTTAGAGGTGAAGTCGATAAATATACCTGGCAAGATATTGGCTCTTCATTTTTACCAGGAGAAATTATTGCAGCCTTTTTATGGGCACAAATGGAAGAAGCTGAGAATATTACCTCCCATAGACTTGCGTTATGGGATGCTTATCATGCAAGTTTTGCGGGGGCAGAAGCTGAGAAACTGCTGCGCCGACCTGTTATACCGGGAAATTGCCAGCATAATGCGCATATGTACTATTTATTATTGCCGGATTTGGCGCGGCGCACAAAATTTAAGCAGCAATTACAAGACAATGGTAACATACATGCAGTTCCACACTATATTCCATTACATAGTTCACCCGCCGGACAAAAGTTTGGTCATACGCCTGGCAAAATGGATATGACTAATACCCTGGCCGATTGCTTAATTAGGCTGCCATTGTGGGTAGGTTTGGAAGATAATTTGGACTCCATCGTGGATCAGGTAAATAAGGCTATTCGTTCAAGTCAAGTCGTAGTTTGACGATGGTTGTGTTTTTTTAAGATATACGGTAGCATGACATTCCACATTTAGGCACATATTAGATCGAAACATACTATGCAATTTATTGATTTAAAAGCACAATATCGTTATATTCAAAATAGCATTCAACAACGCATCAACCAGGTTCTGGAGCGTGGTCAATTCATCAATGGTCCAGAAATTAGTGAATTAGAAACAAAATTAGCGCAATATGTCGGTGCAAAGCACTGTATAGGTGTGGCAAGCGGTACAGATGCTTTGCTAATAGTGCTTATGGCGCTTGATATTCAGCCCGGTGATGAAATCATTACTACTCCCTTCAGCTTTATTGCTACCGCCTCAATGATTAAGTTGTTAGGTGCAGTTCCTGTTTTCGTAGATATTGACCCTAAAACCTATAATATTGATCCTAAAAAAATCGAGCAAGCCATTACCCCTAAAACCAAAGCCATAATGCCGGTTAATTTATATGGCCAGTGCGCAGATTTTGATGTAATTAATACTTTGGCGAAAAAATTCGGCTTATATGTGATTGAGGATGCTGCACAGAGTTTTGGGGCTAAGTACAAAGGCCGTCAATCCTGTAACTTAAGCGATGTCGCCTGTACGAGCTTTTATCCTGCCAAGCCATTGGGTGCTTATGGTGATGGTGGTGCCTGTTTTACTGATAACGATGAGTTGGCCTTGCAGTTACGGCGTATCAGAAATCATGGTCAAGATCGTAGTTATCACCATGTACGGGTAGGCATTAATGGTCGTTTGGATACTATTCAGGCTGCTATATTGTTAGCTAAATTAGAGATATTTCCTGAAGAATTGGAGCGCAGGCTAGAAATCAGTCAAAAATTTGATGCCTTATTGTCTAAATCTGTAGCAACTCCTTATATTGAACCACATAATCAAAGTACTTACGCTCAATATACGATACAGGTTAGTGATCGTGACGCAGTGATTAAAGCTTTGGCACAAAATCAGATCCCAAGTGCGGTGCATTATCCGACTCCCATACATTTACAGCCTTTATTTGCTGATTTTGCACAAAGTCATATACCACATTCACTTCCCCATGCTGAAGCTATGGCTAAAACTGTCTTGAGCCTGCCATTTCATCCTTATTTGCAGGATCAGGAAATTGAAAATATAGCGGAAGTAGTCGTTGCTGCAGTTACCGCCACAAGTGAGGCTTTGTCTCTTTGTGGTTGAAGTTAAATACTCAAGCCTTCATTCTTGGCTTAAATAGTCAGTTTTACCGCCTTCTCCCAAGAGGTATAGACATTAAGTTACAAATTTCCCCTTATCAAAGGGGAAATTTTCTGGCCAAATTAATAATGGGACAGTGTATATGAGCTTTAGCAAGTTTTTAGGTGACCTATGAAGGGAATAATTTTAGCCGGTGGTTCGGGTACTCGTCTTTATCCTCTCACTAAAGCTGTCAGCAAACAATTAATGCCAGTCTATGATAAACCCATGGTTTATTACCCATTATCGACTTTAATGTTAGCGGGCATACGCGATATCCTGGTGATTACTACCCCTGATGATGCTTGGCAGTTTAATAAGTTACTTGGTGATGGTTCGCAATGGGGAATTTCCATTAGTTATGCTGTTCAGCCTGAACCAGGTGGATTGGCGCAGGCTTTTTTGATTGGTGCAGAATTTATTGGCCAAGAAAGAGTCTGTTTGATTCTCGGTGATAATATTTTCTACGGCGATGGACTTAGCCATTTGTTACAGAATTCAGTGAAAAACTGTGATGGTGCCACCGCTTTTGCTTACTATGTAAAAGATCCACAACGCTATGGGGTTATTGTATTTAACCAATATGGTAAACCTGTAACAATTGAAGAAAAGCCACAGGAGCCGCGCTCACATTTTGCGCAGACAGGACTCTATCTTTATAACAATGATGTAATTGAAATTGCTAAAAATTTGCAACCCTCTGCCCGAGGTGAATTAGAGATTACCGATCTTAATATGGCTTATCTACGCCAAGGTCGCTTGGAAGTAGAAATTTTAAGCCGGGGTATGGCTTGGCTAGATACGGGCACCCATCAATCTTTATTAGAAGCTTCACAATTTGTTGAAGTAATCGAAGCCAGACAAGGTTTAAAAATCGCTTGTCCGGAAGAAGTGGCATGGCGTATGGGCTTTATCAATGATACGCAGTTAGAACAGACTGCACAGGAATTATATAAGAGTGGTTATGGTAAATATCTGTTGAATTTATTGGAGAGGAATTTAAGTGAAGGTCACCTCTATGAAGCTGCCAGGCTTGCTACTTATTGAGCCACAAGTCTTTAAAGATCCCCGTGGATTTTTTTTAGAAACGCATAATCTGCGAAATTATCTAGCGAAAGGGATATCTACTTCATTTGTACAAGATAATATTTCACGTTCGGTGAAAGGCGTGTTGCGTGGTCTACATTACCAGCTAGAACACCCTCAAGCTAAATTGGTTTCAGTTATTCGTGGCGCGGTATTAGATGTAGTTGTAGATATTAGAAGAGGTTCACCAACCTTTGGTCAATGGCAGGGGGTTGAATTGAGCGATGAAAATCATTTGCAACTCTTTATTCCTGAAGGGTTTGCGCATGGTTTTTCTGTGCTTTCAGAAGAGGTTGATTTTCTTTATAAATGCAGTGATTATTATCATCCAGAGTCTGAGTTTGGTATTCGTTGGGATGATCCTAATATCAATATCAGTTGGCAAAATTCAGAACCTATTCTCTCCCAAAAAGATAAAGCTTACCCCCTATTGAGTGAAGTTGTACCCGAGCATTTACCCAAATTTTGAGGTTCTAAAGTGAAGTTATTAGTAACAGGCGCAAGCGGGCAGGTAGGTAGTGAATTTAGAAAACATCAAGAACTTTCCAAAGAGCATCAATTAATCGAGCTAAGCCGCCAGGGGTTAGATATTACACAAGCCGCAGCGGTAGACTCCATACTCCAGCAATACCAGCCTGATTTAATTGTCAATACCGCAGCTTATACTAAAGTGGATATGGCAGAGCAAGCATCCGAATTGGCTCATGCTGTCAATGCTCAAGGTCCCGCATATCTAGCCGCAGCCTGCGCAAAATTACAAATCCCACTGATTCATATTTCTACAGATTATATCTTTGATGGCGAAAAGGCGACCCCTTACACAGAAGAAGATATGCCTAACCCACAAAGTGTTTATGGAAAAACCAAGTGGCTGGGGGAGGTCGCTATCAGAGAAGCGCTCAATACCCATATCATTTTACGGGTCAGCTGGGTTTATGGTGTTCAGGGACATAATTTTGTCAAGACCATGTTGCGCCTCGGCCGGGAAAAAGATAGGCTCACTATTGTCGATGACCAGATTGGCGGTCCTACCGCAGCAAAAGAAATCGTAGATGCCATATACAGAATTGTCAGTAAAATTGCAGTCGGAGAGGTCATATGGGGTACTTATCACTTTTGTGGTGCGCCTTTCGTCAGTTGGTATCAATTCGCTCAAGCTATTTTAGATATTGCAGCACAATATGAAGTATTGAAAGTACAAGAAATTGCAGCAATTAAAACTGAGAATTACCCACTTCCTGCCAGACGTCCTAAAAATTCAATTCTGTCATGCGAGAAAATTATTTCTCACCTGGATATAAAACCGCAACCTTGGATGAATGCATTAACCGCTGTGATACAGGAATTATATGATGAATGACTATATGCCTCAGACTATGCTAGTCACAGGCGGGGCTGGGTTTATTGGTAGCCATTTTATCCGCTATGCGCTAAAAGCCCATCCCCATTTAAAAATTGTTAACCTAGATATATTAAGCTATGCTGGCTCGTTAAAAAATTTGGAACTACTTCCTGATGCAAATCGACATGAGTTTGTGGTCGGCAATATTTGTGATAGCGCACTGGTATCTCATTTGCTCAGTAAGTATAACATAGATACCATCGTGCATTTTGCAGCAGAAAGTCATGTAGATCGATCTATCACAGGCCCAGCTGCATTTATAGAAACTAATCTTAATGGTACTTTTATTTTGTTGGAAGCTGCCCGGCAATATTGGCTCAATGAACGTCAATTAAAGCCAGATGCGTGCCGTTTTCACCATGTTTCTACAGATGAAGTTTATGGGACATTATCAGAAACTGATCCGCCATTTACTGAATTGACGCCTTATGCACCCAATTCTCCTTATTCTGCCAGTAAAGCCGGTTCAGATCATTTGGTCCGTGCTTATTATGAAACCTATCATCTACCGGTGACTATTTCCAACTGCTCCAATAATTATGGGACTTACCAGCATCCTGAAAAATTTATTCCTACCGTGATCCGTAGTTGTCTCAATTGGCAGCCTATCCCGGTTTACGGTAATGGCAAGAACCGGCGTGACTGGTTATATGTTGAAGATCATTGTTCAGCAATTGATAAAGTTATTCGTCAGGGTACGCTTGGTGCAAAATATAATGTCGGCGGAGAATGTGAAGTAGAAAATTTAAAATTGGCTAAAGAAATCACTCATATTATGGATAAATTATTTCCAAAAAATAATACCCATGAAAGCTTGATCTCGTTTGTGACTGATAGGCCAGGGCATGATTGGCGCTATGCAATGGATATCCGCAAAATTTCCAGCGAATTACAATGGTTTCCAGAGACCTCTTTAGAAGATGGATTATTAAAAACCATAAAATGGTATGCACAAGAATCTTCCGCCAATGTGGCAAGGTCTGTTGATTCTGCGGCTGAGTTAAAAGCATGAGAGTTTTAGCGTTGACTCGTTATGATCGGCAAGCCGGTAGTTCCAGGTTGCGAACGTTACAATACTTACCATTTTGGCAAGCATCAGGCATTGAAGTGGATTTTTCGTGTCTTTTAGATAAGCATTATTTGGCAGCGCTCTATGGAAAACGTCAAATAAACAAATTCCATATCATTAAAGCTTACTTGCGACGCATAAAACAATTATTACAGGCTAAAAAATATAAATTTTTATGGATAGAAAAAGAATTATTTCCCTGGATGCCGGCGTTAGCAGAAAAAATTTTACATAGACTAAACATACCTTATGTTGTCGATTACGATGACGCAGTATTTCATTATTATGATTTACATCGTCAACCGTTGATACGGAGCATGTTGGGCAAAAAAATTGACCAGGTCATGCACCATGCTAGATTGGTCGTGGCGGGAAATGAATATCTGGCCAATCGTGCGAAAACGGCAGGCGCTAAAGAAATCGCCATTATTCCTACGGTGATTGACATAACGCGTTATGCATTACCGGTGGCCACAGAAGATTCAACAGATTTAATTATTGGTTGGATCGGGGCTCCGACTACTTTTCGTTTACTGCAGACATTAGCGCCTGTGTTAGCAAAAGTTTTACCTAAATATAACGCAAAATTGTTAGTGGTAGGTGCTAAGGGTGAAGGTTTTGCTGATTTACCGGTTGAATGGTTAGACTGGAGTGAAGACTCTGAAGTAGAGGCTATTCAGCGTATGTCTATTGGAATTATGCCTTTACGTGATGTTCCTTTTGATCATGGTAAATGCGGTTATAAATTGATTCAATATATGGCTTGTTCCAAACCCGTGGTTGCCTCGCCTGTGGGTGTCAATAGCCAAATAGTGCAAGAGGGCAAGAATGGGTTTCTCGCTCAAACGGAAGAGCAATGGCAGGAAGCGTTGGAACGTTTATTGCGTGATGCCGGATTGCGGGACGCTATGGGACGACAAGGACGGTTATTAGTGGAGCAAAAATACTGTTTACAAGTGACAGCTCCTGTAATGATTGACCTTTTTCAAAAGACTTTCAAATAATGACTAAATTAATTGTTGTTGCCCACCAATCACATACTTTAGTGAATCTACGGTTTCACCTGATTACTGATTTTTTAAAAGCTGGGCTTAAGGTGACCGCTTTAGCACCACCGGATCAATATTTTGAAAATGCTCGTCAAAAACTCAATTCCATTGGCGTTGAATTACTACCGCTAGCGGTGCGCAATACCAGTTTAAATGTTTTCAATGATATTAAGCTTTTTTCGACATTAAAACGTTATTTCCGCGAGTTAAAGCCGGACCTGTTATTTTTTTATTCGATCAAACCCGTTATTTTTGGCAGTCTTGCTGCGAAGTTCAGTACACGGGCTAGAGTCAATGTCATGTTTCCGGGATTAGGTTATGTTTTTACCGGAGATTCTTATAAGCAACGCCTACTGCGTTTTTTAATAAAACCACTGTATAAATGGCTATTGGCTAGTGTTGATAACACATTTTTTCATAATGCTGATGATGCGGCGTTATTTTTACAATCAGGTTTAGTCAAACAAAACCAAGTCGTATTGACTGATGGTTCTGGGGTCGATACCCATCATTTTGCGCCGTTACCTTACCCTCAGCAACTTAGCTTTTTATTTGTAGGGCGTCTAATCCGCGATAAAGGCATCAATGAATTTATTGAGGCGGCAAGATGTGTAAAACAACAATACCCCGAAGTACGTTTCTTGATTGCGGGAGGGTTACACAATAATCCGACCGGACTAACGCAAAGCGCTTTGGATGAATTAATACAAAGCGGTGTGGTTGAATACCTCGGCGAATTAATGGATATCCGTGAAGCACTTAAGCAAGCTTCCGTTTTTGTATTGCCTTCTTATCGTGAAGGTTTGCCACGTTCAGCTTTAGAAGCTATGGCTACTGCTAGACCCATTATTACGACAGATGCGCCAGGATGTCGTGAAGTGGTGCGTTTGCAACAAAACGGTTTTTTAGCGCCGGTAAAAGACGTTGAGCATTTGGTAGAGTTTATGCATTATTTTATTGAACATCCTGAAGCGATTGCCCAAATGGGTGCAGTTAGCCGCGAGATAGCTGTCCAGCGTTTTGGGGTTTCTCGGATCAATAGAATCATGCTAGAGGCTATGAAAATTTTTCCTAGGATAGAAAATGAAGATATGGATGCTGCGAAAAACATAACTGCCCACCCACTTTGAAAAGAGGGAGGGAGGTTAGCGAAAACTTTCTGAGTAAATTATTATGCATAAATCGCGTCAGTTAGCTGTAATTGGTTTAGGATATGTTGGCTTGCCCGTGGCGGTAGCGTTTGCAGCAAAACGTCAAGTCATTGCTTTTGACATTAAGTTGCAACGTATCCTTGAGCTTAAAAATGGTATTGATAAAACCGGTGAAGTATCTACAGAAAATTTGCAGCAAACCCATTTAAAATTTACTGCCGATCCCGAAGATTTGCACCAGGCTGATACCTTTATCGTCGCAGTTCCTACCCCAATTAACCGCGCCAAACAGCCAGATTTTACTCCTTTAATCGAAGCTTCAAAGTTAATCGGTCGTTATCTCAAACCTGGCGCAATTGTGATTTATGAATCAACAGTTTATCCCGGTGCGACGGAAGAGGTTTGCGCTCCTATTTTAGAGCAAGCCTCGCAATTGCAATCCGGGGTAGATTTTTTTCTAGGATATTCACCTGAGCGTATTAATCCAGGTGATCGCGAACATTCGTTTACTAAAATATGTAAAGTAGTTTCAGGACAAACTGAAGAGGTGTTAGAGATAATCGCCAATTTATACGCAGAAGTGGTAGAGGCGGGAGTTTATTCTGCGCCTAGCATCCAAGTGGCTGAGGCAGCTAAAGTTATTGAGAATACGCAGCGCGATCTCAATATCGCCTTGGTTAACGAATTGGCTATGATTTTTAACACCTTGAATATTGATACTGCTGAAGTGTTAAAAGCCGCAGCGACGAAGTGGAATTTTTTGCCATTCAAACCAGGACTAGTAGGGGGGCATTGCATTGGCGTTGATCCCTACTATCTGACACATAAAGCACTCATGAGCGGTCTGCACCCTGAAGTCATTTTAGCAGGGCGCCGTATCAATGATGATATGGGCAAATATATCGCTGCCCAAACCGTAAAACAGTTGATTCATGGGGGTGTTGCGATCAAGCAGTCACGCGTCGCAGTTTGTGGTTTAACGTTTAAAGAAAATTGCGCCGATATGCGCAATAGTAAGGTCGTCGATGTGGTACGAGAATTACAGGATTATGGCATTGAGGTAACGGTGCATGACCCTGTCGCCGAAGAGGCAGATATTCATCAAGAATATGGATTACAAACTGTTG
The DNA here is from genome assembly GCA_035546635.1 of Gammaproteobacteria bacterium. NCBI lineage: Bacteria > Pseudomonadati > Pseudomonadota > Gammaproteobacteria > Gammaproteobacteria bacterium. The sequence goes on from DASZWJ010000028.1 coordinate 276,666, forward strand.
ATTTTGCCAATCTCGCCCGTATGGATGCTTTGATTTTAGCTGTTCCACATCAGTTTTATTTAGATAAAACACTGACGCAATTGACACAGTGCCTTTCAAACCCATTTAAGCTGGTTGTCGATGTTAAAAGTGTATTGGATAGAAATGCATTGCATACACTGGGAGTTCAATTATGGCGACTATAGCTTATCAACAATTATGCCAACGTTTATCGCAGGAAAAATATACTTGGTTAGTTACAGGTGCGGCGGGTTTTATTGGCAGTCATTTAGTTGAGCAATTGCTGCGACTTTCGCAGCAGGTCATTGGCTTAGACAATTTTGCAACAGGGTATCAACATAATTTACAACAAGTATTAAATAATCTGCCGCCTGATCGGGCACAGCTTTTTCATTTTATCGAAGGTGATATTCGTGATTTAGCCGTTTGTCATCAAGCAACCGAAGGTGTTGATCTGGTATTGCATCAGGCGGCATTAGGTAGTGTGCCGCGCTCAATTAAAGATCCATTAACCACGCATGCGGTGAATGTTGATGGATTTATGAATATGTTGACGGCTGCGCAGAAAAATAATGTCAGACGTTTTGTTTATGCTTCTTCCAGTTCGGTGTATGGCGACTCTCCAATACTGCCTAAAGTTGAACATCACCTTGGTCAATTATTATCGCCATATGCTGTGAGTAAAATGACAAATGAACTGTATGGTAAAGTGTTTACCCGTTGTTATAATTTTGTGACTTTTGGGTTACGCTATTTTAATGTATTTGGCGCAAGGCAGAGCCCTGTTGGACCCTATGCTGCGGTGTTACCGCGTTGGGTACAGAGTTTGCTATCGGGTGAGCAGGCGGTAATTTATGGTGATGGCACCACTACCCGTGATTTTTGTTTTATAGATAATGTGGTACAGGCAAATTTATTAGCTGCTATGACGGATAATTCAAAAGCTTTTGGTCAGGTGTTTAATATCGCGGTGGGTCAGCAGACTTCCTTGAATGCCTTATTTAAGCAAATAGCGACTTTGCTGGGTGTTGCTGATGCCGGCCCGGTTTATCAAGCGTTTCGTCCTGGTGATATCAAAGATTCGTTGGCGGATATCACTTTAGCTAAAGAATTATTGGGTTATGTGCCTACACATGATGTGAATGATGGGTTGGGGGTGGCAATGGCTTGGTATAGAAAGCAAAAATAAAGTATAGCTTAAATCCTTCTCCACTAGCGGCAAAAGGTTAAATTAAGCACTGTAGTGCCTATGCCCAGAAGGGGAAGAGGAAAAAATTAAAGAATGTGAGTAAATAATGACTACCTATCTTGTCACTGGTGCAAATGGTTTTATCGCAAATCGCCTTTGCACACATTTACTAAACCAGGGGATCGCTGTTATAGGCACCGTGCGTGATGCATCACGTTCAGTCCCCAAAGGCGTGCAGCCCAAGGTCACAGGTTCGATCTGTGCGACTACCGATTGGAGTTCGGCTTTAACAGGTGTTGACGTAGTCTATCATTTGGCCTCAACAGTACACCGACTAGACATTCAGGATGCTGCAATTTATCAAACAACCATTACCGCAGCCACAGCCACATTGGCAGAGCAGGCAGCAGCCGCGGGTGTTAAGCGACTGGTACTACTCAGTACCGCCAGTGTTTATGGAGAAACAAGTACGAATTCATTAACAGAAGATGCGCAAAAACAGCCCGTTACACTTTATGGAAAAACCAAACTGCAGGCTGAAATGGAATTGCAGGCTATCGCACAACAAACTGCATTAGAAACTGTGATTGTGCGCGCACCCATGGTGTATGGTAAAGACGCGCCAGGTAATTTCAATGCATTAGTTAGATTGGTACAAAAAATCCCTTTGCTACCTTTTGGCTTAGCCCTGGAAAAACGCAGTTTTATTGGTATTGATAATTTATTAGATTTTTTATTGTTGTGCGCGAGGAGCCCAGCGGCAGCCAATAAAGTATTTAATGTTGCTGATGATGATGATATGAATTTGAAAGACTTATGTATGATGATTGCTTTGATACTCCATAAAAAATGTTTGTTATTACCTGTTCCACCGGCGCTCATGCAAGTGGGTTTAACAGCCATAGGCAAAGCGAGTATGTATAATAAGTTATTTGAATCACTGAGACTGGATGTGACGCGGGCTAAAGCCGTGTTAGCGTGGAAACCAGCCCATACGTTACATGAGCAGTTAATAAAAGCTTTGCAGTTATGATATACCTAATTTTAATACTATTATTTATTCTCTCCCTTGTTATAACCTATGGTTATATCCATTTAGCAGTGAGAAAAAAATGGCTTGATGTACCTAATCAACGCAGTTCGCATACGCGCATTGTTCCACGCGGTGGCGGCTTGGTGTTTATTAGCTTATGGCTGTTAGCCGCCGTGATTGCCAGCTTTTTTCAATTGTGGACTGTTAGACAATTTCTGGCTGTTATTCCTTCCGCTATTATAATCGCGGTTACCGCTTTTTATGATGACCGTCATTCTTTATCAGCGAAATATCGCTCATGCGCCTATGTGGCTGCGGCATGTATCAGTGTTGGTGCATTAGGGGGATTCGATCATCTCATCATTGCCAAAAATTTAAGCATACCTTTGGGTTGGTTAGGCTCTATCATCGCTATTTTAATCATCGCATGGTCGATCAACCTGTTTAATTTTATGGATGGTATTGATAGCATCGCTGGAGTTGAAGCTTTATTTATCTTGGGTGTGGGTGGTTTTTTCCTGCAACAATCAGGCGGGCAGAGTATGGCATTTTTATCTTGGATGCTAGCAGCCACGATTGCCGGCTTTCTGGTGCTCAATAAATCTCCGGCCAAAGTATTTATGGGTGATGTGGGTAGCGCCAGTTTGGGTTTTATTATCCTGGTCATCGCTTTATTGGCAGATAAATACTATGGGATTCCATTGTTGCTTTGGCTAATTTTGTATGGTGTATTTCTATTTGATGCGACTATCACGCTGGTACGCCGCATATTGGCCAAGGAAGTCTGGTATCACGCACATCGACTTCACGCCTATCAACGTTTGCATCAGTTAGGGTGGAGCCATGGCCAGGTAGTATGGGCAGTCATTGGAGTGAATTCTTTTTTGGCGGTTTTGGCAATTTTAGGCTTTTATTATCAAAATTTAATGATTTGGTTGGCTATCTTTGCACTGGGAGTTTTGGTATTGTTGTACAAAATTGTGGAAAATCTTAATCCTATGTATCGTAAACCCAATTACTTGCCTCCGTTGAAAAAGGGGGATTAAGGGGGGTAGAGGCATGAAGCCACTTATTGACGCTGGCATCCCGGCAAGCTTTGTAGCTTGCGATCCACTTTTCAAAGTGGTGTGAATACTTGCTTGTAAATATAGAATGGTCAGGTATCGTTACGCAAAGCTATTAGGAAATATATACGTGAAAATGAAATATGCCACCTTAAAGAAACGCTCTATTGTGTTTTGCCATGACTTAGTGATGATCGTATTGGCATGGTATGCTGCTTATTGGCTGCGTTTTAACCTGGGCGAGGTGCCGGCAGATAAACTTCAACAAGCTGAAATTATTCTGCCCATGCTCATGGTCATACAGGTTGGGTTTTATTGGATATTTGGTTTATATCGCGGTATATGGCGCTTTGCCTCGTTGCCTGATCTGATGCGTATTGTCAAAGCAGTGGTTACGGCTGTTATTCTCACGATAGTCATACTTTTCTTGGATAAACGTCTCATTCAGGTACCGCGCTCCATTTTTCCGCTTTATGGTTTATTGCTTATCATGTTTTTAGGTGGGTCGCGTTTCCTTTATCGTTGGTCTAAAGACAAAGGTAAACGACATGGCAAGCGGGTTTTAATTGTAGGGGCAGGTCAGGCTGGTGAAGGTATAGCCCGTGATTTGAAACGGGATGTGAATAGAGAATATCATGCAGTGGCTTTTGTCGATGATAGGGTTAGCAAAGAAGGTCAGGAAATACAGGGTATACGCGTCGTAGGGACGACCAGAGTGATTCCGGCGATTGTTAAACGCTATCAGATTGATTTAATCATTATTGCTATGCCGTCTGCCCGATCTGCAGATATGCGGCGTATTGTGGAATATTGCGAATCAACTGGCGTGCCATTTCGGACACTACCGGGATTAGATCATTTAGCTAGTGGCAATGTTAAAATTGATGCCTTACGAGAAGTCTCTTTAGAAGATTTATTAGGTCGAGACCCAGTATCATTGGACTGGCAGGATATCCGCCGTGGCATTGAAGAGCGGACGGTCATGGTGTCGGGCGGTGGTGGTTCAATCGGATCAGAGCTATGCCGGCAGGTGGCGCGCCTTGCTCCTAAAAAGCTGATTGTAATCGAACAAAATGAATATAATCTGTATTCTCTTAAAATGGAAATCAGTCAGAAATTTCCAGAAATTGATTTTATGGGTTATTTGGTTGATGTCACTGACCGAGTTGCAGTACGTGAAGTCATGTGTCAAAACCGAATAGATGTCGTATTCCACGCAGCAGCGTATAAACATGTGCCTATGTTGGAAAGCCAGTTGCGAGTGGCAATACACAATAATACCTTGGGTACGCAGATTCTCGCGGAAGAAGCGGTAGCGACCAAAGTTAAAAAATTCGTATTAATCTCAACGGACAAAGCCGTAAATCCTAGTAATGTGATGGGAGCTACTAAAAGAGCAGCGGAAATTTTTATACAAAACTATAATGCCCATTCTGATACAAAATTTATAACCGTACGATTTGGTAATGTCCTGGGCTCTGCTGGGAGCGTTGTGCCTTTATTTCGTAAACAAATAGAGTCGGGTGGCCCAGTGACTGTGACTCATCCAGAAATAACACGTTTCTTTATGACTATCCCCGAAGCGACACAATTAATTTTACAAGCCACAGTGATGGGGAGTGGCGGTGAAATTTTTGTACTTGATATGGGAGATCCGATTAAAATACGCTATTTGGCCGAACAGATGATCTTGTTAGCCGGTTTAACGTTGGGAGAAGATATAGAAATTCAATATACCGGCTTACGTCCTGGTGAAAAACTTTATGAAGAACTATTTCACGAATCTGAGGCGCTTAAAAAAACTGCACATGAAAAAATCTTACAGGCCTCTTATCGCGAACGCGATTGGCCAAAACTGCTTGAGACATTAAAAGAGATGAAACAAGCCTGTGATGAGAATAAAGAATCGAAATTGTGGCATCTGTTGTTATTATTGGTCCCAGAGTACTCAAGAGCAGCAATTATTGAGCTTGTTGGGAATAATCAACCCACTCTCGTACCCGAAGAAATATAATTATGGAAAAAACTATAACCATCTATGGTGCAGGCTATGTAGGGCTGGTTACTAGTGTTTGCTTTGCAGAATTGGGCAATCATGTATTATTGGTTGATATCAATGCACAAAAAATCGCGGAATTGCAGCAGGGAATCAGCCCAATTTATGAACCGGATTTAGAAGAATATTTGCAACGTCATATCAATACCACTGGTCGAATAGCATTTAGTACGGATTTAAAAGCAGGGGTCGACCATGGATTATTTCAATTTATTGCAGTAGGTACCCCTTCAGCCGAAGATGGTTCTGCCGATTTACAAAGTGTATTTGCGGTTGCAACCGGTATTGCTGAATGTGCAACGGAATATCGTATTATTGTCAATAAGTCCACAGTCACAATTGGTACTGCCCAAAAAATAAAACGCTTGATGCTGGAAAAATTGCAGCAACGCGGGGCTCATACTGATTTTGATGTCGTTTCTAATCCTGAATTCCTAAGGCAAGGCGCTGCTATCTACGATTTTATGCAACCCGACCGTATTATTATCGGTGCTGATAATGATCGGGCAGCTAAATTACTGCATGAGCTATATCAGCCATTAGATGATAACAGCCAACGTTTTATTTTCATGGATAATAATTCAGCTGAGCTAACCAAATATGTGGCCAATGCGTATTTGGCTGCGCGAATTAGTTTCATCAATGAAATGAGTCATTTGGCAGAGCGTTTTGGTGCTGACATTGATATGATCCGCCGCGGAGTTGGCTCTGATCATCGTATTGGTCACCAATTTTTATATGCAGGTTGTGGTTTTGGTGGTTCTTGTTTTCCTAAAGATGTGCGCGCACTGAAAAAAATGTCAGAAGAGCTAGGGTATTCACCCGCCATTCTCAAAGCGGTAGAAAGCGTGAATAACCAGCAAAAACGCGTGTTGTTCAATAAAATTTCTACTTATTTTCAAGGAAATGTTGCAGGTAAAACCATAGCCATTTGGGGTTTAGCATTTAAACCCAATACGGATGATATGCGCGAAGCTTCCAGCTTAGTATTAATTGATGCATTATTAGCCGCTGGAGCGAAGGTACAAGCATATGACCCGGCAGCAAGCAGTTTAGCACAAAGAATTTACGCGCAAGCTCAAGGTTTTAATCTATGCACGAAAGCGAATGATACTTTAGCAGGCGCTGATGTGTTGGCGGTAGTGACTGAATGGGATGAATTCCGCCACCCGGATTTTGATTTAATCAAGAGAAAATTACGTTATCCGGCAGTTTTTGATGGTAGAAATTTATATGCGACTCAGGTTTTAGCTGAACATGGATTGAGTTATTTTGCTATTGGACGTGGAGAGAAGTTGAGTCATTCTTTGTCTGCTTCCCTTGTGGAAGAAAGTATCTTTTAGATTTTCATCTCTCCCTTCAGTCACAGACGGAGAGGTGAATGAATTAATTGAAAACCTGCGAGTTCAATTGATGAATTTGACAATAAAAATTTTGCTTGCCATGTTGTTGGGGTGTGTCGCTGGATTATTAATACGCATGAATGCCGGCCATGCCATTATACAAGTCCTATTGGATGATATTTTAAAAACCGGTGGTAACATCTTTATCACTATTCTGAAAATGCTCGTAGTGCCCGTGGTGTTTGTGTCTCTAGTCTGCGGCAGCAGTTCTCTGGATATCAAAAAATTAGGCCGTATTGGTGGTAAGACTTTAGTTTTGTATCTCATCACGACAGCCATTGCTATCACTTTGGCCATTTTGTTCGCCAGCATTTTTTCAATTGGCTCTGACTTGCAAGCAGCATCGACTACACCGTTAGCCATCAAAGAAGTGCCTTCCATTAAAGATATTATCAGTAACCTATTTCCAAGCAATTTTTTCAAAGCCCTTGTTGAGGGTGAAATGTTGCAGATCATCGTCTTTTCCATATTATTTGGTATGGCACTTTCAGCTGCCGGAGAAGCGGGTAAGCGTATAGGTGCAATTTTTCGTGATCTCAATGATGTAATCATGCACTTTATCACGATGATGTTGCAGCTAGCGCCTTATGGTATTTTTTGTTTAGTCGCTGTGAGCTTTGCCCAGATGGGCTTTAATTTAATCGGCCAGCTATTCGGATATTTCTCTATTGTCTTGTTAGTATTATTAATACATCTGACCGTCACTTATTCTTTATTGCTTAAAGTAGTTGGTGGCTTAAACCCGCTGATGTTTTTTAGAAAATTTTATCCCTGCATGTTATTTGCTTTTAGTACTTCAAGTAGTAATGCCTCTATCCCAGTCGTATTGGAAACGGTAGAACATAAGCTCGGAGTCAAAAATCAAGTGGCCTCATTTATCGTGCCTTTGGGTGCGACCATCAATATGGATGGTACTGCTATTATGCAGGGGGTAGCTACGGTATTTATTGCCCATGTTTATAACGTGCCTATTGGATTGACAGGTTTTTTAATGGTCATCATGATGGCTACTCTGGCTTCAATAGGGACGGCCGGTATTCCCAGTGTGGGTTTGATTACCTTGGCAATGGTTTTGAAGCAGGTTAATGTGCCGGTTGAAGGCATTGCCTTGATTATCGGGGTTGATAGGTTGCTGGATATGGCAAGAACAGCGGTTAATGTGTCGGGGGATGCGGTGGTAGCCTGTATTGTTGCTAAAAATGAAAAAAGCATGAATACAGAGGTTTATGATACGGTTTAGGGGGGGAGAGTTCTTTTCCTTCTCCCCTTGTGGGAGAAGGAAAAAAGTGTAAACGGAGGATAGAGGAGGAGGACTTAAAATGCAATTCAGCAATCAAGTTGCAGTTATTACCGGCGGCGCTTCCGGTATGGGTGCTGAAACTGCCAAGCAATTAACGCAAGCCGGAATGCGAGTAGCCATTTTAGATCGTAACTTGGCTCAAGAGAAACAAACGGCACAGTTAATCAATGGAATAGCCATCACTTGTGACGTAACCAATAGCAGTGATGTGACTCAAGCTTTTGCACAAATTGAAGCAGAGCTAGGAGTCCCACGCGTTTGTGTCAACTGCGCCGGTATCTGCCCGGGTCAGCTGATCGTAGGCAAAGATGGCTCTCCATTGCCGCTTGAAGACTTTACTCCCACTATCCAGGTTAATTTAATCGGCACTTTTAATGTGCTGCGGGTAGCAGCCGCACGCATGGCTACATTACCTCCTATAGGCGATAGCGAAGAGCGTGGTGTGATTATCAATACCGCTTCAGTTGCCGCATTTGAGGGGCAAATAGGCCAGATAGCCTATAGTGCTTCCAAGGGCGGTGTAGTGGCTATGACATTACCCGCCGCAAGAGAATTGGCACGTTTCGGCATCCGCGTTATGGCTATTGCGCCAGGATTGATTGAAACCCCCATGTTGAGAGGCTTGCCTGACAAGGTGCGTGATAATCTTGCAGCCTCGGTGCCCTTTCCAAAACGCTTTGGTAGTCCTGCTGAGTATGCTAAGCTAGTCCTACATATTGTTGAGAATCCCATGTTAAACGGTTCGGTGATCCGACTGGATGGGGCATTGCGAATGGCGCCTAAATAGATACCTCATGTTAAGCATAGTCGTTGTCAACAATCCAAAAAAATGGAATTTTAACATTCCCGACGTAGAAATTGTCTCCGCCAAGTCCTACCTCACTGATAGCAAATATTCTGAAATTCGCAATATTCGTATCTATAACCTTTGCCGTTCTTATCGTTACCAAGGCATGGGTTACTATGTTTCTTTATTAGCTGAAGCGCGGGGACATCGGGCTTTCCCTAATGTCACTACGATTCAGGATCTAAAATCACAATCTATATTGCGTGTGATGTCAGATGAAATTGACCAACTGATTCAAAGCAGCTTCTCCAAGCTAAAATCAACAACTTATAATTTAAATATTTATTTTGGCAGAAACGTTGCCAAGCAATACGATAAATTAAGTCAGCAGCTTTATAATCTATTTCAGGCACCTTTACTGGAAGTCACTTTTTCATATAATAAAAAATGGCTGCTACAAAATGTCAATCCTATACCCATCACTGAAATACCAGAAGGCCATGAACCTTATTTGATAGAATTTGCCAATGCGTATTTTTCGAAAAAACGTATTCATTCTTTCCGTAAAACTGCATCCATTTACGATTTAGCCATATTACTCAATCCCCAAGAAAAAGTTCCACCTTCCAATAAAAAAGCCATCAAAAATTTTATCGATGCGGCAGAGTCATTGAATTTCCGAACGCGTTTAATTACTAAAGATGATTTCAGCAGAGTGGCTGAATTTGATGCGTTATTTATTCGTGAAAGAACTGAGGTTAATCACCATACTTATCGCTTTGCGCGTCGCGCCTATGCAGAAAATTTGGTGGTTATCGATGATCCCGAATCAATAGTGAAATGCACGAATAAAGTCTATTTAGCTGAATTGTTAACTAAAGCAAAAGTACCCATTCCCAAAACCATTATTGTGCATAAAGACAATGCTAATCATATCTCGCGTCAATTGGGATTGCCCTGTGTACTAAAACAGCCTGATGGTTCATTATCTACTGGTGTTATTAAAGTAAGTCATGAACAAGATTTAAAAAATGAGGTAGAAAAATTTTTAAATCGTTCTGACTTGATTATTGCGCAGGAATTTATTCCTACGGAGTTTGATTGGCGTATAGGTTTTATAGACAAACAGCCATTATTTGCTTGTAAATATTTTATGGCTAAGGATCATTGGCAAATTTATAATCTATCTAACAAATCTTCATTGTTTGGATGTGTTGAAGCAGTTCCCATCCACACTGTCCCGACTAAAGTATTACAATTGGCAAAAAAAGCTGCCGGTTTAATTGGTGATGGTTTATATGGAGTTGATTTAAAACAAATAGGCAACCATGTGGTGGTGATTGAAGTCAATGATAACCCCACGATCGATAATAATCAGGAAGACATTTTGCTTAAAGATGAGCTGTATTTGACGATTATGCGCTCGATATTAAAACGTATCGAGAGCAAAAAAAGTATGAGTGGGGTCAAATCTTGACATATGACATTGAAGTAAGAATCAATGTCATATGTTAAGATTTGACCCCATTCTATAAAAGTTTGGAGTGTGTTTTTTGAAAGTAGAATCTAAAATAGAAAAAAAATTACTGCACTATACAGGAAAAGCCATTGCTGATTATCACATGATAAAAACAGGCGACAAAGTGATGGTCTGTTTATCTGGTGGTAAAGACTCATTTACCATGCTCACTTTGTTAAATTTATTGCGTCTGCGCTCCAACAACAAATTCCAGATTTTTGCATTTACTTTAGATCAGGCGCAACCTGGCTGGGATGATTCACAATTGCGAGCTTGGCTTGATGCTAAGGAGATTCCTTACGAGATTTTACGTCAAGATACTTATTCCATTGTGAAGGATAAAATACCTGAAGGTAATACTTATTGTTCATTGTGTTCGCGATTACGGCGAGGAATTATTTACACCTATGCTAAAGAAAAAGGCTTTACCAAAATTGCGTTGGGACATCATCGTGATGATTTGATTCGCACTTTATTAATGTCGATTTTATATAATGGTGATATCCGCTCTATGCCACCGAAATTATTAACCGATGATAAAAAAAATATTGTGATTAGACCAATGGTGTATTGTCAGGAAAAAGACATTATTGCTTATGCACAGGAAAAAGAATTCCCCATCATACCTTGTAATTTATGCGGTTCTCAAGAAAACCTGATGCGGCAACGTGTCAAAGTTCTCATTGATGGGTTAGCCCATGAAAATCCGAAAGTGCCGAGTAACATACTGCATGCACTCAGTAGTGTACGTCCCAGTCAGTTGATGGATGAACGCTTATGGGATTTTAAAAATTTGGAAACTATGGCTGAGGCGGTTGTTGTTGAAGGTTAGTTAACTCCCCTTTTTCAGAAATGTTGTCATTCCCGCACAGGCAGGAATCTATTTATTTTCTGGCACAGAGCCAAAATCAGGATGGATTTCCGCCCGCGCGGAGTGAAAGTGTTTTTTTATTGGGTGGGTAGTTACTCAAAGTTAATATTTCATAATTATGTTGTCAATTTGCATCATACGTCATAAATTTTGACAAAAGCAAAATTTATCCTGATTTAAATCTTACTGATTAACTTCTATTCTTTTAATTTTATAACCAGGCAAACTCTTGGTTAGTACGCAAACCTGATTATCTATTTGGCCATTTGCAGAAATAATGGTCATTGCATAGTCAGGAGTAAATTTTAGTTCAAAATTTTCAAATCCTTGCTTTCTTTTATCTTTAGATAAATTGTTTACGTTGCTAGGATAAATATGAATAGAGACAGGTTGTTTATTTGGGAGAGAGCTGCAGGATCCAGCATTGTATACCCAGAATAAATTATTATCTTTTATAAAGGTATTAGAATTTTGATTTTTCTGAGCTATAGATAACTCTTGCTCAATATCACTCCACAATGCGACAGGCTTAATGGTGATTTTTGCGGCTGGAAAGCCATAATATTTAGCAAAAGATCGATTTCGCCAATCAGCAGGATCTGTTGCAGAAAGGTCGCTTATATAGATATTTTTCGTGCGAATAAGTAAGGCTTTATTTCCAGAACTAGCTCTCCAAGCATCAATGGCGGGTATATGGTAAGGGGGTAAGATAACATTATTCACTTTATTGTTTTTGTAAAGCATCATCAGCTGTACTCGCTTTTGAAATTGGTTATGAAATAACCTGATATTAAAATAGGTTGATGTCATGCTAATAACCAGAGCTGCCAAACAGATAGCCGCAATGATTGGATAGAGCCATTGCCAAAATTTTTTGGAGTACTCTTGTGAAAAAATAGTGGTTAAGCACATAACTAGAAAAATATCGGGGAAAAATGATGTCCTATCGCCAGACATAATATGAGGTACGCCCATCATGGTATAGGCTGAAATGAACGATAGGATAAAGAATAATAAACCCCGTGGATTATTTTTATAATTCTTAAATAACAAAACTATAAAGACGATAGTGGGTATCATTATAATGATACCTGTTAAAACGTGAATATGCGCTTGTTTAGACATTACATATGCGGCCAAAACAGCCAGTAACGCTACGGCAATACTTAATATTTTATTTTTAATATAACCATTTCCTATGAGCAATAATAGGGTCAACATAGCTATTACACCCAAGGGAATACTGTCAGCAACAGCTTGAGATAAATGAGTTCCTATAGACTGATTTAGAGTAATAAATTTTTTAATGTAATAACCAATGCTTGTAATATGCGGATAAGCAGCTGCTATACTGTGGGCTCTGACATAGTTGCCTGGAGCAATAACAAGGATGATTACACCAATAAAATAAAAAATACTACTGGATATAACCCAGGTGGGAATCTTTTTGTAACGACGCCAGCAATAAATATTAATAAATAACAGGAATATGAGTATCGTAATGTTCAAGCTTTCATGAACTATTCCCAGTAATAAGGCTGCCAAAGAAAACGCGATTATTTTTAGCCAACCGGATATGTTTATAGGTTGGTTTGTAAATAATTTTAAAAAGGGATAAATGAAATATAATGTGGCAGTCATAGGCCATAAATAAAAAAAAGCGCCGACTTTCCAAAAAGAGGCTTCAGCTAATTCGATAATGCAAAACCAGGCAATGGTTGTAATGAAAATTAAGGTTGCTAAATCTCGTAATTTATTCGGCGCACGTAATGTGGTAGTTAAGAAAATGCCATTGATGAGTAAACAGAATATAGCAGCATTAAGTAGATTGAATAGAGTTATAAAGGGAAGCAATGCGTCCATAGCAAAATAAGCTGATATTCTTCCGCTCCAAGTAAGGTAAAGTAATTTGGTTGTAGAGAAAACTTGAGAAATGGCATCAGCTATACTGGAAAAATGTAAGCTATAATAAAAATCATCTACCATTTGAGGATAAAGACTATTGATAATCGCTGTATATATAAACAAAGATATGAAGAATAATAGAATGGGTATTTTTTTTAGGTGTATGTGCATGGTGCTTCCTTAAATATAAGATAAAAATTCACTTGTCCAATCAAAAATTGTTTTTCCGTCAATAGTACTATATTGACCTGTTACTATTTGCTTTATGGGATAGTAAGGTAAATGCGCGGCAAATACACACACATCACTTTTTGTTTTACCTTGATCTGAAATTACTGTAGTCATGTTATCTGGCTGCCATGCAAATCCCAAATCTTCAAAGCCATTTGCTCTTTTAGATTTAGCAAGGTTATTAGAATCCTTGGGGTAAACATGGAGAAAAAATGGATTTTTATTTTCAATTGCCGCACAGGCACTGCGGGTTGTTACATAATAGAATGTGCGGTTTATAACCAATGTACTAAAGTGAGTTTTAGCTTGATCAACATCCATGACTTTTTCTAGAGTTGACCACCTTTCCACAAATGGACGCAGAATTATTGGAGAATGGTAGAGTAGAGCAAGTTCATGTTCGTTGAAATCTCTAACCACCAAATGGGGCGTATATAAAAGGAGGTCTTTATTTGGAAGATTTAATTGGTTTTTGATGAGAGGTTGCAAAATGATCGGTGTATTATTCTGTTGATAAAGCGACATTAAATTTTCGCGATTTACCTCTTGCTCATAGATAAATTTCGTTTCTTTGTAATTATGAATCATGCTCGGCACTAAAAAGAACAAAAGAGATAAGCAAAATATTGGATAATAAACATTCCAGCCTTTTAACGAATTTTCATTGCATATAACAGAGAGCATGGCAATAACAAAAAAGATATCTGCAAAAAAAGCCATTCTATAACCGAACATAATCCAGGGTGCAACGATTGTGGCATAAGCAGCAATTCCTGATAGTAAGATAAACAGAGCGCATCGCTTACCATTTGGCGAAGGATTTAGTAGATTCAATAGGATAAAAATTGTGAATAAAGATAGAAATAAACCGGTGCTAATTAAATTAGGCTTGATCCAATTAGGTGTTATCAACAGAAATGTAGCGAGTAGTGTTACTCCCAAAAGTAAGGTAACCCATACTTTTGAATTTAAAAATTTTTGCAGCAACAGGATGAATAGTGCAGCTAATGTAAGTAAAAATAAAGGCTGAGAGCCGTTAAAACTAATATAGTGTTTATAAATAACAAATGAAAGCTGGAGTGTTTTATGTATTAATCCATCGTGAACTGCTCCGTGTGCAGCGCGCACATAATTGCCTGGAGCAATAATTAATATCAGAAATGAAATAAAAAACAAAGCAGTAGCAACCAGACTCCAGGTTGGAATATCTTTGTTTCGAAAATGACAACAACTAATCGTTAGAAGTAGCAAGAATCCTACAGGTACTGCTAAATCTTCGTGGCTCATTCCTAGTAATAAAGCACCTATAACCAACAATATAACTCGCCCATATTTGCCAGCAACAATGTCATTATTTTTCAATAATAAAACTAAAAATGGATATATGAAATATAAGGCACCCGTAAGCGGCCAAAGGTAAACTATTGCGCCAGTTTTCCAAAAAGCAGATTCACCAAGTTCAGGTATAAAAAACCAAAGTACAAAAACAATGAATAAAATTGTAAATAAATCACGAATTTTATAGAGAGGTCTTAAAAGCGCATTAAGAAAAATACCATAGATGAAACAACAAAACATAATCGCATTTAAAAAATTAAATATAGGAATAAGTCTTAAAAATAAATTTATAACAAATACCAGAGACACTCTTCCGCCCCAGTGCAAATAACTAGCTTTTATACCAGAGTAAATCAAGCCAATGAGATCTGAAAAGCTGGAGAAATTTGGTATAGCTAGGAAATCATCGGAAGCTAATGGGGTTAAGCGGTTTATTATTAAAAAATAACAAAAAATTGCAAGAAATAAAATGTAACTTGTCAATTTGATTAAGCTGCTTTGACTCATTATGACTCCATGATTTTATTATCAAACTTTTAATCTTTGCACCTTGATAGCTTACCCTTATTTGCGTAATTCTTCTAAATTTTCAAAATATTTCAGGGATTCGGGATTGGCTAATGTATCTTTATTGTGAATAGGGTGCCCCTGAATAATATCACGTACTGCCAATTCGACAATTTTTCCATTGATGGTTTTGGGAATATCTGGGATTTGTATGATTTTATCAGGAATATGGTGAGGAGAGGCGTTTTGTTTGATTATTGTTTTGATGTTATTTTTCAATTCTTCAGATAAGGAAAGACCCGCGTACAGTTTAATGAATAAGATAATGCGGGTATCGTTGTTCCACGGTTGTCCAACTACCAAGCTTTCTAAGATTTCAGGAATTTTTTCCACTTGACGATAAATTTCTGCTGTACCAATACGCACACCTCCAGGATTTAATACCGCATCAGAGCGACCATAGATAATCATGCCTTGGTGTGCAGTTAATTCTGCATAATCTCCATGCGCCCAAATTCCAGGGAATTTAGCAAAATAAGCGTGATAGTACTTTTTGCCATCAGGATCGTTCCAAAAGTAGATTGGCATAGCAGGAAATGCTGCCGTACAAACGAGTTCGCCTTTGGTCTCATGAACTGAATGTCCCTGATCGTCATAAATTTCAACTTTTAACCCTAGACCGCGACATTGTAATTCACCGCGATAAACAGGTATTAATGGATTTCCTAAAGCAAAACAGGAAACAATATCAGTGCCGCCAGAAATCGACGATAATTGCACGTCTGGTTTAATATGGTTGTAAACATAATCAAAATTAAACGGCAAAAGAGGGGAGCCAGTTGATAAAATGGTGCGCAATGAAGTTAAATTATGCGTAGTGATAGGATCAAGATTGGCTTTTTCAATTGCAGAGATATATTTGGCACTTGTTCCAAAGACGCTAATTTTTTCTTCAGCCACTAAGTCAATGAGTGAGCTTTTTTTAGGATGAAAAGGCGAGCCATCATAAAGTACCAGTGTAGCGCCAGTGGCCAGGCCGCTAACTAGATAATTCCACATCATCCAGCCGCAGGTGGTGAAATAAAAAAAGGTATCGCTGTTATGGATATCTGTATGCAGCATCAACTCTTTCAAATGTTGCAGCAGCACCCCGCCAGCACCATGTGCGATACATTTGGGAACACCAGTGGTGCCAGATGAGTATAAAATATAAACAGGATGATCGAATGGCAGTTGGGCAAAGCTAATTTCTTGAGATTCGGCTACTAAAAAGTCATTGTAATATAGAGTATTTGTTAACGCTGAGATATCAGGTGTTGGTTGAGAATAAGGAACAATAAAAGTTTTTTCTAGAGAAGAGATTTTCTCTTGTAAATCTCGTATTTTTTCTAAAGAAGAATGGGTTTTGCCGTGGTAATAATAGCCATCTGTAGCAAACAAAACTTTTGGTTGTATCTGATTAAATCGATCCAAGGCACCGGCGCTGCCAAAATCTGGCGAACAAGAAGACCAAATAGCGCCTATACTGGTTGTTGCTAGCATAGCAATGATCGTTTCGGGTATATTAGGCATAAATGCAGCCACTCGGTCATTGACAGTTACGCCTAAATTTTTTAACCCCGCAGCAAGTTCCGCTACTTGTTTATATAAAGATTGATAGCTGATTTCACGGCGTTTACCTATCTCATTGCGAAAAATCAAAGCGGGTTTAGTAGCATGCTTATGGCGCAAAAGGTTTTCTGCAAAATTTAATCTAGCACCTGTAAACCATTTGGCACCTGGCATTTTTTCAGGGTGAACAATTACTTTTTCCCAAGATTTGCTAGCAATAACTGCGCAAAAATTCCAAATAGCTGGCCAGAACAATGCGGGGTTGTCAACAGACCATTGGTAGAGTGAAGGATAATTTTCTAAATTTAATCCATGTTGCTGGTTTACAAAATTTAAAAAATGCATCATTTGGCTTTTAGCCATATTTTCGAGAGAAGGTTTCCAGACTGGCTGTTCTGGTGATGTGGATTGTTTATGAGTGTTCATGAATTTTTTATTTTTGAGTACAGATTGTTTTAAAAATACTGGGAATTTTTTTGTAAAGCATGGTATAGGCTGAACAAGTTTCTTTAGCTTGTTCTACGGAGCCTTTCAGTAGTGCTCTAGCGCAGCGGCTTATGGGCTCAATTAAAAAAGTTGCAAGGAAAAGAGTCGTGGCAGATAGGGTATTGAAATTTTTGAAAGCATATAAAGTACGGCTTTGTAAGCTATAAAATAATCTTTTTGCTTTGACTTGGTTGGAAGAGCCGCCTCCAGCATGGAAGATTTTAGCATCCGCTAAATAAAAACTAGTCCATCCGCGTTGTTTGGCACGCAGGGAAAAGTCCACTTCTTCTAAATAAACAAAAAATCGTTCATCGAATCCTTGTAGTTGGTTATAAAGTTCTTTGCGGACAAGAAAAAAAGCGCCCATGATTTGATCAACTTCTCTACTGTCCATATGATCCCATTCCTTCATAAAATGAGGATGCGAAAACCTTTCTAAGCCGAGCATTTTCATTAAATAGGTACTGGTTTTGGGAAAACGCGCGCAACTTCTAGCCACCTTACCCTCTTCATCCATTAGCTGCACGCCGACAATACCAATGGTTTTATTTTCTGGAGCTTGCATAAATGCCAGTGGTTTTGCTAACGAGTCTGCATATAACAACGTGTCGGGGTTAAGGAATAATAAATAATCAGCAGTTGAGTCTTTGGCGCCTTGGTTGCAACCATAAGCAAATCCTTTGTTTTCAGAGTTTTTAATTAAAAAAATCGGTAAATCAAGTTGCAGAATTCCATCTAGAGAGTTATCGGTTGAGGCATTATCAACAATAAATATTTTGTTTAATATAAAAGAGTCTTTTATGACAGTGTTAGCTATAGAGTCAAGACAATTTAGCAATTGCTTTTTAGTGTTCCAGTTTACGATGACGATATCAAGAGTTGCTTGCATGTTTTACCTTTATTTTGTAAAAAGAGTTTAACACTAACGGCACTTTATAGATTAAAAATGTAAAGATAAAGAGTTGTAACCAAAAGCTTAATCCTACTAAAAATGCATCAAAAAAATTACTCAGTAATAATCCGGCAACTATATGAGCATAAAACATCAGAGCTATAGGATTTTTGCGGGTAGCGTAATGAAAGCAGAGGGTAGTTATAAAGCCTAAAATACTAAAAAGTATAATAATGCCTGGCCAATCAAAATCTAAAAACCAGGAGAAAAAGAGCGTATAGACATTGGTTGGATCTGGAATATTGATATAAGGAAATATCGCTGCTGGTATAATAATATCATTGTTAAATAGGTGGGCAATTTTAAGAAAAAAGCTGAGACTATAATCGTGTGGAAATGGAATGGTTAATACAGGGTAAATTACAGTTTCATTAAAGGCAACAATTCCCCCCAGTAGATATAACTCTATATTTTTTATAAGTGATAAGAGGTTAGATGTCGATGAGATGCCTGTATTCAGGTGAACCCCTTTATGCATAATGATGGCAGGTATAATAAAAGCACAAATGATGAATAAGCCACTGATAAATATTTTTTTTAGTTCTAATTTTCTTACCAGTATGAAATACATGCTAAAAAAACTAAATAGAAAATAAATTACGGCCATTCTAGCCGTTGTTAAGAGACAATACAGTAGTACTGTGATAAAAAAACCCACGACAATAAGTTTATTTTTTAGGGTTTTATGAGAATAGTATTCAATGAGGGCAACAAGAGATAAAAAGCCGAACCAGGCAATTAAATATTTAAATATACCTAAGCCTTTATTGTATACCACGGCTTGCCGCAGTGTCATGAAAAATTTGCTAAGTGGATTTAAGTAATGATATTGCAAAAATTCATGTTGATGTGTTAGGGATATTTGATAAAGGTAATAGCAATAATAGGGAAAAAGTAACACACACAGTACCAAGCCTGCGAGCAAGGTAGATGGAATCCATGATCGCGAGGATGTCTCGTTAGTTCCAGAAAGAATATAATTTGGTTGAGATTGGCTATTTATAACAAATCTACTGAGGAAGCCCCCGTAACTAAAACACAAAATTCCAGTAGTGAAAATCAGTAAAGTTTTATTGCTCAATGCATAATAATCATTGGGTAAAACCACCAAGAGTAATAGCAAGATTGCCCAGTAACCTGAAAATATGACGGCAGGATGAAATATTTTTTTGCTAAAACGATAATTGATTAGTCCTATGATACTAATGATGATGGCGCATATAAGTGTGTTCATAAAATAGCCTTCCTGTGTGCAGTCAATTTAAATGCAAAAGGATGCTGTTTGATTGTTAGCCAACGAGCTATTAAAGTATCTGTTATGACTAACATCATATATATGAAAGCACTTAAAGTGGTGATATACGCTGAGGCAACATATCCGTATAACGGGATGAACACAATATTGCCTATCACGTTAGCAACCAGTGCACAACACACATATATTAACATCCTTATTGTTTTTCCTTTAAGTTCCAACGTCTTATGTACTAACATAGCCATTTGCCAGCAAATAGCCCCTGCGGCAACTGGGAGCACCAACTGGGTTGCAGAGTGATCATTTGTACCCAAGATGATTCTGGTAAGGATAGGGGCAACTTGGCTTAACGTCAATAAGGCCATGATGCCAATTATGATTTCTAACGTAATCGCTTTTTTTAATAAGTTAAGGGAGTCTTTTTCTTGCCGCTGATTCCATAGACGCACAATACGTGGATGGGCTGCATATAATACGGGTGCCAGCATCAGGCCAAAGGAGTTATATACCACATCATAGACGGCAGAATAGGTGCCTACTGCCTTGGCATCCATGAAATAATTAATGATATATCGGTCTGAAGTGTTGAGTAAGGTCGATAATCCAATCCAAAGTGTCAGAGGAATTCCAAATGGCATAATTACTTTTTTGATTATTCGGGTAAAATTGCTATGCCAGGCAAAATCTATTTTTATACCCCGTGATATCACATAACAGGCAATAGAAAGGGTCAAGGCAGAACCCAGTAATAGTACCGTGTAGCTTTTGATGCCTAATATAAACAATAAGCCTAAAGGTAATGTAATGATAAAAAATCCTCGGCAAAACTCTGCCAATATAATTTTTTTGGGCTTCAACATAGCTTGTTGTACACTGACCAAGAGGTTATAAAATATTAAGGCAAGGACAGCGATAGTCGCAATAAATAGATTTAATGGCGCTAAGTGCAGATAGGTGATTGCAAAAATTAAGAAACCTATAGCAAACAATAAAGTGGTCAGCAAAGTTGAGAATAAAATGGCGGTGCTAAAAATCCTACGTTGTTGAGTTGAATCAAAACGTGAGTAGTAACGCAATATTGATTGAGATAGCCAGATGGGCGCGACATTGCCGGTAAACAAAATAGCTGCTTGTATTAAGGCATATTCGCCATAGATTTCACGACCGAGTAAGCGTATAAACAAGGTAATAGATAAAAGCCCAGAAAATGCTGGAAACATTCTAGCGATAAAATAGTATAAAGAATCTTTTTTCAGCTCATCCAATCTAAATTTCATGGGCTAAAATCCTCACTAGCTACTTATTTGCTATGCGGTTCTTCCAAACATCCGCTTTCGCAATAATTGCCGCTGGATCCAAGGTCAAAAATTCTCCATTTTTATACAATTGCTTGCCGGCAACCCAAACATCCGTCACCTGTTGGCTATTCGCTGCATAAACGATCTGCGATACTGGATTGTAAATGGGTTGTGTATTGGGGTGTGACAAATCAATAGCGATGATATCGGCGGCTTTTCCAGGAACTAATGAGCCGGTGATTGAGCCTAACCCTAAAGCCTTAGCACCATTTAACGTAGCCATGCGCAATGTTTCCTGTGCATTGACCGCAGTTGGGTTTTGGGCGACAATTTTACCTAACAGCGAAGCACTGCGCATCTCACCAAACATATCAAGATCATTATTGCTGGCAGCGCCATCTGTGCCTATAGCTACATTAATACCGGCATCCAGTAGTTTTTTGACTGGGCAAAATCCGCTGACTAGCTTTAAATTAGATTCTGGGCAGGTAACGACTTGGGGATGCGTTTGGTGCAGAATCTCCATATCTTCATCATTGATCTGTGTCATATGCACGCATTGTAGTCGCTCAGAAACTAAACCCAAATCGTAAAAACGTTTCAACGGACGTTTATTAAATTCTTGCAAACTTTGTCGAATTTCGGCGTCAGTTTCATGCATATGAATATGCATTAGTAAATTATGCTGATCGGCATAAGCTTTAGCTTGTAACAGCGCCGCATCGTGAACAGTGTAGGGTCCTTGGGGATGAACAGCGGGTGTAATCAAGGGATGATGGCGCCATTTTTGGCAAAAATCATCCATTTTAGTTAGATATTCTTCTACAGTTTTCGCCTGTCGTGTTGGGACATTAATAATTAAAGAGCCTACTAAAGCACGTAAGCCAGCAGCAACTGTGACCTCGGCGCTAATATCACTATAGAAGTAATTTTCATTAAAACAGGTAGTGCCGCTGCGGATCATTTCTAAAAATGCCAATTGCGAGCCATCGCGGATGAACTCTTCATCCAGCCAACGACTTTCAGCTGGCCAGATATGTTCGTTTAGCCAAGTCATTAATGGTAGGTCATCCGCCATACCACGAAATAGCGTCATAGGGCTGTGGGCATGGGCATTGATTAGGCCAGGCAATATTGCATGATTATTTAAGGTTATGTTGGATTTGCTTTCGTATTGGGCATGAGCTTCTGTTGTAGGTAATAATGCTAGGATACGTCCTTGATCGATTGCCAAAGAATGGTTTTCCCAAATGGTGTCAAAGGGTTCTATGGGAATGATCCAGCGGGCATGAATCAGGGAATCAATTTGGGTTTTCATGATGTCCTTTGAGTATTGGTGAGGCTCAACGCTAGTTGTCATCCTGAGCGTAGCGAAGGATCTGTCCTTATGCCGGCACTCATGTTATGTGGGCGTCACAATATGGAGATCCTTCGCTATGCTCAGGATGACATTACACTCAGGATGACAGCTATGGGCGGCAGCCAGAGTGAGCAGTTCAAACTTTAAATACTACTTTCTTGTTTAGGGTATAACCAATCAAAGTATAACAAACCATGCCACATAAGAAACCGATATCATGCGGCATTTTCAGCAACTCGACAACCCCAACCAGGCAGAGGTTGCTGGCTAAGTAAGCAATGACAAACACAATGAAAAACTTGAACGCTTCTTTGTGCCAGTGATGACCACTCTTAAAGGTAAAATATTTATTCAATATAAAACTACAGACGACACCAATTAAAGTGCCAATCAGATAGGCCAGAGCATAATTCACTCCGAACACGTGAAATGCAGTCAAGGTTGACCCCATACCGACAATGGTATTGATAACCCCAACCACCAGGTATCTAAGAAATGTCGGATCTATTAGTCCATTTTTTACGAATGATATAAATTGGTCTTTGCTTGCTTTCATCAGATACACGGCCTAAATACTCCCCAATCACCCCTAATGCTATTAATTGCACGCCACCCAAAAATAAAACACTCACCATTAGCGATGGGTAACCTGGAATAGGGTTGCCATACAGCAGGGTGCGAATAAGGAAAAAGATTCCATAAAGTATACTTGTCAAAGCAACGATTATGCCTAAATAAGAGGCAAATTGTAGGGGCATTTGACTAAAAGAAGTAATGCCCTCCAGGGCAAAATTCCATAATTTCCAATAGTTCCATGAGGTTTTGCCTGCATGGCGCGGTGGACGATTATAATGAATTGTTGCCGTCTTAAATCCTACCCAAGCGAATAATCCCTTCATAAAGCGCCGCCGTTCAGGAATTTGCTGTAATGCATCTACCACTGGGCGTGAAAGAAGTCGAAAATCACCGGTATCCTCAGGGATTTTAGTTTTACTCATTCGGTTAATAGAACGGTAAAACAGGTGGGCAGTCATGCGCTTGAGCCAACTTTCTCCTTCACGCACATTGCGGACTGCATTGACCACATCAAAACCTTCTTCCCACTTTTTCACCAGTTCAGGGATTAATTCAGGAGGATCCTGTAAGTCTGCATCCACCGGAATCATCGCATCCCCAATAGCCAGATTAAGGCCCGCTGTCATGGCGGCTTCCTTGCCAAAATTTCTTGAAAAATCAACAACTTGTATTCTTTTGTCTTTTTCCCGTAATTGTAGTAATTTTACCAGAGTTTCATCTTGGCTGCCATCATTAATGCAGATCATTTCCCATGCATAAGGTAGAGGTTGCATTGCCGTGACCAGGCGCTCATAAAGGGTTAAGATATTATCAGCTTCATTGTACAGCGGAACTATTAAACTAATTATCCCTTGGGCTGGGATATGTGGGATATGTCCTGATATTGATTGTTTTAAGTCCATATTTCACCTGTTTTTTAATCAAAGAGTACTAAATCACCGAATTTTCACCGCATCTAATGAATTATGCAACAAGACATCAATAATTGGTAATCTTTTCAAACATTTAAGTCAAAATGCTGCCGTCCCATTTGGCATAATTTTATAAAGAGTTTTTTCTCAAATTATAGGCTGTATGCATAAATTGTGATAAAATAGTCCATTAATTGTTGTTGGAATTTTCCTATCATAACCATTTGATTTTTAATGCAAAAAGGCTGTTCATGCTCACCCACTCCAAAGAAATCACTCGCATATCCATCGAACAAGAAATGAAGCAATCCTACCTAGATTACGCCATGAGCGTTATTGTAGGCAGGGCTTTGCCCGATGCACGTGATGGGCTTAAACCCGTACATCGGCGGGTGCTATTTGCCATGCAGCAATTGGGCAATGATTGGAACAAACCGTATAAAAAATCTGCGCGTATCGTCGGTGATGTGATCGGTAAATACCATCCGCATGGCGATAGTGCCGTATATGACACGATCGTACGTATGGCGCAGCCATTTTCTTTGCGCTATTTGTTGGTCGATGGTCAAGGTAACTTTGGTTCAGTCGATGGCGATGCCCCTGCAGCCATGCGTTATACCGAAATCCGCATGTCAAAATTGGCGCATGCTTTACTGGCGGATCTGGAAAAAGAAACTGTCGATCATGTGCTCAACTATGATGAAACTGAGCAGGTACCCGTCGTATTACCCACGCGTATACCCAATCTATTGGTTAACGGTTCATCGGGTATCGCCGTCGGCATGGCAACCAATATCCCTCCGCATAATCTCAACGAGACCATAGGCGCCTGTATCGCTTTACTGGACAATAAAGAAGTCACCATTGATGAATTAATGACGCACTTGCCAGGCCCAGATTTCCCCACGGCCGGCATTATCAATGGCCGTGCCGGTATTTTACAAGCCTATCGTACTGGCCGCGGTCGCGTACTATTACGCGCTAAAACCAATATAGAAATTAATGAAAATACTGGCAAACAAGCCATTATCGTTAATGAATTGCCTTACCAGGTCAATAAGGCACGCCTCTTAGAAAAAATTGGCGAACTGGTCAAAGATAAAAAAGTCGAAGGTATCACCGCCATACGCGATGAGTCTGACCGTGAAGGCATGCGAATTGTGATTGAAGCGCGTCGCGGTGAAAACGCCGAAGTATTGCTGAATAATCTGTTTTTACAAACGCAGTTGCAGGTTACCTTTGGCATCAACATGGTGGCTTTAGATCACGGCCAACCGCGTGTGATGAATCTCAAAGAATTGCTAGAAGCTTTCATTTCTCATCGCCGTGAAGTAGTCACCCGTCGCACGATCTATGATTTGCGCAAAGCACGCGAGCGCGCGCATCTATTGGAAGGTTTGGCTGTCGCGCTAGCTAATATTGACCATCTCATTGCTTTAATTAAAGGCTCAGTCAGCCCGGCGGAAGCTAAAGAAAAGCTGTTAGCAGAAGTATGGGCACCTGGTTTAGTTGTTGATTTGCTACAGCAAAATGGCAGTGAAATTTCTCGGCCTGAAAATCTAACTGAAGGATATGGATTACTCGCCTCGGGTTATCGCTTATCACCGGCGCAGGCACAGGCCATTTTGGACTTAAGGCTACATCGCTTGACTGGTCTGGAAAAAGAAAAAATTCTCCAAGAATATCAAGATTTATTGCGCCTTATACAAGATTTATTAGAAATTCTTGGCAATCCAGAGCGTCTAATACAGGTTATCCGTGAAGAATTGCTAGAAGTGAAAGAACAATTTGGTGATGCACGCCGCACACAAATCATGGAGAGTGAAGAAGATTTCACCATGGAAGATCTAATTCCTGAAGAAGCAGTGGTGGTCACGGTATCGCATGGTGGTTATGCTAAAACTCAGCCTATCACTGATTATCAGGCGCAAAAGCGCGGTGGTAAAGGTAAATCTGCTGCAGCCATGAAAGAAGAAGATTTCATCGAGCATTTGATTGTCGCCAGCACCCATGACACCTTATTATGTTTTTCAAACCGCGGCAAAGTGTATTGGTTAAAAACTTATTTATTACCGCAGGCCAGTCGTCTGGCGCGCGGCCGACCGCTAGTGAATCTGTTGCCTTTAACTGAGGGTGAGCGTATCAGTGCCATACTGAGTTTGCGTGAATACACCCAGAATCAGTATGTAGTGATGGCCACAGCGCGTGGCACCATTAAAAAAGTCGCATTACCTGATTTTTCTCGTCCACGTAACGATGGCATTATCGCCGTAGTTTTGGAAGAAGGTGATGAATTGGTGGGTGTGGATATTACTGATGGTGAGCGCGAGATTATGTTATTTAGTGATGCAGGCAAAGTAGTGCGCTTCCATGAATCACATCTGCGTCCTATGGGACGCAAGACACGCGGTGTACGCGGTATTCGTCTCAAATCCACGCAGCGTGTTATTGCGATGATTATTGCCAGAGCAGAGGGTACGATTTTAACCGCTACAGCTAATGGCTATGGTAAACGCACTTCTATTGAAGAATATCGCCAATCAGCCCGTGGCGCTCAGGGTGTTATCTCTATCCGTGTCAATGAACGTAATGGCGAAGTCGTGGGTGCTTTGGAAGTTGCTGACAGTGATGAACTCATGCTGATTAGCGACCAGGGTCGTTTAATACGCACCCGGGTCGATGAAATTTCTCTGGTAGGCAGAAGCGCCCAGGGGGTTAAGCTGATCCGTTTAAATGAAGCTGAGCATTTAGTCGGTATTGAGCGCATTGTTGATGTGCAGACATAGTGAGTTACGAAAAATTTTACCAACCCGCAATATAAAAAACAGGAGTTATCTTCAATGCCTAGAGTGTACAATTTCAACCCCGGTCCTGCTACCTTGCCTGAAGCAGTATTAAAACAAGCCCAAGATGAATTGCTTAACTGGCAGGGTCAAGGTTTGTCCGTATTGGAAATTAGTCATCACGATCCGGCTTTTTTAAAAATGGTTGAAACTGCTGAAGCGGATTTTCGCGAATTACTAGCCATTCCAGAAAATTATAAAGTTTTATTCTTGCAGGGTGGGGCGCGCAGCCAGTTTTCCATGGTGCCATTGAATTTATTGCGCGGCAAAACCAGTGCTGATTATCTTGATGTGGGTATTTGGTCAAAGATGGCGTTGACTGAAGCATCACGCTATTGCAACGTGAATATTGTTGCAAGTGGTGAGAAACAAAATTATATCTCCATTCCTGAAGAGTCTTCTTGGCACTGTGATCCTAATGCGGCATATTTGCATTATGCGGATAATGAAACTGTCAACGGGTTGGAATTTAGCAAGATTCCAAAAATAACTGAAGTGCCATTGGTCGCAGATATGTCCTCGAATATTTTATCCCGCGCCATTGATATCTCTCGCTTTGGCTTGATTTACGCTTCAGCCCAAAAAAATGCTGGTCCTGCCGGTCTCACTCTAGTCATTGTGCGCGAAGATTTATTAGGCCAAGCCTTGCCGATCACGCCAACCATGTTCAACTATAAAGTTCATGCAGACGCTCATTCTATCTATAACACCCCGCCTACCTTTATCTGGTATATGGTTGGATTAACGTTTAAATGGTTGAAACAACAAGGTGGCGTAAGCGCGATAGAAAAAATCAATCAGCGTAAATCTGAAAAACTTTATCACTTTATTGACAATAATGATTTTTATAGCAATCCAGTTGATAAGCGTTATCGCTCGCGTATGAATGTGGTATTTCGCTTGGCTAATGAAAATTTAAACGCATTATTTTTACAGGAAGCTAATGCGGCAGGACTTGCAGGTTTGAAAGGTCATAAGTTGGTAGGCGGCATGCGTGCGAGTATCTACAATCCCATGCCTGAAGCTGGCATTGATGCTCTAATTTCATTTATGCAAGATTTTGCTCGACGTAATGGTTGAGCTTCCTGAAGCGTTGTCATTCCCACCCAGGCGGGAATGACAGTGTTTTTTATAGGGGGTGAGTTACAGTCAGGCAATCTTTCATGTGGCGCATACCCTCATTGGAACTAGTAAGAGGAATTAATTTGGGCATGGGAATCTTCTTCATTATGAGCTAATGAACTGCTATCTGGCGCAAGTGGTCGTGTTGGAACTTTAAATTCCTTTGGTATTTTCCCACTGGTTCGCAATGAGTTATTTTGTGGAAATTCGAACGGATAACGATAAATATTCTGCACCCAAGATTTTCCTTTTTTTATATTCTCTTTTGCGGATTCATGTATTATCTCTAACCATCCAGTATACTCTGGTTTAAGAACAAGCAGCATTCTGACGGTTATTTCTAAAATTGCAACTGATTTAAAAGTTATCTTTTTAAAAAGATCTTCAAGACTATTAAATTGCAAATTGGCTAACTTATCCTCCAATGACGCGCCTATACAATTTCTTAAGGCATAGCATAGGCAACGAGCCGCAGTTTCATAGTTCGCAGTAAATTTCATAAATTTCATTTGTTTGCGAACAAGCAGAGCTTCTAAATCAGATTTAAACTTTATAAACGAAGGACCCGTAATTTTTTTTATATTTTCTAAGTCGGGACCAATATGGTCGAGGGTGCGTTTATGCTCCAGCGGAGTTGATTGAAGCAAATTTTGCGAGGATGATCGATTAAAGAAAGAGGAAGGGGTCTGTCTAGAATTTACTGGATTCATTTTAAATTCAGTTTCACTGATGCTCAGTTGTCTGTTATTCATATCAAATGTAGATTCCGGCTCTACGGCAGGAGGGGTGCCTGTGGGTAATTCTAAAGATTTAAAGGAAAAATTTTCTCCGTGCGCTTCTGATGAAGATGAGGGAAAAACATCAGATAAAGACAGCTCAGTCAATGTACTAGAAAATGAATCAGGCGTTGATATAGGAGGTGTCGGATTTATTTTTCTTCCCCATGCAGATACATCCATTTGGCTATTTTCTCGATCAATCGGAAATTCGCGTCTCAGGAAAGGAGGAGTCGGTTCTGTCGACTTTCTTTTTAATCTATTAGGAGATGTTGTTAGCTGAGTTCCCAGTGAAGAAGAGGAGGACATTGATATGGGGGGAGCTGGATTTATTTTTCTTCCATAGGCAGAAACATCCAATTGACTACTTTCTCGATCAATCGGGAATTCGCGTCTCAGGAAAGAAGGAATCGGTTCTTCGGACTTTCTTTTTAATCTACCAGGAATGATTGGAAGTTGAACTTCTAATGAAGGAGCGGAAGAAAGTTGTGTGAAGAATGCCGGAGTTCTTTTGGCTTCACTTGCATCTGTCGATAATTGTCGTATGTTTTTAAGGTCAGATGTATCAGTAGAGAAGCTTTTCGTTTCCTGAAGAGAAGATGATGGCTGAAATTCTGGCGCTATTGTAGAGGTGAGCGTTTCCGATGTGGCTAAAGTTCTTCCAGGTGGGAGAGGGGAAGCTACTTCCGCTTTTGATTCTGGAGATGAAAGTGGAGAACCAACAGGTATGGAATAATTACTTTGATAGAAAACATAACCAACATCTTTGAATTTTGTTAAGTCAACACCTTCTTGTAAATTTTTAAAGAGTTGTTGAGCGGTAGGATTTGTTACATCTACGAAAGTAAAGTAATCATGATAACCATAAAAAGCAATGGTATGGTATTCATATTTTCCGATTTTGTTCTTTAACCAAATGTTAATATTGCCATATCGTGGTGAATCAGTGCTTTCCTTTAACGTTTTTTCAATTGTTGCTAAATCTTGATTATAAGATTCTGGTTTCCTTACTTTCATCATGGTGGCTCTACCATTTGAAGTTAATTTAATCTCCTGTCGGTGAGTAAATTTTGATTCATCACTGGAAATTTCAAGATGAGTATAGTAAGGCTGGAAATTTTTATTGCTACTTTCGGCGATCACTATTTTTCTGTGGGAGGAAGCCGGCTCGCCAGTCTCTGTTTTAAAGAAAAAAGAATGATACTCATCTTCTTCCTCTTCTCTTACCTCAGGTCTTGGCAGATCTTTGTCATATCGAAGAAACTCTCCGCTTGCATCATCTTTGCCGTCTGGTATTTCGGTGCAAGGATGTCTAGTTAATGTATTTTTGCTGGGGCGCACGCCTTGACCCGGGTAAGTCATGTGGCGCTTGTGCAGAACTTCGCTAACAAAAAGAATATTTAAATCACAGCGTGAGTCTAAATTGGGTAATGGATCTCCTTTTTTAGTTAATACAAGGTTTGTGGCGGCTTGCATTAATGATAGTTCTGATATAGGGTGGGTTAATTCTTCTTTTTTTAGAGGTTGATTTTGTTTTTTTTCTGAAGACATTTGCTTTTCTCTTTTAAGTTTTGGACTATAAAAACTATATTTAAATTCGGTTTTAAGGAACCTTATTATATCTTGCTTAAAGCTAAAATTCGAATAATATATAATAAAATAAGAATAAAAATTAAGGAAACATTAAATTTTATGTTTTTTCCCAATTTGACGTTGCCTGGCTTGCTGGTTTGGGTTTCAGGAATAAGTT
Organism: Gammaproteobacteria bacterium; assembly: GCA_035546635.1. NCBI lineage: Bacteria > Pseudomonadati > Pseudomonadota > Gammaproteobacteria > Gammaproteobacteria bacterium. The sequence goes on from DASZWJ010000028.1 coordinate 306,809, forward strand.
GCAGGGTGGGTGGAGAAGGCAGTTAGGATTTCGATTAATTTAGTTCCTGGAATGACCATAGTATTGCATGAGCCAGTTTTTGAAAGTGGGATCATCAATAAAATATTTGGGCAAGCTCCCTGTTTGCATTAGAACCTAATTTGTCTCAAGCCTTAGTTCATTTTATATTTAAAAACTAATTGGATTTAAATTGTCTAATTATACTTATTTATAAATTATATCTAATTTGAGAGATTAGCTATGTTAATTGGATGCTAGTAGGTAGTGCTAGGCTATAACTTGATGGGACTATTCGTCGGGTTTGATCTTTTTCTTCTTTCCAGAGGCATGGCGTGCACGTAATTCAATATCAATATATTTATCGGTAATTGCGCTGGAGCCATGTCCGGCATCATCTCTGACATGTTCTCGTGGGCGGTGTTTGACATCATCTGAAATACCAGTATGCCGCAGCCAATGGACTGTGGCTGCTTTCAGTTGTTCTGCTTCTTCAGTAAAACCATCATTTCCTAAGCGAGAAACTGCTGCATTAAAACAATCTTGTACAATGGCGCGGATTTGACGCGTACTATTGATAGGCCCTTGTCCGCGTATTTTAGGTAGCAGGGGCGTGGTTTCGCCGGGATAGGGTAATGGGGTGAGGTTTAAACTTTGTCGGTAACGTTTTAACGCAGCTAACATGGCGTCACTCACCGTAATGATACGTTGCTTGTTGCCCTTGCCTACAGTAGTAAACCACCAATTGCCGTCCATATCTTTTTGAAAATGCCCCATTTGTGGTTCCCAGCGCTTGCTAGCGGCCAGCTCAGAGATTCGAAGATACATGCCGTACAATGCGTTCATCATAAATAATGTACGTTCATGTTGCGGATCATTGGCGGCTAACTGTTCTGCTGTTTCCAGCACGTAGAACCATTGGGTTTCGCCTAGGCGGCGTATGACGGAAGTAGTTTGGTATTTGCGCAGGAACTTACTTTTTTGGCGGATTTGCGCCACGGGGTTTAATTCAACATATTCTTCTTGTAGCAGATAACTGAAAAAACTTCCTAGGATAGCAAACAAAGCTTGTAAGGCTTTTTGTGAGAGCGTGTATTTTTTAGGATCAGCCGTTTCCCCACGGCTGTGTGCGACTTTATTCACAGTTGCGACAAAAGGACGCCACGCGGGATTAGTCATGCGAGTACCATTTTTATCTAAAAAGCGCGGCACGTTTTTAATACCAATCCAGGTGGCGGGAGGCTTTTGGCAAAACTCCACGAAGCTTTCAATATCATGGCGTCTAATTTGGTTTAAGGATTTACCCGCAATCCACCAACTCCATTGCAGTAAACGTTCAATCTCACGACGATAAGAGGAAAAAGTGGCTTCACTGCCGCGATAAGCGCGTAAAAATTGCGCCGCCTGGAAATAATCTTGCGTGCAATTAGGCAGGCTTTGGCAAGGGTTTTCTATAAAGTTATTTAGGTATTCTAAGGTGTCAAAGAGTGGGGCGGGAGATTGCTTTAAATAATCCGTTGTTGGTTTTGACTGCATAGGGATTCTCAATATTTTAATACTGAATGTACAGAATAACTGTTAAGCTGATTTTTGCCCTGCAATGCTTGCAATTCAATCAGAAAAGCCAGGGCTGCAACTTGGCCGCAAGCAGCTTCTGTCATATCAATCACAGCTTTAGCAGTGCCACCGGTCGCTAGTAAATCATCCACTATGAGTATACGTTTGCCTGGATGTATTGCATCTTGGTGCATTTCTAAAGTTTGTTCTCCATATTCCATCGCGTAGGAGGTACGAGTGGTTTTTGCAGGTAATTTATTGGGTTTTCGTACTGGAATAAATCCAGCCTGCAAGCGGTACGCTACCATGGCTGCAAAAATAAAACCACGCGCTTCGATGCCTATTACTAAATCAATGCCGGCGTTGATAAAAGGTTCTGTCAAAGCTTCTACGGCTAGATGTAATCCATTAGCATCCTTAAGCAAAGTGGTGATATCGTAGAATAAGATCCCTGGCTTTGGAAAATCGGGGATTTCACGGATCAAATGCTGGAGATATTCGGTAGTTTTGGTCATGACAGGTGATTTCATGCGATACATTCCAGGTGAGAATTGGGTGTCTGCTAGTTTATACTGTAAAAATTTTCTCGTCGATGGTATAAACTTTACCTCAAAATTAATAAATACTTAAACACTCAGAGTTTGCTCTGTAGAGTGCGAAAAAAGCTTGTCATTCCTGCCTACGCGGGAATGACAAGCTTTTTTCGTACTCTACAGATGATATCTGTCACAAGGACATACCCATGATAATTCAAAATATACTGCAGGCCATCGGCAAAACTCCGATTGTAAAGCTCAATCGCATCGGTGCTGAATTGCCTTGTGAACTTTATGCTAAGTGCGAATTTTTAAATCCAGGTGGCTCTGTGAAAGATCGCATTGGTTACTATATGGTAGAACAGGCTGAAAAGCGGGGTGAGATCAAACCGGGTGATACATTAATTGAACCAACTTCGGGTAATACTGGCATTGGGATTGCATTGGCTGCTGCAGTGAAAGGTTATGACGTCATTATCACCATGCCGGAAAAAATGAGTCACGAAAAGCAGGTAGTGCTGGAGGCGCTGGGTGCCAAGATTTATCGCACACCTTCTGAAGCCGCGTGGGATGCGCCGGAGAGCCATATTTCTTTAGCTAAACGTCTACAGCAGGAAATTCCTAATGCTCATATTTTAGATCAGTATGGTAATCCTGATAATCCGGGCGCGCATTTTAAATTTACTGCCCAGGAAATCCTCGATGATATGGATGGACAACTTGACATGGTGGTGGCCAGTGCCGGCACTGGGGGCACTATCACTGGCCTAGCCAGGCGACTTAAGCAAGCAAAGCCGGATATTAAAATCATTGGTGTGGATCCCATTGGTTCCATATTAGGCGGCGGTACTGAGGTAAAGCCCTATCTGGTAGAAGGAATTGGTTATGATTTTATACCCAAAGTGTTGGATAACAGCTTGATAGATGAATATATCAAAATTAATGACAAAGACTCTTTTTTAATGGCGCGACGCTTAATCCGTGAGGAAGGTTTATTGGTGGGCGGCTCCTCTGGTGGAGCAGTGTGGGCGATGTTGCAAGCCGCTGCAAAACTGCGTGCTGGACAACGGTGTTTAGCTATATTGCCTGATTCCATACGCAATTACATGTCAAAGTTTGTAGATAATAAATGGATGCAGGAGCATGGTTTTATTCAATAAATACCAGTGTTTACAAGAACTTGAAAGCTGCAAAGCAAGGATTTTTAAATCCAGATGAAGCATTAAAATGGAGTAATCAAATGAATAATCGATTAAATGAGCCGGCAAAACAACAAAAACCAGCCACCCGCGTCATCCATGCCGGCCAGCATCCCGATCCATCCACGGGTGCGGTGATGATGCCAATTTACGCTACTTCGACTTATGCCCAACAAAGCCCAGGACAACACCAGGGCTATGAATATTCCCGCACTAAAAATCCCACGCGTTCGGCTTTTGAGCGCTGTATTGCTGATTTGGAGTCAGGGGAGCAAGGATTTGCTTTTGCTTCAGGCATGGCAGCTACAGCAACTTTACTTGATTTACTATCCTCAGGCGATCATGTATTGGTGATTGATAATGTTTATGGTGGCACTTATCGCTTATTTGAAAATGTGCGCCGGCGTTCTGCAGGCTTACAATTTACTTTTGTAGATTTCACTGATATGGAAACAGTAAAAGCCGCAATTTTGCCGACAACTAAAATGATATGGGTAGAATCACCTAGCAATCCGTTGTTAAAACTAGTCGATTTAAGCGCAGTAGCGGCTTTAGGCAAAGCGCGTGGTATATTGACTGTGGCTGATAATACATTTGCCACACCCATGGCACAGCGACCATTGGAATTTGGATTTGATATTGTCATGCACTCTACCACTAAATATATTAATGGCCATTCCGATGTGATTGGTGGTGCTGTTGTAGTGCAAGATAGCGCATTAGGTGAACAATTGGCTTATCTGCAAAATTCCTCAGGGGGTGTTGCCAGCCCTTTTGATAGTTTTTTGACATTGCGCGGCGTGAAGACTTTGGCTTTGCGAATGGAGCGTCACACTGAAAATGCGTTTCGGTTGGCAGCTTGGCTTGAGAAGCATCCGCGCGTAGCTAAAGTCTATTATCCAGGATTGCAAAGCCACCCGCAGTATGCATTGGCGCAACGTCAGATGCAGCTGGCCGGCGGGATGGTGAGTGTAGAGTTATGTTATGATTTAAAGAAGACTAAGCAATGTTTATCCCGCTGTCGGTTATTTACTTTAGCGGAAAGTTTGGGCGGCGTTGAAAGTTTGATTGAACATCCGGCGATTATGACGCATGCGTCCATACCCAAAGTTGAGCGGGAAAAAATGGGCATTACGGATAATTTTATTCGTCTGTCGGTGGGTATTGAGGATGTGGAGGATTTACAGGAAGATTTACGCTTTATGCTTGAGTTTTAGTTTGAATATTTTCCTCGTGTAAGTAGAAGCATCAATCTAAGCAGCATATCTCTTTCCCATACCCCTTGCACTGTAACCCCTCTCCCGTCTGTGACCGAAGGGAATCCCCTTGCGGGATGGGAGAGGGGTTACAGTGCAATTGGCTGAACGAGTATAGCTATAATTCGATAAGGATCAATCCATGCAAAAACTAAAAATCCTCGCTATCTGCTTACTGCTATCCATACAGCTTGCAAGTTTTGCTGCCTACCCACCTCCAGTGGTTGCACAGCATGGCATGGTCGTTTCCAGCCAGCCTCTGGCCTCGCAAGTGGGTGTGGATATCCTACGTCAAGGTGGTAATGCTATCGATGCGGCTGTCGCTGTCGGATATGCATTGGCTGTGGTCTATCCTGCTGCAGGTAATTTAGGCGGCGGTGGTTTTATGATGCTGCATCTGGCGGATGATAGAAATGTATTTCTGAATTTCCGCGAAAAAGCGCCCAAAGCTGCAAGTAAGGACATGTATCTTGATGCGCAAGGTAACATAATTCCTGGACGCAGCACAGAAGGGTATTTGGCTGTCGGTGTGCCGGGAACAGTATTAGGCTTAAATACCGCATTAAAAAAATACGGCACCATGTCACTAAAGCAAGTGATGGCGCCGGCGATCAAATTAGCTGAGCAAGGATATGTGCTGACAGCAGAGGACGCGAAAGTTTTAAATACCGCGACAGATAGTTTTAAGAAACAACTGAATGTCGCAGCGATATTCCTTAAAAATGGCCAGCCTTATCAAGCAGGCGAGCGTCTGATACAGGGTAAACTTGCGCAAACTTTAAAATTAATTGCCGCCAATGGTAGTGATGTCTTCTATAAGGGTAGTATTGCTGATCGTATTGTTAATGCCTCAAAAACCAATGGCGGCATTCTGAGTAAGGAAGATTTTACTGACTATACCATGAGCGAATTATCGCCAATTAGCTGCGATTACCACGGTTACACGATTGTGTCAGCGCCACCACCGAGTTCAGGCGGGGTGACTTTATGTGAAATGTTAAATATTCTTGAAGGTTATCCATTAGGATATATGGGCTTTCATTCGGCGGCTATTTAGTTGAAGCCATGCGTTATGCCTATTATGACCGCAATAATAGCCTGGGTGATCCCGATTTTATTACCAATCCGGTGGCCAAATTAATTTCCAAAGATTATGCGCAAGAGATCCGTAATAAAATCTCCGAGTTTCGTGCTACACCTTCTAGTGAGCTTAAAGGAGAGCCCGCTCATGAAGATGTGAATACCACACATTTTTCTATTGTGGATGTTAAAGGTAATGCGGCCAGTGTGACCTATACATTGAATAGCCGCTTTGGTGCGAAGGTGATAGCGGGTGATACGGGATTTTTTCTTAATGATGAAATGGATGATTTCACCAGTAAATCTGGAGTGCCGAATCAATTTGGATTGGTGCAGGGAGTTAATAATGCCATCCAGCCGGGCAAGCGTCCCTTGAGTGCGATGGCTCCTACTTTGGTGTTCAAAGACAATAAATTGTTTATGGTTTTAGGTGCTCCAGGCGGTTCTACTATTATCACAGCCGTATTGCAGACTATTTTGAATGTAATAGATTATGGCATGGATATTAAAACTGCGGTGAATATGCCGCGTATTCATTTCCAATGGCTGCCGGATAAAATATGGGAAGAACCTTGGGCGATACCTAAAGATGCAGCGGAAAAACTGGCGATGGAAGGGTATCAATCCGCGCCGGCACCGTTTATATTGGGTATAGTGGAAGCGATTTTAATTGATTCAAAGAATCATACGTTAAATGGGGCAGGGGATGATCGCATGCCGTTAAGTACGGCTTTAGGATATTGACCCACCCCATTAGAAAAAGGGGTGGAAGGCCGCAAGGCCTGAGGGGGGATTTAAAAAGCTGATGAGTACTAACACACAATATTAGGCACCCAAAACTCTCTAAATCCCCCCGCAGGCCTTATGGCCTATGACCCCCTTTTTCAAAGGGGGTGAGGCTTTATTAAAGATAAGCTCCTAAACCTTAAGCACTTCCTGAATATTAATACCGGTGTAATTGTTCATATGTAAATAAACCAGTAGATAATGCGCCAATGGAACATCAGCAACTCTGTGCAGATAGGATGAAGCTTCGCGGAACATCAAGCCATTCGGGGTGCGTATGGCCAATCCAATATGAGAAATATATAGCGGTGTACCAATTTGATTTTCTAATTTGGCTCTTGGATTTACAATTTCGATAATACTTCCAGAAGGTATCTGATTAAAAATAGAGTCTACTGGTTGTTGTTGTGCGTCGAATAAGCGCGTCATGGGTAAATAAACTAGCTGACTGTTTTGTGGTGAAAAATATCTGCTGAAACTTTGTAGCTCCCGCAAACGCTGCTGTATCGCTGAAGGTGATAAGGGCTGCAAAAGTTTAAGCTGGCTGACATTCATTGAAAGAAACCAGTTTGGTTTATCGATGCGTATTTCCTGTGAAACTGAAATAGGTTTGCCTTGGTTATCTACAAAGCTCGCGGTAATATCACGAACATAACCTTTATGCGCGTTATTTAAATTCCAGTCCGTTTCCATAAAATGATTACGGTTAATAAACGCCGGTTTGCCATTACGGTAGTTAATGTTTTTGATATTGCGTTGAAATTGCGCCAGATTATTCGATTCAGCTAATGACACGATGGTATTAACATAAGTCACACAATCAAAAGCGTCTGTTCGATAAAGTGGATTTTGGTTGTAACGGCTATTTTCACCCTCGCCTGCTGCATCAAAAAGATAAGGTTTGCCAAGAAAATAAGCGCTATAAGCAGCTAGTTTGGCTTTGATATCTGAAGTTTTTTTGGTAGAAATGGACTGAAATAATTGTTGAATTTCCTGGTCGTATTGAGATTGTTCATAGGCAGGGATAACTGTGGGTTGTTCTGCGTTTGATGCGGCAAAGCCCATCGGCATTAACAACAAAACAAAAGAATAAATTAATAATTTAACAAATTTTTTCATATATGTTGTTTAATTTTAAAAGCCAGAAAATGATAATAAATTATAACATAATTTTCATTTTTTACCAAATTTTCAATGCCTTAACCTCTTTAGTTGTAGTCCACATCAAAACTTGACGAGTTAGCAGCGCTAAGATAACTCCGGCACCAATAGCACACCAGCCTAACCATGAGAAAATATGACTAAAACTGGGGTTAGTCACAAGAGGGTTATTGCTGCCCGTGCTTCCTAATGCAATATTAGAAAAGAAACTAGCCAATATGGCCGCGACACCAGTCATTAACATCCAAGTGGCCATAAAGACTCCCTGCGAAGCTACGGGTGCCAAGTAGCCTATCATCGCAAACCCTATAGGTGAAATGCATAATTCTCCTAAGCTTTGCAGAACATAACAGAGTGCTATCCAAATAAAACTGCTATAACCGTGGCTGTCAGCCAATTGTATTCCCAGGGTCAAAATCAGAAACGACAGGCCAATAAATAACAGCGAGCAAGTGAATTGCAATGGCAGTGAAATATTCAAGCCACGCCGTCGCAAGCGAGAAAATATATAGTTCAACACGGGCCCACCGATAATGACAATGGTGGAATTAATGCCTAATGCCCACTGCGGCGCAATTTTCAGACCGAATAACTGTCGGTTAACGTTATGTTCGATAAATAGATTAAGACCCATAGGCATAAACAAATACAGTGTCCAGAAAATAATAGACAGTATCGTCAGTGTTAAGTATCCCCAGATTTTGTTTTTAACGGCTAAATCATTTTGTTTTCTGGCAATGCGGACAATATTGAATAACATCAGTATGCCCAATATCAGTACCAGATTGCGTGTCAAAAGCACATGTTGTAATAGTGTCGGCAGCAGTAAAATAATTGTTGTAATTAAACTCACGCCAATAAGGGCATTACAGAAGCGCATATGGATGGGTTTATGGCTTAAAAAGGTATTACGATCACGTAGGGTATTCCAGTTAAAAGCGGCGATGATTAGGGCAATCACATTACCAGAAGCGGTTATCAAGAATAAATTATGATAATCAGCCCGTAATTCAAAATATCCGCTTAAAATAAAGCCTAATAAAAATCCCATGCATAAGGCGCTGTAATTCCATAAAAATGCGCCTTCGCGGCGTTGGTCTTCGGGTGCAAACAATTGGGTAAGCAGGCAGTTAATGCAGGTGATATTCATCCCAGCGCCTACGAGAAAAAGTGACAATCCCCAATACAGTTGCGTGATATTAGGAACAGCGATCAATACACAACTGACGATTTGTAATAGCATGGCAAGGATAAATAATACCCGGTAACTGATGAAGCGCCCGCCACAATAGCCGCCTAATAAATGTGCAGCATAATTAATCGCAAGGAAACTGCCAGTGAGGGCGGTTGCGGTGGCATTAGGTAAATGCAAGGCGTGGGTGGTATAAAGCACCAAGGTAGAATAAAGCACTCCCAAGGATAAGGTGGCAAATAATTGGGTAAATAACAGGGCAAAAGCGCCTCTTTTCACCTGTGCACTCGTGTTGAGGCGGGGTAATTCTTGCATTGGCTCAAATCCTTTAGAGGTGAAAATCTTGGTAAGGAATTTTGTTTGGAAGCATTTATTCTACTGCGTTTAGTATGCCTGTGACTATAAAGTATTTCATTGTATACTCGAATCACTCGAGTTATTCGAGCTTTACCAACCACGCATTAAAAATATGATGAAAAACCCACTTTCTAACATCTCAGCATTTTGGCGAAATTTTGATTTCACCTCTCCTCGCGCTATTAACAGCCTAAAAACCGCTATTGCCTGCGTGATTGGCTATTTATTGGTGATATGGACACCTTTGCCACAGCCACAGTGGATTGTGATTACTATTTTAGTTGTGATGAGTGCTCAGACCAGCTTAGGCAGTTTAACCATTAAATCTTACATGCGTTTTTGGGGAACTGTTGCTGGTGCTGGAATTTCCGCAATTATTTACCTGTGTATTGGTACTGATCCAGTGGGAATGACTATCGCCTTATTTATAGTAGTTTTAGCGTTTGCCTATGTAGCTTCCAGCCCAGGTGATGCAAGTTATGCAGGAACATTGGGTGCGGTTACAGTTGCGATTATTTTATTAAATCCGGTGGTTAATCTGCAGATTATATCAGCACGATTTATAGAAATTATTGTGGGCATTATCATTTCTTTGCTCGTGTCTAAGTTAATTTTTCCTATTCATTCTCAACATTTGTTACTGCATAATCTAGCCAATAATCTACTTAATTTGCAGCGCAATTTTGATCGTAGTCTTAAAATGGAACCTCAGCATTTGGAGGCTGAAGTAGATGGGTTAGATGCAAAAATAGCCAGTAGTTTTGCTACGCAACGGAAATTGATCCGTGAAGTGGGCTTTGAATTAAAATACCGCCAGCAAAAACCCTTGTTTCAAGAGATTCTGCAAACACAAATAAAAATATATCGCGCTAATAATTTGATGTTTTTAAGTGCGCATGTTTCAGAGCAAAGTGTGCAGGTTATCTCAGAACTTACAGGATTAGAAAAGTTCAAGCTAGAAGCGAACCAATCGTTTATGCGACTGGCTGAAGCTATACGTTCTGAAAAAAAACACAAAATTGAGTGGGTAGTAGCTGAATTAATTGATGTCATGGAAGGTGAGTTCAAGAAAATTATTAACCAGAAACAATATGAGCATATTGCTTATGTGAATGCTTTTTTATTTGGTGCACGTATGTTTATGGTGGAATTAATTGAACTTGGTAAGTTGATAGAGGCTATTCAGAGAGAATGAGTCTAATCTATTGATACAATAGTCCAACATAGACTATAATGTAAAAAATATACACAGCCTATTGGGATACTTATGCTATCAGCTGAATTCAAAGCCGCATCAACCAATGCAGAAACCATTGCAAAACTATTGCATCCTTATGCTGAAACAGTCGTCCACAATCTTAAAACTAATAAAATTGTCTCAATTTTTAATGCTTTCAGCAAACGCAAAGCAGGTGATGATTCCTTGCTAGATGTGGAAAAAGAATTTGATTTGAAAAATGAAATTCTGGGCCCCTATGAAAAAATTAATTGGGATGGACGACGTTTAAAATCCATCAGCAACGTCATTCGTGATGGCAAAGGTCGACCGATTGGAATTTACTGTATTAATCTAGATATTTCAGTGCTCATGGAGTGTCAGCAACTTCTGCAAGCCTTTATGCAAACAGAGGATTTGTCTTTAAGGCCAGCTGTTTTATTTAAGGATGATTGGCAGGAACGGATACACCAGTTTGTCCATGATTATATACAAGAAAGGAATTGGCATTTCAGGACCTTAACTTTAGAGCAGAAAAAAATACTAGTGATGAAACTACATCAAGAAGGCGCATTTGAGGCTAAAAATGCAGCGCAATATATTGCGAGTATTTTGAAAGTTTCGCGCGCTACTATTTATAATTATTTAAACTTGTCCTGAGCGCAGCGAAGGAATGACAGCTAAAAACTATACTGCAACATTAAACGATTATAGTAAAATGTTCCTTTGCTAGGATCACCAGTCTGAATACCTAAACGTTCGCGCAGCGATAAACCTTTCAATGGTTTAGACTTAAATGCATAAGTGACATCAAAGTCAGTTTCTGCGGTATTTACAAAAAATGGTTCGGTGTAATATTTGGCGTAACTTGCACTTAGCGTTAGTTTTTTGTCAAAGGCAAATACCGTACCCATTATTTTAAAAGCGTCCCCTGGGGCTTTTTCTACCAGACCTGCAATCATAGAGGTTGTATACAATGGGTCGCTGGCATAGCCTGCGGTATAAGGAGAGACAATATCACCATTATGGAAAGCACCATCTTCAGAAAATACTTTATTCCAAGCAATCGTAAATCGTCCAATGGGTGCTTCAATACCTGCAATTGCACCTAAGGCATTCGAATTGGCAGAACCATCGGCTACCTGCCCCAGTATGTTGTCCCCATCACCGCCTTCTGTTAAACCTTGCACGCCGAATAATGGATTAATTTTTGAGTGATTTATGAAGGTGTATTGCGCATCACCATACAGCAGTTTGCCGAAATCAAAAAACTGATAACCCCAGAGTTGTGCGGCCACTCTTTCGGTTTTGTAATTGACCCCTAAGGCCTGCGCACCATCATCTGTGGTATCTCCCAAGGCTTTAATACCTTGACCGAAATTGGCAGGATTATATAAATTGGTTGCAGAAAAACCATCGGCAACTCGGCTTTTAAATTCCCATATACGCAATGCAGAAATGGTCAAGTCAGGATTAGGTGTAAAGGTGCCATAAACCCCGCGATAGGTTGCTGGAATCATACGAGAGTCAGACGGCCCCATCCAGGGTGTATTAATCAGCTGATCGCCGCCGCGGATCAAGAAGTCGCCGCGTTTATATTGCAAATAGAGCTGCCCTAAAACGGTGATGTTATCTCCCGGCAGTGTGGGATCAACGTGTTTAGGGTTATCGCTGTTTAGACCCAAATCTTGCGCAGTATATAATGCTGCACCTGCTTGAAAACCCCCTAAAACAGGCGCCGTGAGAATGCGGATATTACCGCCCAAAGAGTATGCAGCTTGGCTAGGATCGTTAAATTCGGAGGGTACTTCGTGAAAATTACGGCTAAAATAATAGCTACGAATGTCACCATCAATGGTTGTTTGATCTAGGAAGTGAACGATTTCGTCATAAAGGCTGTCTACTCCTGTTGCGGTATCGGTACTATTATCTGCAAATGCAGTCTTACTTGCAGCAAATGCTCCTAGACTGAAGAGTGCTAGGGAAGCTAACGACTTAATTTGAGCTGTTTTCATCAGATTCAATATCCCAGTGATTTTATTTTATGGTTATCCTACGCTTAGTCAGCATCCTAAAAATGCGGGTATTTAAGCATAAAAATATGACAAGAATATGACGAATTTTTGGTGTTAAACGTGAAGAGCTAGTGGGAGTCTTTAATTAGTCGCTGGCGCGAAATTCAAAAAGTGCACGTCATTTCGGCATCCATGCAGGGACGACGTACTACTATTGTTTTTGAGAAAACTAAAAGAACATAAAATTGGTTTTTGCTGAGGTTCAAAGTCTAATATTAACAATACTGCAGAATAGCATCCGTCATTTCCGTAGTTCCCACAGATTTTTTACCATCACTATAAATATCACGGGTGCGATATCCAGCATTGAGAGCTTTCTGGATAGCTGTTTCAATACGCTCTGCTTCCGCATATAAATCAAATGAAAAACGTAACATGAGCGCCACAGAAAGAATCTGCGCAATGGGATTGGCGATATTCTGTCCGGTAAGATCAGGCGCAGAACCGCCGGAGGGTTCATAAAGATTTAATCCCGATTCGCTAAGGCTAGCCGAAGGCATTAAGCCTAGGCTGCCAGGTAATGCGGCGGCAGCGTCAGATAAAATATCCCCAAATAGATTGGAAGTTAAAATGACGTCGAACTGTCCAGGGTTAATGAATAATTGCATGGCGCAGTTATCCACCAGCATATGCTCGCATTTTACATCAGGATATTTTTTAGCAACTTCAGACACCACTTCGCGCCAGAGTTTAGAAGTATCCAACACGTTGGCTTTATCCACGGACGTGATTTTTTGTTTTCTTTTGCGTGCAAGTTGAAAACTGCGCTCGGCGACTGAGGCAATTTGGTGCTCATTATATTCAGCGACATCTGTAGCATGGCGGATACCATTTTGTAGAAATTGTTTGTGTTCTCCGAAATAAATATCGCCGATTAATTCACGCACAATCAAAATATCCACACCTTGGGCAGTGAGGGTGGATTTAAGTGGTGAAAGTTCTTGTAGTGCAGGATAAATCTGGGCCGGACGCAGGTTAGCATTCAGGTTTAAAGTTTTACGTAAGGATAGTAGTGAATTTTTTTCGCAATTCTGCCATTTGGGTAAGTGTGCATCTTTGACCGGGCCGCCAACAGAACCAAACAGTATCGCATCGGATTGTTCACATATTTGTTTTGTTTCTTGCGGGAAATGTTGGTTATATTTATCAAAAGCGGCGCCACCGATTGCGCCTTCTATCAGAGTAAAATGATGATTAAATTTATCGGCAATAGTGTTTAATACGCGGATAGCCTGAGACATGACTTCAGGACCTATACCGTCACCTGCGAGGACTGCGATGGTTTTTTGCATGTGATTTCCTGGTGTGATTGTGGTTGGCGTCGTCTTGTCATCCATGCCAAGACGACGCCAACTCAAGGGGAGAAGGAAAAGGCGATCCTTTAATCACCTTTCTTAAAATAACGATCAATCTCTTCCCTATGCTGCAATAAATAATTCAGATCATCCAATCCATTCATAAAACAATATTTGCTAAATGGGTCCATATCAAAAGCGAACTCTTCATCTTGATTGGAGCGGATTTTTTGTGGTTGTATATCAATCGTTAATTCATAATTGCCTTGCTGTGCTTCTTGAAGCATTTTAGCAATCACGTCTTTAGGCTGAGTCAGTAAAATCAAGCCATTTTTAGCACTATTGCCGCGGAAAATATCGGCAAAAGATTCAGCAATTACTGCGCGGATGCCCGCTTCTTGCAGCGCCCAAACCGCATGTTCACGTGACGACCCGCAGCCAAAATTATCCTTTGTAACTAGAATACTGGCTCCAGCAAACTGCGGCTGATTAAAGGCAAAGTCTGGGTCAGATTGGCGTAGGCGTATAAACAGATTTTTACCATAACCTTCGCGCGTCACTCCAGTTAAAAATTGCGCTGGAATAATTAAGTCTGTATCGACATTATCCATGGCCAATGGGATGACTTTGCCGGATATTTGTGTGATTTTTTCCATGACTGACCTCAAAAATAGGATTGGGGTGAAACAATTTTACCGGCAATGGCGCTGGCCGCAACAGTGGCAGGTGAGGCTAGGTGCGTAAAACTACCCGTGCCTTGACGCCCCACGAAATTGCGATTGGTGGCGCTGATGCAGCGTTTTCCCGCAGGTACTTTATCGTCATTCATGCCTAAGCACATGGAGCAACCCGGCATACGAAAATCTGCACCTGCAGCCTGAAAAATTTTATCCAGACCCTCAGCTAATGCTGCCTCCATCACCGCTTCTGATCCAGGTACTACGTACATAGTGACATTGGGATGGACTTTTTTGCCTTGCAGTATTTTTGCTGCCACACGCAGGTCTTCAATACGGCCATTGGTACAAGATCCAATAAATGCCCAATCTACCGGTGTATTAGCAATGGGTTCACCTGCATGTAAATGTACGTATTCTAAAGCGTGTTGCGCCATAGTACGTTCATTGGCAGGTAGGTCAGTGAGTTTCGGAATATTTTCATTAATTTGCACTGCTTGGGCTGGATTAGTGCCCCAGGTGACCATGGGTTGTAAGTTACCAATATCAATGGTGATGTCTTTATCATAATGGCAACCGGGGTCGCTGGGTAAAGTTTTCCAGCGCGCGACGGCTTGTTCCCAAGCTGCGCCTTTAGGGGCATAGGGGCGGTCTTTCAGGTAACGATAAGTGGTTTCATCTGGGGCAATTAATCCGGCGCGGGCGCCGCATTCTATGCTCATATTGCAGATGGTCATGCGCTCTTCCATACTCATGGCGGAAATGGCCTCTCCAGTGTATTCGATCACATGACCATTAGCGCCACCAATGCCTATTTCGGCGATGAGTTTCATAATGGCATCTTTAGCAAATACGCCTTTTTGGAAGTGTCCGGTGAAATGCACACGCATGACTTTAGAGGGTGATAATAACAAACATCCAGAAGCTAAGACATTGGTCAGTTCGGAAGTGCCAATACCAAACGCCAATGCGCCGAACGCGCCATGTGTGGAGGTATGAGAATCGCCGCAGACAATGGTCATGCCAGGTTGCGTAGCACCCAATTCTGGACCGACCACATGCACGATACCCTGCTGGCTGCTATCAAAATCATAAAACGGAATTTTATGATGGTGAGCGTTTTCGCGCAGTAGCTCCACTTGTTTTTTAGCAGCAGCGTCAAAGATTTCATGGCGATTTTTACGAGTGGGAATGCTGTGGTCTATGGTTGCAAGGCACAGCTCGGGATTATAGACCGGTATGGCGCGTTCACGCAGCGTGTGGAAGGCTTGCGCAGAAGTCACTTCATGTAGCAACGTGAAGTCGATCGCAAATACAGTGGGGTGTCCTGGCTTCTTGGCAACGGTATGGGCATCCCAGATTTTTTCTATGATGTTTTTAGGTTTCATTGAACCTCCTTGATACGGAAAAATTCATATATATAGGCCTGATTGGTGGCATTAATGAGCGCTTTTAATGCAGAAATTTCAATATCATTATCTTCTCCTATGCCGGTGAATAGTTCATCACCGACACGGATGACGATTTTGCTTTGGCTTAAGGCTTCTATGCTTTTGCTTGCTGAATGGCTATGGTAACTCTCAATCGTGATACCAGGAAAATATTCAAGAATGGCTTTGTGCAATGCGGCCAGGGGCGACTCGTGTCCTTGATAAGAAATCGTAAAAGATTCTGGCAGAGAAAAAAATCCTCCCGTGATAGAAAGGGTGCTGTTATCTCCGGTTTTAGAATAATCAAACTGCGTAGCTTTAATGGGTTGACGATAGAGGAGATAAGCTTGCAATAATTCGGTATCGGTAATGCCTTTGCGGCGGTCAGCATATTGATTCTTTATAAATTGCGCAATGGCAGCTTTTTCATGTTCTTCGCAAATATAGCCAAATTTTTCAATAATGGTTTTGGCATGATTACCCCCGCTTAACGGTCCGAATAAAAAAGAGATTTCTTTGCCTATGACGCGGGGATCAAAAGGCTGATAGGCTAGGGGATTTTTAATCACGGCATTGGTGTGTCCGCCTGATGAATGGCGGGCAGCGTTTTCACCAGTGATTGGCCAGTGTGGTTGTCTGGGTAACATATATAAATCGACAAAATCGGATAATTCTTGCAGTACTTCTGTGTTGACGTTGGTGGTAAACGACTGTGCATTGGCGCCTCTATCGCCGAAGTGCTTGATATACATAATGCATTGCTCTAGCGAGACATTGCCGGCACGTTCACCTACGCCGTTGATGCAGCCTTCGATCTGGGTGACGGGACCAAAAAAGATAGCATTCATCGTGTTTTCCAGAGCCAAGCCAAAGTCATTATGGCAATGGGCTGACCAAGTGATATTTTTATCTGGAAATTGTTTTTTGATAATAGCGGCGTGTTGTTTCATGTGCTCGACAAAGTATTTTTCACCTTCTAATTTGCAGGCGCCGCCTATAGTGTCAGGGCAGTTAATGATGGTGGCTCCGGCGCTGACAGCGGCAATAATGGCCTCAGTCACAAAATTAAAATTTTCACCCATGCGGGAATAACCTTCTGGGCTGAATTCCACCTCCAATCCGGCCTCGCGCGCTTGTCTGATAAAGCGATATAAATCTTTGAGGATAGTGTCTTTCTGATTGGCATAATCACCTAAGGATGAAGCCATTAAATTTGGATCAACTGGCAAATAGGTATGCAGCCGAGCTTTTTGATGGCTAATGGCTGGTTGTAGCGCATTGATGGTGATTTCTATTTGCTGCTCACGTAGTTGGCATAATCCGGCAATGATGGGGCTGTTATGGTTTTCTGCGATCAATTCACTGGCGATGGTGTTGACGATCATAAAATCGGTTTGACTGGCCGAGGGAAATCCAGCCTCCAGTACGTCAATCCCAGCTTTGGCTGCTAAACGCGCATATTCAATATTTTTTTCAAATGCCATACCTGCGCCTGGGCATTGTTGGCCATCGCGCAATGTGGTATCAAAGATCTTAATGGTTTGGGTGTTCATCGCTTTCTCCGTTTACAAAAAATGTGTCGCATGTCTTTTGAGTACAGGACAGAACGCATTTAAATTTACTGAGCTTTGGTTTGTGAACCTTAAGTGGCACATTGCAATAGTTTAGAGCTATTTCGTATATGGGTACACTTTAATTGTGATGTTTTCAAACCAAAATAAGATTAGTTTGCGCTGGTAAGTCGCAAAGGAAGGAGGGTAAGGAGAAGCTGAGTTGTTAGGGTGTGGTTGGAATGTAGGGTGTTAATAAAATTGATTCGCAAATAAGGGGAGGAATTATTCTGGCGGTTGTTCATAAACTAACCTCAAATATCTGTATATTTATTTTGTGATTATACGATAAAATCCCTTGATCTGTAAAGATTTTATATGTTTTATCGAGAATCCCATGAAACTAAAACAAATTTATGTCTGTGAGCAATGCGGCTCTCAATCTCCTAAATGGTTGGGACAATGCACGGATTGTGGTAGCTGGAACAGTTTTCTTGAAGAAGTCATTTCTGCAGGAAAATCTGCGCAGAGCCCAGCTGCGGGAGGTTATGCGGCTGCTAGCGGTTCTCAGGTAACGCATTTGCGTGATGTGCCCTTGCAGGCAGAAGCGCGGCTATCGGCTGGTTCGGAAGAATTAGATCGTGTGTTAGGTGGCGGGTTGGTGGCTGGTTCAGTGGTTTTGATTGGTGGTGATCCCGGAATAGGTAAATCGACTTTGTTGTTGCAAACTTTGTGTCATTTAAGTAAAAGCCGTCGTGCTTTATATGTCACCGGTGAAGAATCATTGCAGCAAGTCACTTTGCGAGCGCGTCGCTTGGAATTGCCCCAAGAACATTTACAATTATTGGCTGAAACCCATGTGGAGCGAATTATTGCTGTAGCACAGCAACACTCGCCGGAAGTGTTAGTCATTGATTCTGTGCAGACGTTGTATACCAATTTACTGACTTCAGCCCCAGGAAGCGTTAGCCAGGTACGCGAAAGTACGGCGCAGCTGGTGCGTTATGCTAAGCAAGCTAATGTCGCCTTGTTTTTAGTGGGACATGTGACTAAAGAAGGTACTTTGGCGGGTCCTCGAGTATTGGAGCATATGGTAGATACCGTGCTGTATTTTGAGGGCGAGCGTGATAGCCGCTTTCGAGTGATTCGCGCAGTAAAAAATCGTTTTGGCGCCGCTAATGAACTGGGAATATTTGCCATGAGTGAGGGTGGATTGCGTGAGGTGACTAATCCCTCAGCGATTTTTCTATCGCATTATGATGCTCCGATTGCTGGTAGTGTGGTAATGGTAAGTTGGGAGGGCAGTCGGCCGTTATTGGTTGAAGTACAGGCATTGGTTGATGAAAGTCACTGGGGCAATCCACGTCGAGTAACCGTGGGTTTAGAACAAAATCGCTTGGCGATGCTGTTAGCAGTGTTACAT
Source organism: Gammaproteobacteria bacterium (assembly GCA_035546635.1). Lineage (NCBI taxonomy): Bacteria > Pseudomonadati > Pseudomonadota > Gammaproteobacteria > Gammaproteobacteria bacterium. The sequence goes on from DASZWJ010000028.1 coordinate 325,596, forward strand.
CGTCATGGGGGCATTGCTACTTATAATCAGGATGTGTTTGTCAATGTGGTAGGCGGGGTGCGTGTATCGGAAACGGCGGCGGATTTGGCGCAGGTATTTGCTGTATTGTCCAGCTTGAAGAATAAACCTTTGCCCAGTGATTTAGTGATTTTTGGAGAAATTGGTTTAGCAGGAGAAATCCGCCCAGTACAAAGTGGGCAAGAGCGTTTGCGTGAGGCAAGCAAACATGGGTTTAAGCGGGCGATTGTGCCAAAAGCGAATTTGCCCAAGAATAAATCTATCTCTGGCATGGAAGTAATCGGGGTGCAGCATTTGCAGGAGGCGATTGGGCAGGGGATTTAGTTGTTAAGAAGGCACAGTGGATGCTGTGGGTGTTAGCTGGCGTAAAAATTCCTCTATCGGTAAACAAATAATACCATCTTTGAGCAAGCGTTCCTGTCCCCGATACAGCAGAATAGGCAAGGCTTCTGGATAATCTGTGCAGAAGGCTTTTAACCCAGATAAATCTTTATTGTTAATTTTATTTGAATTTTTTACTTCTATTGCGGTTAAATTATTCGCGCCATGAATGATAAAATCTACCTCAACGCCATAACGCGTGCGCCAATAATACAATCTGTTGGGAGAACCCTGATAATCATTCCAAGCGCGTAGATGTTGCGCCACTAATCCCTCTAATCCAGGACCATCTATTTCCGTAACTTGATCGATAAAGCCGACCGCGCGCAGGCTTTTGTATACGCCTACATCAAAGTAATAAAATTTGGGATGAGAAATAACGGCACGTTTGGCTCTAAGGGTAAATATGGGTAATTGAAAACACAACAATAAATCTTCCAGCACTTCAAGATAACCTTCTACCAATTTGCGCGAAATTTCACATTCACGCGCGATATTATTTATATTTAAAATAGATCCATGCGAAAAACTCATGACTTCAAGAAAACGTGAAAAATGACCAATATTGCGTACTAAATTTTCTGCTTTAACTTCTTCTTCTAAGTACAATCCTACATAGGCTTTTAAGGTTTCAGCCATATTTTCACTACTGAAAATTAGAGGAACTAATCCGTATTGCAGTGTTTTTAGTAAGGAAAATTGTTCTTTCAATTCTCCGGCCATAAACGGATGTAAATGTTGCACTATGGCACGACCGGCCAGCAGGTTAACGCCAGCGCGTTTTAATTTACGCGCGCTAGATCCAGTTAAAATAAACTGCCAGCCTTGTTTTTCTTCAATAAGGCTATGCACTACGTTCAGTAAATCCGGCACTTTTTGTATTTCATCAATGATAATGGTGGTAGATTTGCTGGCGCGCACGACTTCTTCTAAGCGTTCAGGGCGCGCCTGGTAATGACGAAGAATATCCATTTTTAATAGATCAATTTTTACGGCTTCAGGGTAGTTTTCTGCTAACCAGGTTGATTTGCCTGTGCCTCTTGGGCCAAATAAGAAATAGCTGTAAGTAATGGGCTTAAGATATCGCTGAATAAGATACATAAAGAAAATCCTAAAAAATTTACCTATAAGGTTAATTTTATCAGCTAAAATTTACCTGTAAAGTTAATTTTATCAGCAAAAATTCACTTATAGGGTTAATTTTTGTTAGAAAACCTTTAGTTGACACTTAGTATTGAACTGCCAAACTCCTTTGCCCATGTTGAAACCGCATCACGGTAATAGATTTATCGGGTATGGGACTGTTTGAGTAATTCATCGTACCAGTTACACCCTCAAAATTGCGTGTTTGCAGCAAAGCCTTACGAATTTGCGCAGAATCAGTGGATTTAGCCTGTGAAATAGCTTGGGCTAGCAGGCGCACAGTGTCATAGCCAAGACCGGAGAAACCACTGTCAGGTGGCTGTTGCCACGCATCTGTATAGGCTTGGATAAATTTTTGTACCTGGGGATCAGGATTGGCCTTATTAATAAAGGCATGAGAGGTAAAGTACAGAGTACCCGGGAGGTTTTTGGGTAGTTGTTCGAGGCCGCTTGAGTCCAGGCTGTCACAGGCCATAATGGGCTGATTGAAGCCGGCATTACGGAGTTGCATGATGATTTTAAGGCTAGTTCGAGGTCCAGCAGCTAAATAAATAATATCGGGTGCAATTCCTTGCTTTTTCAATACACTTAGTTCGGCAGCAATATCGGGAGAGTTGGCGCTGTACTGCCCATAGGCGATAATTTCACCACCCAGTTTCCGGTAAGATTCTTCGAAAAATTGGCTCAGCGCCTGCACAAACGGATTATCGCTTTGTGTGATAAGTAGGGCATGGGTGGCTTTTAGGCGGCGTATGGCAAAGGCGGCGGCGGTGTAAGCCTGCTCATCATCAGGGAAACTGGCAAGAAATACCCAGCCAGGGGCGATATCGGGTAATTTGGGTGAGGTGGCGCCGGATGTGATAAATAATTTATGGTTGCTTGCCAAAGGCGGAATAGCAGCAAGCGCCATATTGGCATTGGAGAGGCCGATCACGGCAATTACGGCCTTTTTATAGGCAAAGCTTTCTGCTTCCTCTTTGATAACCTGGGTATCAGTTTTGCCATCTCTTAAGTCTAGTTCCAATGGGCTTCCTAGAATGCCGCCTGCGGCGTTAATTTCATGCACTGCCAGCATTGCGCCACGTGAGGAGTAGATGTCTAGTATGCTTTGGGGGCCGGTCAGATTGTAAATTGCGCCGATAACAATAGGGTGCGGGCGTGGTTTGGATAAGGCATACGAAGCTGGCAGGCAATAGAAAATGAATAATACCAGTAAGAATGCTTTTTTCCATTGAATCATGATTCACCTCCTTGTGACCATTGATTATTATTACATGTATTGCAGGTTGAATGAAAGAAAACAATAGTAGCAGTGTAACTCCAATCGGAACCAAAGTTATGCCAAAAAATCTCAGCGTTGAATCGGGTACTTTGTTGTTGAACCAGACTATAGTGCCTTTTGTCGTCATACGCAGTGTTAAGCGTAAGCGCACGATTGGCTTTAAAATCGATAATCAACAGGGCTTGGTTATTCAAGCGCCATTGCGCACTAGCCTGAAAGAACTAAAAAAAATGGCGCAAAGTCAGGCTAAATGGATTCTAAAAGAATATGCGGCGATGGTGCATTTAGAGAAAACTTCAGCAGAGAAGAAACTAGTGACTGGGGAGCTGGTGCCTTACTTAGGGAAACACTATCCGCTGCAGGTGCATGGAGGTTTGCATAGGTCTGAAACCTGCTGTTTAGCTGATAATCAGGTGCATGTCAGAATACCCCAAGGGTTGCCGGAAAATAAACAGCGGCATTGGGTTCTCTGCAGATTAAGCCGGTGGTATCGAGAACAGGCAGAGGTAGTCGTGAAACAGCGTCTGCAAGTTTGGGTCGAAGTCTCGGGGCTTAAGCCCAGCAGCTGGCGTATCACCAGCGCCATGCGGCGTTGGGGCAGTTGTAGCACTGAAAATCGTATTTGTATTAATTGGCGGCTTATTTTTGTTTCACTGGAATTGATTGATTATGTGATTGTGCATGAGCTTTGTCATATTGCGCATAAAAACCATTCTAGGGCTTTTTGGGCGCGGGTTGAGGAGATTTTACCTGATTATCGGTACAGGGAAGCGGAATTGAAGCAGCAGGTGATGCATTTTGCTTAGTTCAATTACAAAGTGGGTTTTAGCCAACAAAAAAGTCTTGTTTACTAATTTTTAGTAGATCCCTATATTAATACTCTCTTAACATAAATTAATTATAATAATACCTAAATTTTTTATAAATTAATTGTGTGGAAAGTATTGTAATGTCATCAGAATCCAAAACTAAGATAACTGAATCAGTGTCGCAAGAAGTATTTATAGAGAAACTTGAACGCTTTTTAAAGCTTAATCCAGAAGAGAATCGGCAATTGATTGCTAACTTGCAGGAATTTAAACAAGGATTTTGCTTTGAGCTCAGTTTGTCTAGGGGGCTTATGCGCCAAGCAAAAAATTTGGATTGGTGGAATGATACTTATAAAGCTATTTTAGCTTGGAGTGGTAATCCAGAGCATTTGAACGAGGCATTAAAAAAATCTTTTATGCAATTTGCCCATGAAGTGCTCGATTATCCGCCTAAAAGTGGCGCAATTTATGATATTTTAGCTTCAGGAAGCAAGCGGCAAGTAACAGGGGAAAAGGCACCTGTTACTTTAGAAGTAGATCGCTTACATCTTATGGGTGGAAATTTTTCTAAGTCTTCTTCTGCAGAAAATGGATTATTACAGGAAGCTTTTCAGAATATTAAAGAAATGAGCCAGGAAGGCGTTTGTTTAATTAGAGGCAAACGGCATGTTTGTGAATTGCATTATTCTAATAAAACCTGGTCATTTTTTGACTCTGAATATAACCCTAAAGAACCATTAGGTGAACAGGTGGGGATGCGGGTTTTTCAAGATCATGAACTCGATGCATTATTTAAGGCGATTGTGGGTTCCATTGGTAGTGATATTGGTATTTACTTAGTAGAGTTGCGGGATCTGGATGCTAAGAAACAACACCAAACTTTGCCATTCCAAAGCTACTATGACTATCTCCAAAATTCAAAAGCGAAAGAGTTTTTTTGTGGCAGTCGCATGGCGGTAGAAATGCTGCAATTTGCACCCGAAATTTTTCTTTCTCGCTATAGTTCTACCACTATTCCTCCCGTTTTTAAAATAGCCATAGCACAAAGTGATGAAGATTCTTGGAAGATAGCTATGGGTAAAGGCTCTGCAACCATTGATACTCTTATAAAATTAGGTGGAGATGTTAATACACCATTTACCTTTAACCAAAGAAATACACTTTTAATCGATGCGGTATTAAATGACAGGGACGATATGATAGATTTTCTTATTGAAAAAAAACCACAATTAAATTATCAAAATGCAGCAGGTGATACAGCATTGATATGCGCAGCTAAGGCTGGAAAGTTAGATGTTATAAAAAAGTTAATAGGTGCAGGAGCTAACATTAATCTAATAAATAGAAAAGGACAAAATGCAGTGATGTGTGCTGCCGCTAATGGCCATTTAGAAGTGGTTCAGTATTTAATTCAACATAAAGGGAAATTATATGAAAGAAATCATCAAAAGGAAACTACATTAATGTTGGCTATTGCTAACGGCCACACAGATGTCGCACAGTTTTTATTAAATCATTCTGAACAATTCTTAAAGCAAGAAAAATATAAAAAATTTATTTCTGCTTGGATAGCAAATAAAGATGAAGATGACGATAGTGCATTTACCTTGGCATTGAGATCTGATGATGAACGTATGCCAAAAATTCTTTTGCCGTATTTAACTTCAAAACAGCGTGAAATATATCAAGAACATTTATCTAAAATTTCAAGTCCACCTGTTTCCACAGAGGCAGAGGATGATGAAGGTGAGGATTTGGTTAATGATGCAAAACAACATAGTAAAACCATGGAAGGATTGTTAACGCAGGGGTTTCATGCGAAAAGTCATTCAGCTGCTATAAGTAAGGCTAAGGATTCAAATCCATCTCTTGAGGAACACCAAATAAGTTTGCAGGTTACAGTAGCTCCAACGCCAACTAGCAGTGCTCAGGATAGTCCATAACTGTTATAATCAGCTGATGTAACAAGTTGACTGGCAATATACTGTTCTGATGTCGAGAGACTAGCGGATATAACGTCGAGAGCGGTCGTTAAATTTTGTCTAATTCTATCGATTTTGTCTTGATGTGTTTTGCTGTCGAGTTCGAGTTCTTTAATTGTTGTTATTAGATTCATTATTTTTGGCGCTATTTTAGCTAATGAGGCATGTTCTGTAGTCAAATATTCCTGCAAGTTCTGAGGTAAAGTATACTTTAGTAACAGTTCTTCGTAAGCTAAGATTCTTTGAACTTGTTCTATTGTCGTTTTTTTTGATGGAATTATTGCAGATAACTCAGAAAATATATTTTCAATTGAAAAGGTTTGAGTTTGAGTAGATAATTTAGAAAATAAGGGTTTGCTTTCCATATTTTTTTCTCATTATTTTGTTTTTCTTAAAAGGGTAATAGCGAATTCGCTGTAAAAAAGTAATAGACGGGAAATAATAGTTAAACAAACTGCAAAGTTCCAAGGAGGGGGTATCACCGTATGCACTTTGAATTTCTTAATTTTGTCCTGGCCTTTGTCGAAGGCTTTGCACTTATTCTTTCTCCATGCATTTTACCTATCCTGCCGATTATGTTGTCAGGCACCATTGAAGGCGGCAAGAAAAGACCCTTAGGTATTATCACGGGTTTTACCATCGTCTTCACCTTGTTTACCTTGCTATCTCACTATTTAGTCACCCACTTGGGAATTAACCTCGACCGCCTACGAGATGCAGCGTTTATTTTAATTATTCTATTTGGCATCGTCATGGTGTCCAGTTATTTAACAGACAAGTTTAGCTTATTGACGCAAAAAGTAGCTAATTTTGGCACAAGTTTCGCTTCGGGAGAACAAGAAGGTGGCGGATTTTTAAGCGGTGTATTGTTGGGGGGATTGGTCAGTTTAGTCTGGACGCCTTGTGCCGGTCCGATTTTAGCTGCAGCGCTGATACAGATCGCAGTGCAAAAAACTGCGCTAGGCAGTTTTTTTGCGTTATTTGCCTTTGCTTTAGGCAGTGTAATGCCGATGGTTATTATCGCTTTGTTGGGTAAAAAGTTAGTGCGTAGTATCGGATTTATAAAAAAGCACACTGAACTGCTGCGCAAGATTTTTGGTGTCATTATCATTGTGACGGCGCTGGCTTTAGCTTACATCAGCCATTTTCGCCCGGATTTGTTTGCGTTATTGGCAGCCCCAGGGACAGCCCCTCCTGCAGAAAAAACTAAAGCAACAACGTCTCCGACTACAGGTTTGATAGATGAACTGCTGATTCCTTATGCGGCGCCGGCATTGGCAGGGCTTGGACCTTGGATTAATTCTGAACCATTGACGTTAGCGCAGTTAAGGGGCAAGGTGGTCTTAATTGATTTTTGGACGTACTCGTGCATTAACTGTATCCGTACCTTGCCTTTTTTGCTGGCATGGGATAAAGCTTATCACAATCAAGGTTTAGTGATTATTGGTGTACATACCCCAGAGTTTGAATTTGAAAAAAATGCGGATAATGTTCGCCAAGCGGTGGCGCGTTTTGGGATTCATTATCCAGTCGCGTTAGATAATCAGTATGCTACCTGGAACAATTACCAAAATAGTTATTGGCCAGCGCATTATTTGATTGATAAGCAGGGTAGAGTGGTTTATCAGCACTTTGGTGAGGGGGATTATGCGACGACGGAGCATAATATCCGTGTGCTATTGGGGCTTAATCCTATGCAGAACATGGCAAGTTCTGGGTTGAATGCCGCTATGCCAAGCTATGATGAGACGCCAGAAACTTATTTAGGTTATGTGCGTTCGGGAACTTTTGCAGGGAAGGAGGCACCTGTAACGGATGAAACGGCTAATTACACCTTTCCAACCCAGCTTCCCCGAGATGATTGGGCGCTACAAGGTGCGTGGTTGATTCATGGTCAAAAAATTGTCGCTATGGCTGCCGGCAGCGCTATTAAAATTCATTTTCGCGCTCAGCATGTGTATGTGGTGATGGGCAATACCACCCATAAGCCGCTTCGCGTAAAAGTGCTGTTAAATGGTCAGCCGATAGGAGCAGAAGGCGGCGCTGATGTGCAAAATTCTGAAGTCACAGTTACGGCGCAAAGGCTGTATGAAGTGGCGGGCTTTCCAGAGGTGGCGACGGGAGAAATTACTTTAATTATTGAAGACCCGGGTGTTGAATTGTATACCTTTACTTTTGGTTAGAACTTATTCCTTATGCAACAAATAAGTTTTTCTCAGCAATAAAACCCATGCCAACAATGTTAATAACCCCATGGTGCCAACCACGCGCTCAATCGGTGTGACGGTTGATGAGTGTTGACTAATCAGATAGCTGATGACGGAAGCGATGGCGAATTCCATGGCCATAGCGAATGCAGTAGCAAAACCAATCAACTTGGGAAAGGGACGGACTATGCCTACCGCTGCGGGGACAATGACTAAACCTGTGCTTAGCATATAAATCAGCATGGCAGCGCCAAAGACGATAATATTATCCCAGCCGGTAAAACCGGCACTTAACATCACTAAGCTGGAAATAGAAATTAACAAAATACCAATGGCCAGTACGCGATCTATTCCCCATTTAAATGCCAACCAACCCGCTACCAGGGTACCAGATAAATGCGCTGCCCACATTGCAGCATTAAGATAACCAAACTCTACTCGACTCAGTCCGATATTTTTGATAAATAAAAACGCGGCTGTGGTGGTATAGGCTTTTTCGCCCGCCATCATAAACGCCACGCAGAGTAAAAATCCCCAAAAGGGTGCATTTCTCGTAATGGTTTTGTAATTATTAAAAATGACCGATGGTTTAAGCGCTTCAAGTGAAAACTGAAAGTTTTTTTTCGGTAGCGACCACCATAATAAAATAAACACGATAGCGCCATAGCAAGTCAGAATAAAAAAGATCCAACGCCAGCTTAGAAAGGTCGCCAAATAACCGCCGAGAATAGGTAGAATAAAAATCCCAATAGCATTACCAGTGAAAATATAGCTGAACACTTGCGCTGCATAACGGTTTTCAAAACGGTCATTGACAATGGCGCGCCCCATCAAAATAGTGATGCTTACGCCTAAGCCTTGAATTAAGCGTCCGGTTAACAGGATATGAATATCAGGACTGAAGGTGCAGATCAAACCGCCTAAGATAAAAAGCGATAACCCAAATAATAGAAACTGTCTGCGTGCAAATGCCTCGGCGATGGGGCTGCAGATAAACATGCTAATGGTTTTGCCAAATATGAAAAAAGTAACTGTCAGTTTGATGAGTGCATCTGAGGTGCCAAGACTGGTAGCGATAGAGGGCATAGCAGGCGCATAAATGGATTCTCCCGCTAATCCTAATAACCAAGCACCTATGAGTAAGCTTGCATAGTACAGTATGTTTTTTTGTGTAGTTTCCAATGGGTATCCTTGGTAAATGCTGGGCACTTTTTATAGATTTTATGGCTTAAGACTGTGCATATATGATATGATATTTCTACTTGGTATTCCATGTGACCAAGCAAATAAATGTAAAACAGTTCCAGGATGGAACAACAAAATTTCAAGGAGGAAATTTATGAAAGCAGTACAAATTAGTAATTATGGTTCCCCAGAAACACTCAAAATAATTAACGACGCTCCAAAGCCCACCGTTGCCCCAGGCCAGCTCTTAATAGAAGTGCATTCCGCTGGCGTCAATCCTGTTGATGTAAAAATCTGTGAAGGCCGCTTACAGCAGGCAGTGCCTTTAAGATTTCCAGCGACTATTGGACTTGATTTCTCCGGTGTGGTAGATGCCGTGGGTGATAATGTCACTGGATTTGAGGCCGGTGATGAAGTGTATGGTCAGGCCAGTTTGTTAAAAGGTGGGGCAGGGTCATTTGCTGAATATGTGGTGGTGGATGCAAAAAATGTTGCACATAAACCTACCAGTGTTAATGCGACTTCTGCTGCTGCATTACCATTGGCTGGAATCAGCGCTTGGCAAGCTTTGGTCGATCATATTGGTATTTCTAAGGGTAAAAAAATCCTGATCCACGGTGGTGCGGGTGGTATTGGCATTTTTGCTATATTACTTGCTAAACATTTGGGAGCTTATGTGGCGGCTACAGCCAGCACGGAAGATGCGCAGTTTGTTAAAGAGTTGGGTGCGGATGAAATCATTGATTACAAAAAGCAGGCTTTTGAAAAATTGCTGAATAATTATGATGCGGTTTATGATGTAGTGGGTGGTGATACGTATGCCAAATCATTCAAGGTATTGAAAAAAGGCGGGATTATTGTTTCTTCTATTGAGCAGCCGCGCACTGAGCTGGAACAACAATTTGGTGTTAATTCCGTTATTCAAACCACTAAAGTGAATAAAGAAGATTTGTCTAAACTGGCGGGTTTAGTGGATAAAGGTATTATCAAGGTGGTGATTGATAAAACTTTCCCTCTGGAACAGACTGCAGCAGCGCTTACCCATTTAAAGAATAACCACAGCCGGGGTAAAGTTGTGGTTCAGGTTAAGAAGTAATTTGCAGCAATCTTCGGGCTTTTATCCTCGCCAGCTTTCTAAATGTTGGCGTGGATGAAGGTTTTTCTTTTTTTTCATGTGTTTATTAATATATTCTCAAGTTATTTCTTCAAAATTTCCTGTTTCTCAAGGGAGCTGCTCGGAAAATACACAATTATTTTTGACTCAGCGATAGAATACTGGCAGAATTCGGCTGTAATTTTATATGTTCATTAGCTGCGTGTGTATTTGCGCAAAAAACAATAAGTTAAGATGTAAACTTCGGGTGATATCATGAATACGTTCAAGCTTTCTTCAGTAATATTGGTAGCGACATTGGTTATGGGTAGTGCTTTGGGTTGTGGGTCGGCTGATACGAAGCCTCAGCCGCAAGATGAATCGGATGTGCAAACGGATTAGTGGTTACCTACTTTTCCCGCAAAACAGATAGTCCCCTCTCCCGCTTGCGGGAGAGGGTTAGGGAGAGGGGATTACCTGACTGGTGGGAAAAGGAAAGAACAAAATATTTAATCCATCAAATGCTTAGACCGATGGTCTAACTGCCGCATTAATTTATTTTTCAAGGAATGGGTAATCTTCTTCTCATGCCAGAGGCGCGCCAGCTCTGTCCGCTCCACTTCAACAATCTTCTCCGAAAGGAATATCGTGTCTCTTAGCTCAATTTCTTCATTATGGTTAGCGGCATGACTGTCGCCATGATCTTTTATACTTTGCTCCATCTGTATTTTCAACGCCTTATATTCTTTCATGCGAAACTTGACTTCTTCTAACAACTGCTTGTCCCCTGTAACCAATTTTTTGTATTCCGAAAGCCAATGCAGGACGGCTTTAGCTATTTCCGCGCGTGCGGATAATTCTGCTAAGTGCTCCTGGTATTTCTCGTGTTTTACATGAGCATGAATACCTAACCTCCTGATTATAAAGGGAGCCGCTAGTCCTTGTAAAATGAGGGTTGCCATAATCACTGTGAATACCAGAAAAACAATCAGATCACGTGGGTGTTTTTGGTGAACTATGTTGGCTAGATAAGGCACTGCCAAGGCAGCGGCGAGTGAAATCCCACCGCGCATACCCAGCCAGGAAACAATAAAGGGATATTGCCAAGGTGGAAGAGGGTCTTTCTTGCGAATGCTGGGTATTAAACGTGAGAGGTAGGTAGCAGGGTATACCCATAAAAAACGGCCAATAATTACCGTCACAATAAGGGCTAAACTATAAAGTACTAAGGAATTTATCGGTAAAAATGAAATATGATCCCAAATAGTATCTAGATCCAGCCCTACCAATAAAAACAAAATACTCTGCAATGCAAAACTCAACATAACCCATACTGAATGTCCGATAATCCTCACTTCAGGTTGAAAGCGCTCCATATATTTATGGCCAATGATTAGTCCAGTCACTACCGTTGCTAGTACACCACTTCCCCCTAAGCGTTGTGCCGGTAAATAAGCTAAAAATGGCGTCAACAGAGATAACATGATCTGCAAAATGGGATTGTTAATTTTTAAACTTAATTTGCCAATCAGGTGTCCTAACACAAACCCATAAACTGTTTCAGCAACGATGATGATAAAAAACGAAGATACAGCGCTTACCAATGAGAATTGATGGGTGAAAATTGCTGCCAGTGAAAAACGGAAAAGCGTTAAGGCTGCCGCATCGTTTAACATGCCTTCACCTTTTAAAATCGTAATAATGCGTTGTGGCAGGTCAACTTGCTCTGCTATCGAAACTAAGGCCACGTCATCCGGGGGTGATACAATAGCCCCTAAAAGAAACGCCATAGGCCAGTTAAATCCTGGGATAAACGAATGTACTATAATGGCTACTAGGAGGGTGATAAATACCACATGGCCAACCGAGAGCATCGCAATGGGACGAAGATTTTTTTTAACATCTCTCCAGGACGTGAAAGTGCTGATCTCAAAAATTAATAATGGTAGGAAAATATTCAGAATCAGCTCGGGATCAAGTTGTACCTCAGGTAGTCCAGGTAGGAGAGCTATCAGCATACCGGCGATCACTAGTAATAATGGCAAAGGTATAGAGGATTTGCCAAATAGCATGCCAACGCTGATGATTAATGCAAATAAAACAATATAGACTTCAAGATGGCTCATAAAGGTATATGATTACATTCTGGGCTTATAGTATAACGTAAATATATGGGGGTCGTCTGTTTTGACTAAAGTTTATTTACTTTTTTACGAGGAGCTATGATTTTTTACCGGCGGATGCATAAGGTTAGTTTCTCCTGCGTCACAACACCGTATGAATCCATTAAAGATGTTATATGATGTTATATTAAGGATAAATCCATGCACTTCAAGGATCGTAGTGAAGCAGGGCAATTGCTGGCGCAAGCCCTGAAAAAATATCAAGATCAGCCAGTTGTTGTCTATGCCATCCCCCGAGGCGGAGTGGTGACAGCAGTCGAAATCGCTCGTTTATTGCATGCCCCCCTTGACCTGATTATTAGCCGTAAAATCGGCCACCCCTATCAGCCGGAATATGCCATCGCGGCAGTAGCTGAAGATGGACATATGTTAGGTTCAAAAGAAGAGCTACAGGCGGTTGACCCACATTGGCTGGCTGCGGAAGTGGCAAGCCAACGTAGGGAAGCTAAACGTAGAAGGGAGCACTATCTAAAAAACCGGCCAGAAATTCCCGTTCAGGGAAAAATTGCTATTTTAGTAGATGATGGCATTGCCACAGGTACCACCATGCGTTTAGGCATTCAGGAATTAAAACATCGCCAGTGTAAAAAAATTATTGTTGCAGTGCCGGTGGCGCCTAAATCGACAGCTGATTTAATAAAAAAAGAAGCGGGTGAGATAGTGGCGTTGGATATTCCTCAGGATTTTAGTTACTTGGGCGCAGTAGGTGCTTATTACAGTGACTTTGCTCAAGTCGAAGATGAAGAGGTGATCGCTTTGCTCGATCAATACGCAAAAGAATCAAGCCAACAATAATTCTTTGAGGTCACTATGCATATTGAAATTCCAGAAAAATTAATAGAAATTCAGCTGGAGGATGTTATTTTGGAGGGTATGCTATCTCTGCCCAAAGATGCCAAAGGTTTAGTGGTATTTGCACATGGTAGCGGTAGCAGCCGCTTATCGCCACGCAATAATTATGTGGCTAGTGTATTGCGAACAGCCGGTCTTGGCACTTTGCTGATCGATTTATTGACCGCAGAAGAAGATGAAGTCTATGCGACACGCTTTGATATTGAACTTTTAACGGAAAGATTACTGGCCATTGTGTTATGGCTTAAAACACAAAAGTCAGCGCAATTCTTGCCGATCGGCTTATTCGGAGCAAGCACCGGCGCTGCTGCAGCATTGAAAGTAGCAGCCAGCCAAGAGGTGAATATTTCGGCAGTTGTATCAAGGGGTGGCCGACCAGATTTGGCATTGGATGAATTACCGCGGGTAATGGCTCCTACACTTTTAATAGTGGGTGGTAACGATTTTGGTGTCATTGAATTAAATCAGCAGGCTTATTCAGCGTTATCTGGAGTCAGGAAAATGGAGATAGTGCCAGGAGCAACCCATCTGTTCGAGGAACCTGGAACTTTGGAAAAAGTTTCAGAGTTAACGGCAGCCTGGTTTCTTAAGTATTTTTCTGAGTAATCAAAGCTATAAAAATAGTTTTTATTAATCCGTAAATTCAAACGGCAAAAGTTTTTTACTTGCTTCAAATTTGGCAAATAATTCCTGTTCATCACTTGCGCCCAAATGTATTAACCCATAACGATAACTTTTGCCGTCCTGCATAATGGCATCTAAATACTGTCCTTTTTGTAAATGCATTTCAAAACGTCCCTCTGGAAAGGTGTGATGAAAAGTAAAAAAATCTTGCTCGGTGGGTACTTTGGCGGCTAGTTTATTATTAAAGCGGCGTAATACAAAGCTTGCTGCAATATTAAATTTTCCTTGGCGGTGTTTTATCTCGGGTCTTTGTCCTAGCGCTAATTCCACTAATGCTTGATAGCTATTATAACCATCTACTTTTTCATACAAATCGGCAAACTGAGAGCAAATGCGAGGATTCACTTCGATAATGTGTTGCGTGCCATCTTCAGGGTTGTACATGAATTCGATGTTAAAAAATGTATTATCCAAATCGATTCCCAAGATAAAGCGTTTTGCTATCTCCATCATGGATTGTTGTGCAGATTGCGGCAATTGTGAAGGATAGACAAAACGTTCAAAACTATAAGTGCCTGGATACATAATAGAATCTATAATGCCCATGATAATCACTTGCTTGTTATAGACAAACCCTTCCAAGGTAACCTGCCATCCGGTTAATAGATTTTCTGCTATCAGATAATTCCCGCTTAAATCAAAATCAGAATAATTGCGTAAAAACCAGTTGAGTTGCTGCAAAAATAAATCCGGTGGTAATAATTGCGTTATGTTTTTTTCAAGCTGTGTTTTATCAAGAATTTTTTCTGCCATGATAGAAAAATACGATTTGACGGGTTTTATGAAAGCAGGGAAGGGTAGATTAAATGTTGATTGGGAAAATTTCTGTGGATCTATCAACTGAAAATCAGGGGTGGCTTCAGGTACGATGTGCTTTTGAGCGATGCGGCTATAATATTTATGTTGACAGGTCAGTACACTTTGTGGGGTGGGTCCGGGTAATCCAAGGCGGTGGGCAAGGATGCTGGCGTAGATGCTGCCAGGATAATCATCCGTGCTAAATAAACCATCGATGGCATTTTTTTTACAGAAATCTAATAGGTGATTGAGATCATCAGCGGGTACAAATGCTTGTGGCATATTGGTAAGGCATTTGCACAATATGCGATCCAAAATGCTGTCGTCATAATTTTGGAAGTGGATATTGTAGTGCTGTTGAAAAGTGTCAGTTTGCAGCTCGCGGCGATCACGACAAGTAGTGCAGACGACTAAAACATTTTTTTTGGGTTTTTTATGTCGTTCCATGACATGTATTTTCCAGTATTAGATGTTGTTTACTAAAAACTAATCGTTTTTAGTGTAATATTGTACACCAATTTTAATACGTTGACGTCCATTTTGCATACGCCAGCGATTGGTATCTCGTAATGAATAGACACAACCACAATATTCTTGCTGATAAAATTCCTCACGCTTAGATATCTCTATCATGCGTTGTGAGCCGCCATCTTTACGCCAATTAAAAGTCCAGTATATCATGTCTGGATAGTGGGCTGCTGCACGTTCTCCGCAGCCATTAATTTGTTCCATGTTTTTCCAGCGGGAAATGCCTAAGGAACTGGTAAAAACCTGAAAACCATGTTCAAAAGCATAAAGCGCAGTACGTTCAAAGCGCATATCAAAACACATGGTACAGCGGATTCCCCGTTCAGGTTCATTTTCCATGCCTTTGGCGCGTTCGAACCAAGCATCGCGGTCGTAATCACCATCTACAAAGTCAATGCCATGTTTTTTTGCAAAACGGATATTCTCATTTTTGCGAATTTCATATTCTTTTAATGGGTGAATGTTGGGATTGTAGAAAAAAATGGTGTAGTGAATGCCGCTTTCCAGCAGGCGTTCCATGACTTCGCCGGAGCAGGGGGCGCAGCAGGAGTGTAACAATAGTTTTGAGGCATTTTCAGGTAATTGTAATTGTGGGAGTTGGGGCATATTTCTCTCGTCCTACTGTTGAGTATTATAGCTGCGTTGTCCAGCTGTCGTTATCCTGGGCTTCGCTCAGGATTTTTTCTGTCTGAGAATATAAGCTAAGAATAATAACAGAATAAATACCGGCATGATAATTGGGAATAATATGGGAAATAGTACTATAGCCAAAACTACCCAGACAAAAGCAAAAGAACTAATTAAAAATACTAAAATCCCAGGAATAACAAAGAATAACAGCACAGCAATCGTGAATATAGCGATGGTCAGTATGATTAATCCCCATGCGCCAGTGCTGATAACTACAGCAATCCCCAGTAAAGGAAAAAATATGTAAGAACCAATGACTGATAGTAAAATCAGCACAATGGCGATACATAGCGCTTTGCCAATACCAGACATTTTTTGGGGCTGCTGAATTGGTGTTGGATTCTGATTTTCAGACATTTTCTTATCCTCCAGTCAGTTTATTGAGATTCTGGTGGATGCGTTTGAATATATCGTTCCGCACCAATCGCTCTACGCAACGGAGCAGCCACCGCTCTATGCACTGCTGCGGCTTCCCCAACTGTATTATTTTTTTGTTGTTCCGGCACCACTATGACTTTAGGTGCTTCTTTAGAAGTAGAATGGGCTGGAGTTGTCGAGGTAGGCTTCTCAGCTGGCGCGCTGCTGCTGGCAGGCGGTGTTGGCGTTGCAGATGCCGACGGCGCAGGCGCAGTTGTGCTGGCTTCAGGCGGCGTTGGGGTGGTTTGTGTTTCTGCTTGTTTTTGGCAACCACTTACTCCAATGCTTAATAATAGCGCTATAAAAATAGCATTTAATGTTTTTAACATAACAATACCTACATTAATTATATATTATAAATATAGGATAAATATTTGAAAAAGCCAATAATTTAGGAAGCTTTTCATTCTGCGCCTATTTAAGAGGGGTAGGGTAAGTAAGGTGGATTAGGAGTAGGGATAGGGGGCATAAGGCGCAGGTAATAGCGTGAATCCGCAAATATCAATAGACTCAGTGCAGGTGCAGTCTTCCTCAGTTCTATCTGGATACCTTTCTGACTGGGAGGCATTGCAGTACCATTTACCGTTATTTATCACAGTGCTAATATCGATCACTTGATGATCGTCGGGATGCAAAACGAGATAGCCTTCGGGGGTGTCATAGACACAATCTACCCTATAGTTGTTAGCCATCACGGAATCAAATTTGGCATCGCTTAAATCAACCATGGGCACATGATGCGAATGCCAGCCAGGCATTTGAGGGCTGAAATAAGTAGCATAGTCGGTGGAATCAGGATTGCTGGAGACAATGGTTTCCACCAGGGGGCAGATTTCAGCCTGTGCAGGGTTGGCTATTGAAGTAGCTGCCAAACAGCCCAGTAGGGTAATGAGGATGGATTTTAGAAGGTGCAATTTGGTTTTCATATCCCTGCCTACCAAAATGTTAATGAATTAGCCAGTTCGTCCAGATTCCAATCTGGGTATAAATGGTTTAATAGTTATTATAGTACATTTTCTCTCTAGTTATGTTTCATTAAAGATTGGATGTAATTAGTTGCCGGCGCGAAATTCAAAAGTAGTGCGTCGTCCCTGCAGGAAGCAGGGATCCACGCCGCAGGAAAGCGAAACTTTAACTTCTTTGTTAACTGGATCCCTGCTTCCTACCGGACGCACTGCTATTGAATTTTGCGCCAGTCACTAATTATTGCCAATAAATTGTATGGCATTATGGTTGCATTTTGGCTGTAATCATGGTTTTTTGTAAGATGAGTATTTGCCGAAGGCTTTAACTTATCAATTGGCCTTGGCCGCATAGTTGACAAAATTCCAGCATTTTTGTGTGGTTTAGGGTATATTTTCGGTAAAAGATTCTAATGTAATGGAAAATTTTCTATTTTTTGGATTATAGGTATAGCAATTATAACCGTATTTATCGTTTTCAGAATTTGTGTTTGAAATGCAAAATGAGTCAAATTGATTAAACGTAGTGGTGTGATGCCAATGAAATCCCATAACTCCAGTAGTAACCTGATGTATCAATTGCATATATTTCGAAGATTTACATTCGATGATAGGATCATTACTGAAGTTGGCTTCTTGATTAGCATATATTAATTTGGTAATTTGTGATGAAGAAAATTTGTAGACTCTATTGATATGTTTATTTCCAAGAGCTAAAAGATATATTGAATGACCATCTTTATTTATTGTGCAAATTAGATACTCGTTGCTATTAAAGTTTGTAAAATTTCCTTGACAATAGCTATATATTTTATAAGAACTATATTTTTTATCATAATATTTTAATATATCTGGCTCTAAATATTTTCGTGCGATAGCATTATTTTTTTCCAGAGCATTTAGCAAATTGTTCCAGCTTGAAGGATCATTTGCAAATACAGTAGGTACAAATATAAATAAGAAAAAAAAACCATGTAGAATTATTTTTTTCACTAAAGTATTCCAAGTATTTAGCTGATAGCGTTTATTAGATTATTGATGACAAATTTACCTGCAATTGCTTTGTAACAAGCATAAAACCTATTATACGGATAAGTATAATATCCAAACCCAGCGCAAATGGAATAATCTTGCATTTTTAGGGCATGTTTATTCCCAAAACATAATACTTCTGGTTTGTTTTGATAATTGGGTGGATTTTTAAAATCTAGTTTGTATGTGGCATCAAGTAGATCAATTATTTTGAATTTGCCGTTATGAGATAACAGAATGACATATCTAACCTCACCTGTTTGGGGGTTAACAATGCTGAGTCCATAATCTAATTCTCGAATATTTCTATTTAAAAAATTTCCTGTACATGATGAATAAATTTTATATTGTTTATGATATTGGGAGTAACTTATTAAAGCTTGGCTATTTATATTGTTATAAGCAACGATATTATTTTGGTTTAGATCAGATAAGAAGTTGGGAATTTTGTCATTTTGTATTGAGTTAATGCGTGAAAAGCTACTGCTGACATCCCCGTAATATATATTGGGTGAATAGTTGTAGCTGTTGTCCGCAACTATCCCTAGGCTATATAAAAGGAATAATATTGCTATTGATAATCGGTTCATAATCTTATGTTGATTTCATTTGAGGTTGGTTTTTTACATTTTAGTGTTTTGGGTATTTGTTGTGTGGCTGATTCCTTTGGTTATGTCAGAGTAATGACTAATGGGTTAACCAACCGCCCAATGCAACAATACTATTTCTACTTAAGCTATAGGCATAGCACAAATAATCGTAGAAATCACTTCCAGCGCAAACAGTGTCGAATTTATTAATAGGGTGCAGGCTCTCATCTCTTATTACGTCTGTGGTGCTATCAATGTCTTTAATTTCTTTTTTCAATGCATTTTTAGTGAAACAAAGTAAATCGGGTATTTCCTCAATCCAGTTTGTTGTGTTTTCATTTTCTAATGTGTAACTAGATAATTCTATTGTTTTATAATATTCCATCGGATTAAGGAGTAAAACATATTTCATTTCTTTGGTTTTAGTATTGATAATCTGAATAGCAAATTCATCATGGTTTTTGTGAGTAAACCCTATTCGGCAGTAGTTGAAAATTTTAAAGTATTTGTATTCATGATTTAATAATTTCAAATATCTTTTGTCTACTGTTTTTCTAAAAATTCTGTTTTTTGTTGCAATTCTTTTATCAAAATTATGTTGATCTTCAGGATTAACGTTTAGCCCATAGCATGTCTTGGAAGTAAGGATAAAAATTAACAAAAGTAAAATTAGAATTTTTTTCATAATTTATCTTTTTTAATGCATAAGTATCTCATATTTTGTATAACTCCGCGCGCCCATTTTGGAGCAGGATTTAATTATAGGACGAACAGCTATAAATTTATTTATTTTTTATGTCGGAGGCAGGCTGTGCTATCTCGAAATGATAGGCTGGATCACCCGAATTTTTTGGGTCAAGAACTTTAGTTACTCGGGAATCATGATGAGCAATGTATAAAAATTTTTTTGGGTTTGATATTGAAGATGGTGCTACATCAAAGACGTTATACACACTCGGTGTTTGTCCGATATGTCTGGAAATAAACTTGCCATTTTTTGCTAATTCATTAATCTTATTCTCCATAGCCTGTCGTATTTGTGCGGGTGTCTTTCCACTTTCTTTCTCATCTAAATACACCTGTTGAACTTGTTGTCCTGCAAGCTTATATTTTATTTTTTTGCCATTTGACATATTGCGATACATTGCATCTGCCTGTCCCTTAGAACTTCGAATAACGCTGCTGATTGTGGCGCTTGAAAGACAGGCTTTAGATAAAATTTCTTTCAATATTTGCAAGGAATAAGCTGTAACATTAGGAATATCTTCTTTTTTTGTAAAATATATAGTCACTTCATCCGGTGTTGGACATTTGGCAAAAATTTCTATTCCTTTTTTATCACTAATTGGAGTCATTTTGCCTTTATGAGTTTGTGATGATTGTTGGGTCATATAATTTCCTTAATATTTAACGATCTCGATAGTGATTTCATCGGCATTATCGCTGCTCACAATTGTAGTGCGTCCTTTGTTATCAGTATTACCTTGGAAAACTCCTTGTGGAGTTGTTATGCGATATAACACGTTGGATAGCGGCTCCCCAGTCTTATCATGATAAATTATAAAATGTTGGTTATAGGTTTCTTTTGGCTCACATGTAAATTTTACATTTTTCCCAATAGAAACATTAGATCCAATAAATACAAATGGTTTTCCTTCATCTATTTGAATGGTTGTGGCGCTACTGTTGATAATGCCTCCCTCCGAAGTTTGATCTTCCAATAACGCTATTCGCTTGCCATTTACCATCACGCAAGCATTACCTTCAAGGATAGTGCTTTGGGTAGAATCAGCAAAAATTACGGGATCATCGCTACAGGCTACGGGTTGGCCTTCGAATGTAACCGTAGGATTGCTAGTCCTCATTATGTATCCATTGCCATGAGAATTGTTATTGACTAGATCGTTTTGGCGTGCGGGAAATTTAGCCATAAATTTTTCCTGTTCATGTGGTTATGATTGCTCATTTACTTTTACTTGCATGCCATTAATAAAGATACCTTGCGTGTTGATTAATAGTGTATTACCGCCTACTCTTAGAGTCAGTGATTGTTCTGCTGCCATTACTCCGGCGTTTCCAATATTAATATTTAGATTATGACTAATATTTTGGCTGGCATTATTTCCTACGCTGGTCATTGAATTGTTTTCCGTTATATGGCTGTAATCATTTCCTACGGTGCAGGTGACATTGTGGATGGTTTCATGATTATAATCGTTACCTATACAGTATCTGGCATTGTTGATAGTGTTGTGGCTATAATCATTGCCCACATTAATCATAGAATTATTAGCTGTGCTATGGCTGTAATCATTACCTACTGAAACACTTGAATTATTGGTTGTTGTGTGGCTGTGATCGTTGCCCACAGTAATAGTAGAATTATGGGTTGTATCGTGCTTATGATCGTTCTGCACCGTCACA